>NZ_KV813313.1:0-32936 GCF_001813645.1 Pseudomonas sp. HMSC063H08
GGTGGCGGGGATCAAGATCCAGACGGTGTTCTGACCGTCGCGTTGCCTGCTCCGGTGTTGTGCCTGGGCCCGCCCGAGCGTTTCGGGCGGGCCGTTTTTTTCCGGCGACCGCTCTTCCCGGCTGCCTGTTACAAACCGACTACGCTTTTCCTGTGCCGATCATTTGGGGCTTGCGTGCGAAATGTAGTAAAACTACACGGATGCACGCCCGGGCTTTCCGGGAAGGGGAGAGGGTAGGACAATCGGACATGCTTGAGCATCCGCTGCAGCGTTTCTTTCATTCCATGCGGGCCAAGCGACCGTTCGACTGGGTACGCTTCCAACGTCGCGATCTGCTGTTGATCGACCATCCGCTGTGCCAGGCCGTATTCAGTCGGCAAGGAGCGCAGCTCCTGCATTTCCAGCCGCAGGGCGAACGCCCGTTGCTGTGGTGCGCCAGCGAATGGCCGGCCCTCAGCAGCGCGCCGGTGCGCGGCGGCATCCCGGTCTGCTGGCCGTGGTTCGGCAGCCATCCGAACGGCAGCGAATGGCCGCAGCAGGGCTGGGCGCGGCAACGCGAATGGCGCCTGCTGGATGCCTACGCCGACGAAAGCAAGGTGGTGGTGAGCTGGCAACTGGACCTGGAGGACTGGCACGTGCGCCTCGATGCGCGCCTTGGCCAGCGCCTGGAGCTGGAGCTGTGCAGCTACCATGAGGAAGACGACGATTGCCTGTTCAGCTTCGCCCTGCAGCCCTACTGGCGGGTCGGCGCGCTGAGCCGGGTGGTGGTGCACGGCATGGAGCTGGAGTCGGCTCGCGGCCAGCGCGGCGCTTCGCGGATTCCGGGAACCTGGATACCGCGCGGCGCGGTCAAGCAGGTGCTCTACCATCCCGGATCGCTGGTGCTGGAGGACGGCGGCTGGAACCGCCGCTTGCGGATCGACAAGAACGTCAGCGCCGGCAGCGTGATCTGGCACCCCGGCAGCCGCCCGGTGGAGCAGGTCGAGCCGGGCGAAGCGGAACGCTTCCTCTGTATCGGCGCCGCTGGCTACCGCCCGGGTGGGCTGATCCTGGCGCCCGGCGAACGCATGCGCCTGAGTCTCGCCGCCGGCCTGCAATAGGCGGGCGGTCAGTTGTCCTCGTCGAGGGGATAGCGGGTCGGCACCAGGCTTTCCTTGATCCGCCGCAGGTGCGGCTGGAAGTCCACGCCGCGGCGCAGGGTCACTCCGGTGGCCAGTACGTCGAGCACGGTGAGCTGGACGATCCGCGAAGTCATCGGCATGTAGATGTCGGTGTCTTCCGGCAACGGGATGTCCAGGCACAGGGTGCTGGCCCTGGCCAGCGGCGAGCCGGCGGCGGTCAGGCCGAGCACCGAGGCGCCGTTCTCCCGCGCCAGGTGCGCCACCTCCACCAGCTCGCGGGTGCGTCCGGTATAGGAAATCACCACGAACAGGTCGCCGGTATGCGCCACCGAGGCGATCATCCGTTGCATCAGCACGTCGGCCTGGGCGCTCACCGCCAGGTTGAAGCGGAAGAACTTGTGCTGCGCGTCGAGCGCTACCGAGGCCGAGGCGCCGAGACCGAAGAAGTGGATCTGCCGGGCCTGGATCAACAGGTCCACGGCGCGGTCGATGACGCGTGGGTCGAGCAGCTTGTGGGCGCTGTCGAGGGAGGCGATGGTGTTGCTGAAGATCTTCCGTGTATAGGCTTCCGGCCCGTCGTCCTCGGCTACCGCCTGGGTCACGAAGGCAGCGCCGCTGGCCAGGCTCTGGGCCAGCTGGATCTTCAGTTCCGGATAGCCGCTCATGCCGAAGGAGCGACAGAAGCGGTTCACCGTCGGTTCGCTGACCGCTGCCGCCTGGGCCAGGGCGGCGATGCTGAAGCGGGTGGCCTGCTGCGGGTTCTGCAGGATGACCTCGGCGACTTTGCGCTCCGCCTTGTTCAGTTCGTCCAGGCGGCTCTGGATCTGCTCCAGCAGGTTTTTCATCCGGGTTCCTCGTGTTCTGTCGGCCCGGCGGGGAAGGGCCGGCGGCGGCGCCTATCCTAACGTCAGGCCGGCATGCGACCAACAGCGTGGCGGGCTGGGAAAAATATGTTGTTTAATTACTACATATTTGTCTTAATTGCGCAGTGGATGGCTCAATATCACTCAATATTTGGTTGGTAACAACAAATGCCTGATGTCCGCGTTCTGCCTTGCACGTTAGCGCTGTTCGGTGCGCTGGGCGATCTCGCCTTGCGCAAGCTGTTCCCGGCGCTCTACCAACTCGATCGCGAGAACCTGCTGCACCGCGATACCCGCGTCCTGGCCCTGGCCCGTGACGAAGGCGCTCCCGCCGAACACCTGGCGACGCTGGAGCAGCGCCTGCGCCTGGCGGTGCCGGCGAAGGAGTGGGACGACGCGGTCTGGCAGCGTTTCCGCGAACGCCTCGACTACCTGAGCATGGACTTCCTCGACCCGCAGGCCTATGTCGGCTTGCGCGAGGCGGTGGACGACGAACTGCCGCTGGTCGCCTACTTCGCCACGCCGGCCTCGGTGTTCGGCGGCATCTGCGAGAACCTCGCCGCCGCCGGTCTCGCCGAGCGCACCCGGGTGGTGCTGGAGAAGCCCATCGGTCATGACCTGGAGTCGTCCCGCGAGGTCAACGAGGCAGTCGCCCGGTTCTTCCCGGAAAGCCGCATCTACCGGATCGACCATTACCTGGGCAAGGAGACGGTGCAGAACCTGATCGCCCTGCGCTTCGCCAACAGCCTCTTCGAGACCCAGTGGAACCAGAACCACATCTCCCACGTGGAGATCACCGTGGCCGAGAAGGTCGGCATCGAAGGCCGCTGGGGCTACTTCGACCAGGCCGGGCAACTGCGCGACATGGTGCAGAACCACCTGCTGCAACTGCTCTGCCTGATCGCCATGGATCCGCCCAGCGACCTTTCGGCGGACAGCATTCGCGACGAGAAGGTCAAGGTGCTCCGCGCCCTCGAGCCGATTCCCGCCGAACAACTGGCTTCGCGCGTGGTGCGTGGGCAGTACACCGCCGGTTTCAGCGACGGCAAGGCAGTGCCGGGCTACCTGGAGGAGGAACATGCGAATCGCGACAGCGACGCGGAAACCTTCGTCGCCCTGCGCGTGGATATCCGCAACTGGCGCTGGTCGGGCGTGCCGTTCTACCTGCGCACCGGCAAGCGCATGCCGCAGAAGCTGTCGCAGATCGTCATCCACTTCAAGGAGCCGCCGCACTACATCTTCGCTCCCGAGCAGCGTTCGCTGATCAGCAACCGGCTGATCATCCGCCTGCAGCCGGACGAAGGTATCTCCCTGCAAGTGATGACCAAGGACCAGGGCCTGGGCAAGGGCATGCAATTGCGTACCGGCCCGCTGCAACTGAGTTTTTCCGAGACCTACCACGCGGCGCGGATTCCCGATGCCTACGAGCGTCTGCTGCTGGAGGTCACCCAGGGCAACCAGTACCTGTTCGTGCGCAAGGACGAGGTGGAGTTCGCCTGGAAGTGGTGCGACCAGCTGATCGCTGGCTGGGAACGCCTGAGCGAAGCGCCCAAGCCGTATCCGGCGGGGAGTTGGGGGCCGGTGGCCTCGGTGGCCCTGGTGGCCCGCGATGGGAGGAGTTGGTATGGCGATTTCTGAGTTGAAGCTGCCGGCCGGCGTCGGCCTGCAGGTCTGGGGCAGCGCCGCCGAGCAGGCCCGCGGCCTGGCCGCCGAAGTCGCCGGCCGGTTGCGCTCGGCGCTGGCCGAGCAGGGCCAGGCGCTGCTGGTGGTGTCCGGTGGGCGCAGTCCGGTGGCCTTCCTCGAAGCCTTGAGCGAGGAGCCGCTGGACTGGTCGCGGATCACCCTCAGCCTGGCCGACGAGCGCTGGGTGCCGGAGTCCCATGCCGATAGCAACGCCGGCCTGGTTCGCCGCCACCTGCTCCGTGGCGAGGCGGCGAAGGCGCGCTTCATCGGCCTCTACCAGCCGGCGGCGAGCCTGGAGGAAGCGGCCGAGCTGGCCGACCACCACCTGCACGAGCTGCCGTTGCCGATCGACGTGCTGGTCCTCGGCATGGGCGACGACGGCCATACCGCCTCGCTGTTCCCGAACAGCCCTGGCCTGGACCTGGCGATGGATCCCCAGGGCACGCGCCGTTGCCTGCCGATGTGGGCGCCGAGCGTGCCGCACCAGCGCCTGACCCTGCCGCGCGCCGTGCTGGCGGCGGCGAAGGTGCAGCTGCTGGCGATCCAGGGCCAGTCCAAGCTGGCCACCCTGAACACCGCGCTGGCGGTCGAGGACGAACGGCGGATGCCGGTTCGCGCCTTCCTCCGCGCGCCGCTGACGATCCATTGGTACCCCTGAGTGGCGGAGCTGTAGCCATGCACAACCTTGAACAGAAGACCGCCCGCATCGACACGCTGTGCCGGGAGGCGCGCATCCTCCCGGTGATCACCATCGACCGCGAGGCGGACATCCTGCCGATGGCCGATGCCCTCGCCGCCGGCGGCCTGACCGCCCTGGAGATCACCCTGCGCACGGCGCACGGGCTGACCGCCATCCGTCGCCTCAGCGAGGAGCGCCCGCACCTGCGCATCGGCGCCGGCACCGTGCTCGACCCGCAGACCTTCGCTGCTGCGGAAAAGGCCGGGGCGAGCTTCGTGGTCACCCCGGGTTGCACCGACGAGTTGCTGAGCTTCGCCCTGGACAGCGAAGTCCCGCTGTTGCCCGGCGTGGCCAGCGCTTCCGAGATCATGCTCGCCTATCGCCACGGCTACCGCCGCTTCAAGCTGTTCCCCGCCGAGGTCAGCGGCGGCCCGGCGGCGCTGAAGGCGTTCTCGGGGCCATTCCCCGATATCCGCTTCTGCCCCACCGGAGGCGTCAGTCTGAACAATCTCGCCGACTACCTGGCGGTACCCAACGTGATGTGCGTCGGCGGCACCTGGATGCTACCCAAGGCCGTGGTCGACCGCGGCGACTGGGCCCAGGTCGAGCGCCTCAGCCGCGAAGCCCTGGAGCGCTTCGCCGAGCACCGCAGACACTGAGACTGCCCGCCTGGGCATGCCCGGCTTCGGCCGGGTTTTTTTATGCCGTCCGGATTATCCGGGGCATGGAACGGCTAACGTCATCCGCGTTATTCGCCGATGCGCCGGCGTTCCCGCAGATAGTCGCCGAGCCGGCTCTGCAGGTAGGGTACGGCCATGGCATGCGCGAGGTAGGCGTCCACCTCCATCAATCGCCAGTATTGTCCTTCGTCGCCGAAGCGGATGGCCTCGAATTCGCGGTCCTCCAGGCGCGCCACCAGGAAGTAGGCGAAGGGCGCGCTGCCGCTGGTGCTCGGATACTGTCGCTGCCATTCGATACGAGGTTCTTCCAGGCGGATGGAGAACTCTTCCTCGAGTTCGCGCAGGGCGCATTCGGCAGGCGTCTCCAGGCCCTCGCGGCCGCCGCCGGGAAAGTCCCAGTAGCCGGGGAAGGGAATGCCGGGTTTTTCGTCGCGTTTGTAGACGACCAGGTGGTCGCCATAGAACAGCGCCAGCTTGGCGCCGCTGAAGGGAGGGACATCGTGCACCGGGGCCTCCGGGTGGCGGGGTGGGTGAACCCGGCCTAGTCTAGCGGGATTGTCCGGGTTTCCGCCCGGGGACGGTGCTTTGTCCTGACGAAGCGCGTATGATGCGCGCCCTTCGATTCGTTGCCAGCCACACCGGGAGGTGCCCAGATGAACGATACCCCAGAGAATCCCCACGTACCGGTCGGGGAAAAATTGCAGAAAGTCCTCGCCCGTCTCGGCGTCGGTTCCCGGCGCGACGTAGAAGTGTGGATCGCCGAAGGCCGGGTCAACGTCAATGGCAGCGTGGCCAGCCTCGGCCAGCGGGTCGACAGCCACGATGCGATCACCGTCGATGGCCACCTGATCCGCCGCGAAGAGGCCGCCGAGAGTGTCCGTCGCGTGCTGATCTACAACAAGCCGGAAGGCGAGGTCTGCACCCGCGACGATCCGGAAGGCCGCCCGACCATCTTCGACCGCCTGCCGCGCCTGCGCACCGGTCGCTGGATCAATGTCGGTCGCCTGGACATCAATACCACCGGCCTGCTGCTGTTCACCACCGATGGCGAACTGGCCAACCGCCTGATGCATCCTTCCTATGAGATGGACCGTGAATACGCGGTACGGGTGCGCGGCGAGGTCACCGAAGAGATGATCGAGCGCCTGCTCAACGGCGTGATGCTCGAGGACGGCCCGGCCAAGTTCAGCGATATCCAGCAGGCGCCGGGCGGCGAAGGCTTCAACCACTGGTACCACTGCGTAGTGATGGAGGGCCGCAACCGCGAGGTGCGCCGGTTGTGGGAATCCCAGGGATTGGTGGTCAGCCGCCTGAAGCGAGTGCGTTTCGGCCCGGTGTTCCTGACCTCCGAGCTGACCATGGGCCGCTACCGCGAAATGGACCAGCGCGAAATCGACATCCTCAGCGAGGAAGTCGGCCTCAAGCCGGTGGCGCTGCCGGGCATGACCACCAAGGCGCGCGAGAAGGCCGAACGCCAGCAGCGCAAGCAGGCCCGTCCGCTGGCGCGCAGCGAGCGTCCGGAAGCCGGGCGCAAGCGTGCGCCAAGGCGCGAGGACGGCGAGAATGCCGCTCGTCGCGCGCCGGCTTCGCGTCCCGCGCGCGGTCCGCAGCCGAGCGCCGAGCGCAAGGGGCGCGAGCAGGGCACTCCGGTTGCCGAGCGGCCCCGCGAGAGCAACCGCAAGCCGCGCCCGAGCAAGCCGCGCGACGAGCGTCCGGCCAGCGCGCCGGGCGACAAGCCGGCGGCCCGCAAGCCGCAGGTCAAGCGGCGGCCGAAACCGGCCGGCGACGGTATGCGTCCGGGCTTCCGCCGCTGAGCGGAAAGCGCCCTGGAAAGGCCCCTTCGGGGGCCTTTTTCATGCCTGGGAATCGGTGTCTAATGATCGCTCGCACACAAGGAGGTGGTGAAATGCACAGGATCCTGGCTATCGCGCTCTGCATGCTATGGAGCGTCGCCGGGCTGGCCGAGGATGCGGCGATGCCGGCGCAGAGCTGTGCAAGCCTTGACGAGGCGACGGCCGGCCCCGAGGTCAACTTCCGTCCGCCCCTGGAGGGCGAGGTGATCGACAAGGGGCGCGCCTATTTCCACAGCGCGCCGCGTGCCGACTGTGTCACCGGGGTCTTCGTGACTCCCGGCGACTTCATCACTGTCTACAAGCCGAGCGGCGAGTGGCTGAACGTCATGTACGTGGCTCGAGACGGCAAGGAAACCAGCGGCTGGCTGCTGGAGAAGCGCGTCCGCTTGCGCCAGGCCTATGGCGCCCCGGACGAGCCGGCGCAGCCATAAGCGGCAGGACCTTGGCGGAAACCGTGACTGCGCCGGTGAGAGCCGTCGCTACTGCCGTCGCCCGATGCGCCTGCTCCGCGCTTCGGGGGCGAGTCGGTAAGCCTCAGGCGCAGCGCAGGCGGTTGCGGCCGTCGCGCTTGGCTTCGTAGAGCGCCTCGTCGACCCGTCGCAGCAGGTCGTCGCTGCCTTCGCCGGGCCGCAGGTCGGCGCAACCGAGGCTGATCGACAGCTTCAGCGGTTCGCCGGCGTGCCGGTAGTCCAGTTCCTCCACCGCCTGGCGCAGGCGTTCGCCGACCATGCAGGCAGCCTGCAGCGGCGTGCTGGACAGCAGGACGAGGAATTCCTCGCCGCCGAAACGGAACACCATGTCGACATTGCGCAGGTGGTCCTTGATGGTTTCCGCCACGGCCTTGAGGGCTTCGTCGCCGACGGTGTGACCGTAGTGGTCGTTGACCCGCTTGAAGTGGTCGATATCGAGCATCAGCACCGAGAGCGGTTGCAGGTTGCGCCGGGCCAGTTCCAGTTCGCGGCCGAGCGCCTGGTCCATGGCGATGCGGTTGCCGGTGCCGGTCAGGGCGTCGCGCAGGGCGGTCTGGATCGCGGCGCGATAGAGCAGGGCGTTGCGCAGCGGGAACAGCAGGGTGCCGAGCAGGCTCTCCAGTTGCCGTTGTTCGTCTTCGCCGAGGCGCTGGCGGCGACGGAAGATCAGTTCGCCGAGGTAGTCGCTGTCATGGCTCAGGCGATAGCTCACCGAATGCTTGGCGCTGCTGCCGAACTCCAGGCGCAGGTCGGAGCCCGGATGGCGGTAGCCAAGGGCGTCCAGCGGGATCAGTTGGCGGACTTCCTCGAAGAACAGGCCGAGAATCCGCTCCGCCTCCAGGCTGCTCTGCAACTGTAGGGTCAGTTGCTGGCGCAACTCCGTCAGGTTGCTGGCGCGCGGCCCGCTGGCGTTGCCGCCGGGCTGGGGGCCGCGCTTCTGCTTGGCGGCGTCGAAATCGATGGTATTGGACTGCTTGGGAGGAGCCATGCGCGGAACCTCTGGCGCGAAAGACGGCGACAGTAGGGCTAAGGCGAGTTTCGTGCCAGCCAACTGAAGAACGGAGAAATCAGAGGCACAGACAGGTTTTCCTAGGAATGGTTTCCACATTCTGTAGGAATTTCGGAGAGATTTCGACGGAATAATGGCGTTTTGCTGGCGAGTGGCCGAGGCGCTCGTCGGAAAGCTGGCGCTCCGCTAGCGGAGCGCCGCCATGGTTCAACTGAAGGCGTTGATGAACCAGGTGATCGCCGGGATGGCGACGAGATCGATCAGTACCGCGCCGCACAGGGGCACGATGATGAAGGCCTTGTGCGAGAACACCCGATAGTGCTCGCAGACCGCGCCCATGTTGGCCACCGCGTTGGGCGTGGCGCCCAGGCCGTGGCCGAGGAAGCCGGCGCAGAGCACCGCGGCGTCGTAGTTGCGGCCGAGCAGGCGGAACAGCACGAAGATCGTCAGCAGCAACAGCACCGCGACCTGGATGAACAGTACGCCGAGCAGCGGCAGGCCGAGGTTCTCCAGCTCCCAGAACTTCAGGCTCATCATCGCCATGGTCAGGAAGATGCCCAGGCAGACGTCGCCCAGGGTACCGACGGCGTGGTCCGGAATGCGCAGCCAGCCGAGCCGGTCGTCGAGGTTGCGCAGGACGATGGCGATGAACATCGCCCCGACATAACTGGGCAGCACCAGGCCCAGGCGTTCCTGGAGCGCGTCGCCGAGCCAGAAGCCGAGCACCATCACCAGCAGCACGCAGGTCAGCAGGCGCAGCAGGAGATTGCCGTCCAGCGTGGCCGCCGCATGCTGGCGTCGCTCCTGCTGCCCGAGGGCTTCCAGCCGATTGTCGCTTTCCGCCTGCACCGGCAGGCGGTTGCGTTCGATCAGCCAGCGCGCCACCGGGCTGCCGAGCAGCCCGCCAGCGACCATGCCGAAGGTGGCCGAGGCCAGCGCCACGGTGATCGCGCCCTGGGCGCCGAGCCCTTCCGCAACCGGGCCGAAGGCCGCCGCCGCGCCGAAACCGCCTTCCAGCGACACCGCGCCGGCCATGATCCCGAGCAGCGGGTCGAGGCCGAGCAGCCCGGCGCTGCCGACGCCGATCAGGTTCTGCAGTATCGCCAGCGCCCAGCAGGCCGACAGGTAGACCAGCAGGGTCTTGCCGCCCTTGCGCAGCAGGCCGAGGCTGCCACCGAGGCCGACGGTGGTGAAGAACGCCACCATCAGGGGCGTCTGCAGGCTGGTGTCGAGGCCGATGTCGAGCCAGCCGCGATCCCTGAGCAGCCAGACCAGGAAGGCGAAGCCGAAGCCGGCGATCACCGGCGACGGTACGCACAGACGTGTCAGCCAGCGGCTGCGCTTCTTCAATTGGCTGCCGAGGGCGAGCAGGAGCAGGGCGAGGGCGGTGGTGGACAGGGCGTCCAGGTGCAATGTCGGCATGGCGGGGCTCTATTGTTGTTGTGTGGGCGAAAGGGCGATCAGTTGACCAGGCTGTCGACCAGGCGCGCGGCGATCCGGGCGGTGCGCTGGTCGCTATCGAGTTGCGGGTTGAGTTCGGCGATGTCGGCCAGGCGCAGCTTGCCGCTGGCCTTGGCGCGGCGGACCAGGTGCTCCACCACCGGCATCTCCACGCCGTGCGCCGAGGGCGCGCTGACGCCGGGCGCCTGGGCGGCCGGGAGCACGTCGAGGCAAGCGGTCAGGTAGAGGTGGTCGACGGATTGCAGGAAGCTGTCGAGGAAGGCTTCGCTGCGTTCCAGGTTCCATGGCTGCAACTGACGGTCCAGCAGGTAGCGCACACCCAGGCGCTGGGCCTGGTCGAACAGCGCCGCGGTGTTGCTCAGGCGGCTGATGCCCAGGCAGCAGTAGGCGAACGGCCAGTCGCTGGCCTGGCAGAGTTCGGCGATCTGGCGGAACGGCGTGCCGGAGCTGGCCCGTTCGGCGTGGCGCAGGTCGAAATGCGCGTCGAAATTGAGGATACCGATGCGCGGCAGGCGCTCATGCCGACTCAAGTGGCGGGCGAGGCCGGCGAAGCTGGCGTAGGCGATTTCGTGGCCGCCGCCCAGTCCGACCACCCGGTGGCCGCGCGCGAGCAGGTCGGCGACGCGTTGCGCGTAGCGTTCCTGGGCGGCTTCCAGATCGTCGCCGGCGACGATGTCGCCGGCATCGTAGATCGCTTGCTCGCCGTGCCAGGCCAGGTTGGCCAGCGCGCGACGCAAGGCTGGCGGTCCGTGGCGCGCGCCCTGGCGACCCTGGTTGCGGCGCACGCCTTCGTCGCTGGCGAAACCGAGCAGCACGCTGGCCGCTTCGGCGTCGTCTGCGTAGGGGCGCATCCATTGGTGCCAGCGCCGCGCGTCGGCGCCTTCCTGGCTATCGATCCGGCCTTGCCAGAGGCTCATGTCGGGGGCGGGGTACATCGAAACTCCTGTTGGTCAGTCCAGCCGCGCGGAAAGTCGCGCGGCGGCGTCGAGGGTCCATTGCCGCAAGCGTTCGCTGCGCGACTGGGCGCGCAAGGCGGGGGCCATCAGGCTGAGGGCGCCGTGCAGGCGCTGGCGGCTGTCCAGCAGCGGTACGCTGATGCCCCAGACGCCTTCGTCGATCTCGCCCTGGCTGACGGCGTAGCCCTGTTCGCGGATCAGCCGGAGTTCCTGCTCCAGCTTGTCGATACGCTCGGCGGAGAGTTCCTGGGCGAGGTACAGCTCCTCGCGCCGTTCGTCCTCCAGGTGCGCCAGCAGGGCTTTGGCCGAGGCGCCATGCAACAGCGGCTGCGCCAGCCCTTTCTGGTAGCAGCAGCGCAGCGGCTGCGGACTGTCGAACAGTTCCAGGCAGATCGCCTGCTGGTTGCTGGCCACCATCAGCGCCACGCTCTCCTGGCTCAGGTCGGCCAGGCGCTTGAGTTCCGGTTTGGCGAGACCGATCAGCGAGGCCTCGCGATCGAATTTCTTCGCCAGTTGCAGGCAGGCCGGGCCGGGCAGGTAGCGGCCCTGGCCGGCCTGTTCTTCGGCCAGGCCCCAGCGCAACAGGGTCTTCAGGTGCCGGTAGGTGCTGCTCAGCGGCTGCTCCAGGGTCAGCGACAGCTCCTTGGCAGACAGGGCTTCGGGCGCCTGGCCAAGGGCAATGAGGATCTGCAGCAGGCGATCGGTGGGGGAATGCTTCGACATGGGAACTCCTTGACCCACAGGGTGAAGGCGATTTCCCGGAAAATGAAACCACTTTCCCACTCAGTGGGAAAAATATGCAAAAAGAATGGGAAGTTCCGGACGGGAAGAGGGAAGGGAAGGACAGGGCAGCCTCGCCGGGCGGCGAGGCTGCCGGGGAATCACTGGGCGTCGAAGGCCTGGCCGTTGACGCCGGCGCTGTCCGGCCCCATGAGGTACAGGTAGACCGGCATGATCTCCTCGCCGGTGGGGTTGTTCAGCGGGTTTTCCCCAGGGTAGGCGAGGGCGCGCATGCTGGTGCGGGTGGCGCCGGGGTTGACGCTGTTGGCGCGGATCGCGCTGGTACCGTCGAGTTCGTCGGCAAGGGTCTGCATCAGGCCCTCGGTGGCGAACTTCGATACCGAATAGGCGCCCCAGTAGGCGCGGCCCTTCCGGCCCACGCTGCTCGAGGTGAAGATGATCGAGGCGTCGCTGGAGAGCTTCATCAGCGGCAGCATGGCGGTGGTCAGCATGAACATGGCATTGACGTTCACCTGCATCACGCGCATGAAGTTCTCCCCGGAAATCTGTTGCATCGGCGAGCGCGGACCGAGGATCGAAGCGTTGTGCAGCAGGCCGTCGATGCGGCCGAACTCGTTCTCCAGGGTTGCCGCCAGTTCCTCGAACTGGTGCGGCTGGGCGGTCTCCAGGTTGAACGGGATCACGGCGGCCTGCGGATGGCCGGCGGCCTCGATGGCGTCGTAGACCTCGTTCAGGTACTCCTCGGTCTTGCCCAGCAGCAGCACGGTGGCGCCGTGGGCGGCGAAGGTCTTGGCGGCGGCGGCGCCGATGCCGCGGCCGGCGCCGGTGACCAGGATCACGCGGTCTTTCAGCAGGTCGGGGCGGGCGGAGTACTGGAACATGTCGAATCCTTTGAATGCATGACCCGCCTGGCGGCGGTCGTTGTCTGTCGGCGGCGCTGCGGATCAGCAGTCGCAGAGCGCGCGGTCGAGAACGTCGATGAGTTCGCGCGGGTGGTCGACGATCACGTCGGCGCCCCAGTGCGCGGGGTTGTCTTCGGGGTGGATGTAGCCGTAGCGCACCGCCGCGGTCTTGGTCCCGGCGTCGCGGCCGGATTCGATGTCGCGCAGGTCGTCGCCGATGAACAGCACCCTCGACGGATCGATGCCGAGCTGGCTACAGGCCAGTAGCAGCGGCTCGGGATCGGGCTTGCTGCGGGTCACGTGGTCCGGGCAGACCAGCACCCTGGAACGCTCGGCGTAGCCCAGGCGCTGCATGATCGGTTCGGCGAAGCGCACCGGCTTGTTGGTCACCACGCCCCAGATCAACCCGGCTTTCTCGATCGCCGCGAGCAGTTCGGGGATGCCGTCGTAGGGCCGGCTGAGAACCGCGCAATGCTCCTGGTAGCGGTCGAGGAACTCCTGGCGCAGGGGTTCCAGTTCCGGGCTGTCCAGCGACAGGCCGAAGGCCGCGGCAACCATCGCGCGCGCGCCGCCGGAGACCACGTCGCGCACCCGTTGCTCGTCCACCGGCGGCAGGCCGTGGGCGGCACGCATGGCCTGGGTGATGGCGATGAAGTCCGGCGCCGTGTCGAGCAAGGTGCCATCCATGTCGAACAGTACCGCTTTGAGCCGCATGCGCTTCACGCCTCCCGCTGGGTCTGGACCATGTAGTTGACGTCGACGTCGTTGGCCAGCTTGTAGTGCTTGGTCAGCGGGTTGTAGGTCAGGCCGATGATGTCCTTGACCTCGAGACCGGCCTCGCGCGACCAGGCGCCGAGTTCCGACGGACGGATGAACTTGCGGAAATCGTGGGTCCCGCGCGGCAGCAACTGGAGGATGTACTCCGCGCCGATCACCGCGAACAGGTAGGCCTTGGGATTGCGGTTGATGGTCGAGAGGAAAACCTGTCCGCCCGGCTTGACCAGGCGGTGGCAGGCGCGGATCACCGAGGCCGGGTCCGGCACGTGTTCGAGCATCTCCAGGCAGGTGACCACGTCGAATTGCCCGGGCATTTCCTCGGCCATCTGCTCGGCGGTGATCTGCCGGTAGTCGACGGCGACGCCGGATTCCAGCTGGTGCAGGCGCGCCACCGCGAGCGGCGCTTCGCCCATGTCGATGCCGGTGACGTTGGCGCCGCGCTGGGCCATGGCTTCGCTGAGGATGCCGCCGCCGCAACCGATGTCGAGCACCTTCTTGCCGGCCAGGCCGGCGCGCTCGTCGATCCAGTTGACGCGCAGCGGGTTGATGTCGTGGAGCGGCTTGAACTCGCTCTCGCGGTCCCACCAGCGATGGGCCAGTGCCTCGAATTTGGCGATCTCGGCGTGGTCGACGTTGCTCATAATCGTTCCCGTTGAAGAGTGAAGCCTTTGGGGGAAGGGCCGCCGCGGCGGAATCCAATCCTTCATGTTGCCAGCTTTGGCGGAGGGATGGGGCCGGCGGCGGTTCGCCTTCCTATGTCAGTTTGTCGCAGCGGGCCGGCCCGCCGCGGTTCAGGACCTGTCGCTGGCGGCGATCTTCGCCCCCCATTCGCGGGCCCTGGCGATCAGGCGCTGTTCGTCGTGACGGAGCAGGCGGCCGTCGTCGAGGAGTTGCCTGCCGCCGACCCAGACGTGCCGCACGCAGTCGCGGCCGCTGGCATAGATAAGTTGCGAAACCGGGTCGTAGACCGGTTGCTGGGCCAGGCCGGACAGATCGAAGGCCACCAGGTCGGCGGCCTTGCCGGCTTCCAGGGAGCCGATCAGGCGCTCCAGGCCAAGCGCGCGGGCGCCGTTCAGGGTGGCCATGCGCAGCGCGCGGTGGGCGTCGAGGGCGGTGGCCTGGCCGTACACGGCCTTGGCCAGCAGCGCCGCGGTGCGGGTCTCGCCGAGCAGGTCGAGATCGTTGTTGCTCGCCGCGCCGTCGGTGCCGATGGCCACGTTGACCCCGGCCTGCCAGAGCTCTTCCACCGGGCAGAAGCCGCTGGCCAGCTTGAGGTTGGATTCCGGGCAGTGGATCACCGAACTGTTGGTTTCCACCAGCATCGCCAGGTCGTCGTCGTCTACCTGGGTCATGTGCACCGCCTGGAAGCGCGGGCCGAGCAGGCCGAGGCGGTGCAGGCGGGCCAACGGGCGCTCGCCGTTGCGCTCCATGGCCTGCTCCACCTCGAAGGCGGTCTCGTGGACGTGCATCTGGATGCTGGCGTCGAGTTCCTCGGTGAGCACCAGGATCTGCTCCAGCTTGTCGTCGCTCACCGTATAAGGGGCGTGCGGGCCGAAGGCGATGCGGATGCGCGGGTGGTGCTTGAGGTCGTCGAACAGTGCCATGCCCTGGCGGATCGCCTCGGCGCTGTCGCGGGCGCCGGGGATCGGGAAGTCCAGCACCGGGATCGCCACCTGGGCGCGTACCCCGCTGTCATGGACCACGCCGCAGATGGCCTGTGGATAGAAGTACATGTCGGAGAAACAGGTGATGCCGCCCTTTACCTGTTCGGCGATGGCCAGCTCCGTGCCGTCGCGGATGAAGTCCTCGCTGACCCATTGGCCTTCGGCCGGCCAGATGTGGTCCTGCAGCCAGGTCATCAGCGGCAGGTCGTCGGCGAGACCGCGGAACAGACTCATTGCCGAATGGCCGTGGGCGTTGACCAGGCCGGGGGCGAGCAGCATGCCGGGCAATTCGCGGATTTCCGTGGCGCCATGGCGCATGGCCTGCTCGCGCGGCGCGACCAGGGCGATCTGGCCGTCGCGGATGCCCAGCGCGTGATCGCGCAGCACCACCCCGGCGGGCTCCACGGGGACGATCCAGGTCGGCAGCAGGAGGAGGTCGAAGGGGTTACGGACGTTGGGCATGGCGGCGCATCCTGGGCGCAGAGCGGGAAGCCGGAAGTATACCCGAGCGTCCGCGGCTGGGGCTCGTTATAATCCGCAGCTTTTCCGTGATTCAGCGAGAGGTGTGTGCATGCGAGAGCGACTGCTGGCGGCCGAGCGGGTCAAGGCGATCGAGTGGCGGGACGGTACGCTGCGGTTGCTGGATCAGCGCCTGCTGCCCCAGGAGGAGGTCTGGCTCGAACATGAGTCGGCGGCCGAGGTGGCCAAGGCCATTCGCGATATGGTCGTGCGCGGCGCGCCGGCCATCGGCATCAGCGCCGCCTACGGCATCGTCCTTGGCGCCCGCGCGCGCCTGGCGCAGGGCGGCGACTGGCGCGCCGCGCTGGAGGAGGACTTCCGCCTGCTGGCCGACTCGCGACCCACGGCGGTCAACCTGTTCTGGGCGCTGAACCGCATGCGCGACCGTCTGGAGCGAATGAAAGAGGGCGACCAGCCGCTGGCGGTGCTGGAAGCCGAGGCGATCTCCATCCATGAAAGCGACCGCGAGGCCAACCTGACCATGGCCCAGTTGGGTATGGAGCTGATCCGCAAGCAGCAGGGCAGCCCGCAGAACATCCTCACCCACTGCAATACCGGCGCCCTGGCGACCGGCGGGTTCGGCACCGCGCTGGGGGTGATCCGCGCCGCGCACCTGGAAGGCCTGGTCAATCGCATCTACGCCGACGAAACCCGGCCCTGGCTCCAGGGCTCGCGGCTGACCGCCTGGGAACTGGCCAACGAAGGCATCCCGGTCAGCCTGAACGTGGATTCGGCCGCCGCGCACCTGATGAAGACCGAGAACATCACCTGGGTCATCGTCGGCGCCGACCGCATCACCGCCAATGGCGATGTCGCCAACAAGATCGGCACCTACCAGTTGGCAGTCAACGCCATGCACCACGGCGTGCGCTTCATGGTGGTGGCGCCGAGTTCGACCATCGACATGAACCTGGAGAGCGGCGAGGACATCCCGATCGAAGAGCGCGACGGTCGCGAGCTGCTGGAAATCGGCGGGCGACGGGTAGCGGCCGAGGTCGATGCCTACAATCCGGTATTCGACGTGACCCCGGCGGACCTTATCGATGCCATCGTGACCGAGCGTGGCGTCGTCGAGCGTCCCGACGCCGAGCGCATGGCCGCCCTGATGAGCCGCAAGCGCCTGCATTGAACGAGGCGACTGGAGGTCGTCCCCGCCAGGGCCTTTGCCTTGGGCTGGGGCGTGGGCTGTGGTAAGCTCCGACGGTTATTCGAGCGCCCCGCGGAGGGGCCTCGAGAGTGCGCGAATCCTTGACTCAAGTCGTTGATTTGTAGTGAGTTGGCGCTGCTCGGGCATGCGCCGACCTACTTCGTTTGCCTCAGGATCGAGGCGGCGAAGTTCCACCAGAAAAAGGAACCAGGCTTCTCATGGGCGAACTGGCCAAAGAAATTCTCCCGGTCAATATCGAAGACGAGCTGAAACAGTCCTATCTCGACTACGCGATGAGCGTGATCGTCGGGCGGGCCCTGCCGGATGCACGTGACGGCCTGAAGCCGGTGCACCGCCGTGTGCTTTATGCCATGAGCGAGCTGGGCAACGACTGGAACAAGCCCTACAAGAAATCCGCCCGTGTGGTCGGCGACGTGATCGGTAAGTACCACCCGCACGGCGACATCGCGGTCTACGACACCATCGTGCGCATGGCGCAGCCGTTCTCGCTGCGCTACATGCTGGTAGACGGCCAGGGCAACTTCGGTTCGGTGGACGGCGACAACGCCGCAGCCATGCGATACACCGAAGTGCGCATGGCCAAGCTGGCCCACGAACTGCTGGCGGACCTGGAAAAGGAAACCGTCGACTGGGTGCCCAACTACGATGGCACCGAGCAGATCCCGGCGGTCATGCCGACCAAGATTCCCAACCTGCTGGTCAACGGTTCCAGCGGTATCGCCGTGGGCATGGCGACCAACATCCCGCCGCACAACCTCGGCGAAGTGATCGACGGCTGCCTGGCGCTGATGGACAACCCCGACCTGACCGTCGATGAGCTGATGCAGTACATCCCCGGTCCGGACTTCCCCACCGCCGGCATCATCAACGGCCGCGCCGGGATCATCGAGGCCTACCGCACCGGTCGCGGGCGCATCTACATCCGCGCCCGCGCCGTCGTCGAGGAGATGGAGAAGGGCGGCGGTCGCGAGCAGATCATCATCACCGAGCTACCGTACCAATTGAACAAGGCGCGGTTGATCGAGAAGATCGCCGAGCTGGTGAAAGAGAAGAAGATCGAGGGTATTTCCGAGCTGCGCGACGAGTCCGACAAGGACGGCATGCGCGTGGTCATCGAGCTGCGTCGCGGCGAGGTGGGCGAGGTGGTCCTCAACAACCTCTACGCCCAGACCCAGCTGCAGAGTGTGTTCGGCATCAACGTGGTGGCCCTGGTCGACGGCCAGCCGCGCACGCTGAACCTGAAGGACATGCTCGAAGTGTTCGTCCGCCACCGCCGCGAAGTGGTGACCCGGCGTACCGTCTACGAGCTGCGCAAGGCCCGCGAGCGCGGGCACATCCTGGAAGGCCAGGCGGTCGCCCTGTCGAACATCGATCCGGTGATCGAGCTGATCAAGAGTTCGCCGACCCCGGCCGAGGCCAAGGAACGCCTGATCGCCACTGCCTGGGAGTCCAGCGCGGTGGAAGCGATGGTCGAGCGTGCCGGCGCCGACGCCTGTCGTCCGGAAGACCTGGATCCGCAGTACGGCCTGCGCGACGGCAAGTACTACCTGTCGCCGGAACAGGCCCAGGCGATCCTCGAGCTGCGCCTGCATCGCCTGACCGGCCTGGAGCACGAGAAGCTGCTCTCCGAATACCAGGAAATCCTCAACCTGATCGGCGAGCTGATCCGCATCCTGACCAACCCGGCGCGCCTGATGGAGGTGATCCGTGAGGAGCTGGAAGCGGTCAAGGCCGAATTCGGCGATGCTCGCCGCACCGAGATCGTGGCTTCCCAGGTCGACCTGACCATCGCCGACCTGATCACCGAGGAAGACCGCGTGGTGACCATCTCCCACGGCGGCTACGCCAAGTCCCAGCCGCTGGCCGCCTACCAGGCGCAGCGTCGCGGCGGCAAAGGCAAGTCCGCCACCGGGATGAAGGACGAGGACTACATCGAACACCTGCTGGTGGCCAACAGCCATGCGACCCTCCTGCTGTTCTCCAGCAAGGGCAAGGTCTACTGGCTGCGTACCTTCGAGATTCCGGAAGCCTCGCGTACCGCGCGTGGCCGGCCGCTGGTGAACCTGCTGCCGCTGGATGAGGGCGAGCGGATCACCGCGATGTTGCAGATCGACCTGGAGGCGCTGCAGCAGAACGGTGGCGCCGATGACGACCTCGACGAAGCCGAAGGCGCGGTGCTCGAGGGCGAGGTGGTTGAGGCCGCCGAGGTCGAGGAAGTCGAGGGCGAGACCGCCGAGCTGGTGGCCGAGCCGACCGGCGCCTACATCTTCATGGCCACCGCCTTCGGTACCGTGAAGAAGACCCCGCTGGTGCAGTTCAGCCGTCCGCGCAGCAGCGGCCTGATCGCGCTCAAGCTGGAAGAGGGCGACACCCTGATCGCCGCCGCGATCACCGATGGCGCCAAGGAAGTCATGCTGTTCTCCAGCGCCGGCAAGGTGATCCGCTTCGCCGAGAGCGTGGTGCGCATCATGGGCCGCAACGCCCGCGGCGTACGTGGCATGCGCCTGGGCAAGGGGCAGCAGCTGATCTCCATGCTGATTCCGGAGTCCGGGGCGCAGATCCTCACCGCCTCCGAGCGCGGCTTCGGCAAGCGTACCCCGCTGAGCAAGTTCCCGCGTCGCGGCCGCGGCGGCCAGGGGGTGATCGCCATGGTCACCAACGAGCGCAACGGCGCGCTGATCGCCGCGGTACAGGTCCAGGAAGGCGAGGAGATCATGCTGATTTCCGACCAGGGCACCCTGGTGCGGACGCGTGTCGACGAAGTCTCCCTGTCCGGCCGCAATACCCAGGGCGTAACCCTGATCAAGCTCGCCAGCGACGAGGTACTGGTCGGTCTGGAGCGTGTCCAGGAGCCGTCGGGCGGAGATGACGAGGACCTGCCCGAGGGCGAGGAAGCTGCCGAATCTCTGGGCGAGTCGGCCGAGTCCGAGTCCGAGCCCGCGGCGGAAGCGGAAGGCAACGAAGAGTAAGGCTCGGGGCGGGCGCCTGCGCCCGCCCGGCCGATGACCTCGGCGGATAACTCACGGCTATCCGCCCTACCTATAGCGAGAGTGGATGTGAGCAAGCGAGCCTTCAATTTCTGCGCCGGTCCCGCGGCGCTTCCCGACGCAGTTCTGCAACGTGCCCAGGCCGAGCTTCTCGACTGGCGGGGCAAGGGCCTTTCGGTCATGGAAATGAGCCACCGTAGTGATGACTACGTGGCCATCGCCAGCAAGGCCGAGCAGGACCTGCGCGACCTGCTCGACATTCCCTCGGACTACAAGGTGCTGTTCCTGCAGGGCGGCGCCAGCCAGCAGTTCGCCGAGATTCCGCTGAACCTGCTGCCCGAAGATGGCGTCGCCGACTATATCGATACCGGTATCTGGTCGAAGAAGGCCATCGAGGAGGCTCGTCGCTATGGCACAGTGAATGTCGCGGCCAGCGCCAAGGAGTACGATTACTTCGCCATTCCGGGTCAGAACGAGTGGACGCTGACCAAGGACGCGGCCTATGTGCACTACGCCTCCAACGAGACCATCGGCGGCCTCGAGTTCGACTGGATTCCCGAGACCGGCGACGTGCCGCTGGTCACCGACATGTCCTCCGATATCCTCTCGCGCCCGCTCGACGTGTCCCGCTTCGGCCTGATCTATGCCGGGGCGCAGAAGAACATCGGCCCGTCCGGCCTGGTGGTGGTGATCGTTCGCGAAGACCTGCTCGGCCGCGCCCGCAGCGTCTGCCCGACCATGCTCAACTACAAGATCGCCGCGGACAACGGTTCCATGTACAACACCCCGGCGACCTACTCCTGGTACCTGTCCGGCCTGGTCTTCGAATGGCTGAAGGAGCAGGGCGGGGTGACCGCGATGGAGCAGCGCAACCGCGCCAAGAAGGACCTGCTGTACAAGACCATCGATGCCAGCGACTTTTACACCAACCCGATCCAGCCGAGCGCCCGCTCCTGGATGAACGTGCCGTTCCGCCTGGCCGACGAGCGTCTCGACAAGCCGTTCCTGGAAGGCGCCGAGGCGCGCGGGCTGCTCAACCTGAAAGGCCACCGCTCGGTCGGCGGCATGCGCGCTTCCATCTACAACGCCCTTGGCCTGGACGCGGTCGAGGCGCTGGTCGCATACATGGCGGAGTTCGAGAAGGAGCACGGCTGATGGCGGACCAGGACCAGCTCAAGGCCTTGCGCCTGCGCATCGACAGCCTCGACGAGAAGTTGCTCGAGCTGATCAGCGAGCGTGCCCGTTGCGCCCAGGACGTGGCGCGAGTGAAGACCCAAACCCTGGGCGAGGGCGAGGCGCCGGTGTTCTACCGTCCCGAGCGCGAAGCCTGGGTGCTCAAGCACATCATGCAATTGAACAAGGGGCCGCTGGACAACGAAGAGGTCGCGCGGCTGTTCCGCGAGATCATGTCGTCCTGCCTGGCGCTTGAGCAGCCGCTGAAAGTGGCCTATCTCGGACCCGAGGGCACCTTTACCCAGGCCGCGGCACTCAAGCATTTCGGCAACGCGGTGATCAGCACGCCGATGGCGGCGATCGACGAGGTGTTCCGCGAGGTCGCCGCCGGCGCGGTGAACTTCGGCGTGGTGCCTGTGGAAAACTCCACCGAGGGGGCGGTCAACCATACCCTCGACAGCTTCCTCGAGCACGACATGGTGATCTGCGGCGAAGTCGAGTTGCGTATCCACCATCACCTGCTGGTCGGCGAAACCACCAAGACCGACAACATCACCCGGATCTATTCCCATGCCCAATCCCTCGCGCAATGTCGCAAGTGGCTGGACTCGCACTACCCGAGCGTCGAGCGGGTGGCGGTGTCGAGCAACGCCGACGCGGCCAAGCGGGTGAAGAGCGAGTGGAATTCGGCGGCGATCGCCGGCGACATGGCGGCCAGCCTGTACGACCTGAGCAAGCTGCACGAGAAGATCGAGGACCGCCCGGACAACTCCACGCGCTTCCTGATCATCGGCAACCAGGAGGTTCCGCCGACCGGCGACGACAAGACCTCGATCATCGTTTCCATGCGCAACAAGCCGGGAGCCCTGCACGAGCTGCTGGTACCGTTCCACAACAACGGTATCGACCTGACCCGCATCGAAACCCGCCCGTCGCGCAGCGGCAAATGGACCTACGTGTTCTTCATCGATTTCGTCGGCCACCATAAAGAACCGCTGATCAAGGACGTCCTGGAGAAGATCGGCCAGGAAGCCGTCGCCCTGAAGGTCCTGGGCTCCTATCCGAAAGCGGTGCTCTGAGCGCGCTGTCATTCCGAAGAGACGGGTCATCGATGAATGCCCCGTCCCGCGTCGAGGCTGAACTATCCATGTCCGATTTCCTTGCCCTGGCCCAGCCGGGGGTGCAAAAGCTGTCGCCCTACGTCCCTGGCAAGCCGGTGGACGAACTGGCCCGCGAGCTGGGCATCGACCCTGCGGCGATCGTCAAGCTCGCCAGCAACGAGAACCCGCTGGGTGCGAGCCCAAAGGCGCTGGAGGCTATCCGCGCCGAACTGGCGGAACTGACCCGTTATCCTGACGGCAACGGTTTCGAACTCAAGCGCAAGCTGGCCGAGCGTTGCGCGGTGGATGCGGCGCAGGTGACCCTGGGCAACGGCTCCAACGACATTCTCGACCTGGTCGCCCGTGCCTACCTCGCGCCTGGTCTGAACGCCGTGTTCAGCGAACATGCCTTCGCCGTCTACCCGATCGCCACCCAGGCCGTGGGCGCCGAGGGGCGGGCGGTCAAGGCGCGCGCCTGGGGGCATGACCTGGAAGCGATGCTCGCCGCCATCGATAGGCAAACTCGCGTGGTGTTCGTCGCCAACCCGAACAACCCGACCGGGACCTGGTTCGGTGCGGACGCCCTGGAGCGGTTCCTCGCCCAGGTGCCGGCGGAGGTGCTGGTGGTGCTGGACGAGGCCTATATCGAATACGCCGAGGGCGACGAGCTGCCCGATGGCCTGGACTACCTGGCGCACCATCCCAACCTGCTGGTCTCGCGGACCTTCTCCAAGGCCTATGGCTTGGCTTCGCTGCGGGTCGGCTACGCGCTTTCGAGCAAGGCGGTGGCCGATGTGCTCAACCGCGTGCGCCAGCCGTTCAATGTCAATAGCCTGGCCCTGGCGGCTGCCTGCGCGGCGCTGGATGACCATGACTACCTGGCGCAGAGTCGCCGCCTAAACGATTCCGGCATGGCGCAGCTGGAGGATGGCTTTCACGCGTTGGGCCTGTCCTGGATTCCCTCGAAGGGCAACTTCATCGCCGTGGATCTGGCTCGTGATGCCGGTCCGGTTTACCAGGCGCTGCTGCGCGAAGGCGTGATCGTGCGTCCGGTGGCTGGCTACGGGATGCCGACCTTCCTGCGCGTCTCCATCGGGCTGCCGGAAGAGAACGATCGTTTCCTCCAGGCGCTGGGCAAGGTGCTGGCGCATGACTGAGGTCACGCCGCTGCAACAGTCGACCCCTAAGCTGGGCCGCCTGGTGGTGGTGGGGCTGGGCCTGATCGGCGGCTCCTTCGCCAAGGGGTTGCGGAGCAAAGGGTTGTTCCGCGAAGTGGTCGGCGTGGATCGGGATGCCGAGTCTTGCCGCCTGGCGGTGGAACTCGGCGTGGTCGACCGTTGCGAGGAGGATCTTGGCCGCGCCTGCGTCGGCGCCGACGTGATCCAGCTGGCGGTGCCGATCCTGGCGATGGAACGGGTGCTGGCCGACCTGGCGAAACTCGATCTGGGCAAGGCTGTATTGACCGACGTTGGCAGCGCCAAGGGCAATATCGTGCGTGCCGCGCGTGCCGCGTTCGGCGGGATGCCGCGGTACCTGGTACCGGGGCATCCGATCGCGGGTTCCGAGCAGAGCGGAGTGACCGCGGCGAAGGCGACCCTGTTCCGCCGGCACAAGGTGATTCTCACGCCCTCCGCGGAGACCGATGCCGACGCGCTGGCGCTGGTCGACAGCCTGTGGCGCGCGCTGGGCGCGGACGTCGAGCACATGGAGGTCGAGCATCACGACGAGGTTCTGGCGGCCACCAGCCACCTGCCTCACCTGCTGGCCTTCACCCTGGTCGACTCCCTGGCCAAGCGCAGCGAGAACCTGGAGATCTTCCGCTATGCCGCCGGCGGTTTCCGTGATTTCACACGGATCGCCGGCAGCGACCCGGTGATGTGGCACGACATCTTTCTCGCCAATCGCGAGGCGGTGCTGCGTACACTGGATGTTTTTCGTGACGACCTCGACGCGCTGCGCGAGGCCGTCGACACTGGGGACGGGCACCAGTTGTTGGGCGTTTTCACGCGCGCCCGGGTAGCCCGTGAGCATTTCAGCAAAATCCTGGCCCGTCGGGCCTATGTGGACGCCATGCACAACAACGACCTGATTTATCTGGCCCAGCCGGGCGGCAGCCTGTCCGGAACCATCCGGGTACCGGGCGACAAGTCGATCTCCCATCGCTCGATCATGCTCGGCTCCCTGGCCGAAGGCACCACCGAAGTGGAGGGCTTCCTCGAGGGCGAGGACGCACTGGCAACCATCCAGGCGTTCCGCGACATGGGAGTGGTGATCGAGGGGCCGCAGAACGGCCGCGTCACCGTCCATGGCGTTGGCCTGCACGGCCTCAAGGCGCCGCCTGGGCCGATCTACCTGGGTAACTCCGGTACTTCCATGCGTCTGCTCAGCGGTCTGCTGGCGGCCCAGCCGTTCGACAGCACCCTGACCGGCGACGCTTCCCTTTCCAAGCGGCCGATGAATCGCGTAGCCAAGCCGCTGCGCGAGATGGGCGCGGTAATCGAGACGGGGCCGGAAGGCCGTCCGCCGATGACCATTCGCGGCGGCCAGCGCCTCACCGGTATGCATTACGACATGCCGATGGCCAGCGCCCAGGTGAAGTCCTGCCTGTTGCTCGCCGGGCTCTACGCCGCGGGTGAGACCTCGGTCACCGAGCCGGCGCCGACCCGCGACCACACCGAGCGCATGCTGCGCGGCTTCGGCTATCCGGTGGAGGTCGAGGGCAGCACCGCCAAGGTCGAATCCGGGCATAAGTTGAGCGCCACCCATATCGAGGTCCCGGCCGACATTTCCTCGGCAGCCTTCTTCCTGGTTGCCGCCAGTATCGCCGAAGGTTCGGAACTGGTCCTGCAGCACGTCGGCATCAACCCGACGCGCGTCGGCGTCATCGAGATCCTGCGCCTGATGGGTGGTGACCTGAGCCTGGAAAACCAGCGCGAGGTCGGCGGCGAGCCGGTCGCCGACATCCGCGTGCGCTCCGCGCGGCTCAAGGGCATCGACATTCCCGAGGACCTGGTGCCACTGGCTATCGACGAGTTCCCGGTACTCTTCGTGGCTGCCGCCTGCGCCGAGGGGCGCACGGTCCTGCGTGGCGCCGAAGAGCTGCGGGTCAAGGAGTCGGACCGTATCCAGGTCATGGCCGACGGCCTGAAGGCCCTGGGCGTGAAGGCCGAGCCGACCCCGGATGGTATCGTCATCGAGGGTGGTGCGTTCGGTGGCGGCGAAGTCTGGGCGCACGGCGACCACCGTATCGCCATGTCCTTCAGCGTCGCTTCGCTGCGCGCCAGCGGGCCGATCCGCATCCACGATTGCGCCAACGTCGCCACCTCCTTCCCCAACTTCCTCGCCCTGTGTGCCCAGACCGGTATCCGGGTCGCCGTGGAGAACAATTGATGAACGGCGCTGTACCGATGCTCGCCATCGATGGCCCCAGTGGCGCCGGCAAGGGCACGGTCGCCGGGCTGCTCGCCCGGCGCCTGGGCTGGAACCTGCTGGATTCCGGGGCGCTTTATCGGCTGTTGGCGTTCGCCGCGGTCAACCATGGTGTCGACCTGACCAATGAAGAGGCGCTGAAGGTCCTGGCTGCGCACCTCGATGTGCAGTTCGTCGCCGCCGATGGCAGCCATGGGCAGCGCATCATTCTCGAAGGCGAGGAAGTGACCGATGTGATCCGTACCGAGCAGGTCGGTGCCGGCGCCTCACAGGTCGCCGCCTTACCGGCCGTGCGCGATGCGTTGCTGCAGCGCCAGCGGGCGTTCCTCGAAGCGCCGGGGTTGGTGGCCGACGGCCGCGACATGGGCACCGTGGTGTTTCCCGATGCGCCTCTGAAGATCTTCCTCACCGCCTCGGCGGAGGAGCGTGCGCGTCGACGCTACCTGCAGTTGAAGGCGAAGGGCGCGGATGTTGACCAGTCTGCCTTGCTGGAAGAAATCCGCGAGCGCGACGAGCGCGACAGCCAGCGCGCGGTCGCGCCGCTGAAACCGGCCGATGACGCGATCCTGCTGGACTCCACCGAAATGAGCATCGAGGCGGTGGTCGAGACGATCATCCGGCACTGCGAGCGGCAGGGCTGGGACGTCTGAGGTTTCGGCGCGGGAATTGACGATACAGGGCCTGGTTGCTAATATTCCAGACCTTATGTTGTGGCGTTTTGCAGGTGCGGTGAGGGTTGCCTCTCGACTTGGATGGCGCCATCGCAGAACAACCCAACTGGGCATTCCCATTCGGGAGTGCAATCAGAAGCTAGCAGGAAACCAGCAAATTGTCCTGCGGCTTCATTTAATGACTTGACCGCATTGGCTGGTGATGCGGAATCGGGCCCTTCCGGGCCTTTGACTACAGGTATGAACATGAGCGAAAGCTTCGCAGAACTCTTTGAAGAAAGTCTGAAATCCCTCGACATGCAGCCGGGTGCCATCATCACCGGCATCGTGGTCGACATCGATGGTGACTGGGTCACCGTCCATGCCGGTCTGAAATCCGAGGGCGTCATCCCGGTCGAGCAGTTCTACAACGAACAGGGCGAACTGACCATCAAGGTGGGTGACGAAGTCCACGTCGCATTGGACGCGGTAGAAGACGGCTTTGGCGAGACCAAGCTGTCCCGCGAGAAAGCCAAGCGCGCCGAGAGCTGGATTGTTCTGGAAGCGGCTTTCGCTGCCGACGAAGTGGTCAAGGGCGTCATCAACGGCAAGGTCAAGGGCGGTTTCACCGTCGACGTCAACGGCATCCGCGCGTTCCTGCCGGGTTCGCTGGTCGACGTGCGTCCGGTTCGCGACACCACCCACCTGGAAGGCAAAGAGCTCGAGTTCAAGGTCATCAAGCTCGACCAGAAGCGCAACAACGTTGTCGTTTCCCGCCGCAGCGTCCTGGAAGCCGAGAACAGCGCCGAGCGTGAAGCTCTGCTGGAATCGCTGCAGGAAGGCCAGCAGGTCAAGGGTATCGTCAAGAACCTCACCGACTACGGCGCATTCGTGGACCTGGGCGGCGTAGACGGCCTGCTGCACATCACCGACATGGCCTGGAAGCGCATCAAGCATCCGTCCGAGATCGTCAACGTTGGCGACGAGATCGACGTCAAGGTCCTGAAGTTCGACCGCGAGCGCAACCGTGTATCCCTGGGCCTGAAGCAACTGGGCGAAGACCCGTGGGTTGCCATCAAGGCGCGTTACCCGGAAGGCACCCGCGTCATGGCCCGCGTCACCAACCTCACCGACTACGGCTGCTTCGCCGAGCTGGAAGAGGGCGTGGAAGGCCTGGTACACGTCTCCGAAATGGACTGGACCAACAAGAACATCCATCCGTCGAAAGTCGTCCAGGTTGGCGACGAAGTGGAAGTTCAGGTTCTGGACATCGACGAAGAGCGTCGTCGTATCTCCCTGGGCATCAAGCAGTGCAAATCCAACCCGTGGGAAGACTTCTCCAGCCAGTTCAACAAGGGTGACCGTATCTCCGGTACCATCAAGTCGATCACCGACTTCGGTATCTTCATCGGTCTGGACGGCGGCATCGACGGCCTGGTCCACCTGTCCGACATCTCCTGGAACGAAGTCGGCGAAGAAGCCGTACGTCGCTTCAAGAAGGGCGACGAGCTGGAAACCGTCATCCTGTCGGTCGACCCGGAGCGCGAGCGCATCTCCCTGGGCATCAAGCAGCTGGAAGACGATCCGTTCTCCAACTACGCGTCCCTGCACGAGAAAGGCAGCATCGTCCGCGGTACCGTGAAGGAAGTCGACGCCAAAGGCGCTGTCATCAGCCTGGGCGACGACATCGAAGGTATCCTGAAGGCTTCCGAAATCAGCCGTGACCGCGTCGAAGACGCGCGCAACGTTCTGAAGGAAGGCGAGGAAGTCGAAGCCAAGATCATCAGCATCGACCGCAAGAGCCGCGTCATCAGCCTCTCCGTCAAGTCCAAGGACGTCGACGACGAGAAGGACGCAATGAAAGAACTGCGTAAGCAGGAAGTAGAAAGCGCTGGTCCGACCACCATTGGTGATCTGATCCGTGCTCAGATGGAGAATCAGGGCTAAGTCTCTGATCCATCATGAAAAAGGGCGGCCTAGGCCGCCCTTTTTCGTTTTCCCCTTCTTGGACCTGTTCAAAGACTGATCAGCATGCTAAAAGAGACCTGAGCTGATCTAGCCGCTTGAAAAAGAAGGGAAAACCATGACCAAGTCGGAGTTGATCGAACGGATCGTTACCCATCAGGGGCAACTGTCCGCGAAGGATGTCGAGTTGGCAATCAAGACCATGCTGGAGCAAATGTCCCAGGCCCTGGCGACCGGGGACCGGATCGAGATCCGTGGTTTCGGCAGCTTTTCCTTGCACTACCGCGCCCCGCGCGTCGGTCGCAACCCCAAGACCGGGGAGTCGGTACGCCTCGACGGCAAGTTCGTGCCGCACTTCAAGCCGGGCAAGGAGTTGCGGGATCGGGTCAACGAGCCGGAATAAGGCTGTTTAGAGGCTTGACCTGCTTGGTATGGAGGTATTCATGCGCACGCTTAAAAGAATGCTTGTTGGGCTACTGATAGTGGTTGTGGCCTTGTCGGCAATTATTTTTACTTTGGAAAATCGTGCTCTTATCCAATTTTCCTTCTTGGGGTGGGAGACGCCTGCGATTCCGAGTGCATTGTTATTTTCATTGGTGTTTGTTGCGGGCGGTCTGCTCGGTTGGTTTTTTGGAGTTTTTGCAGGCTTTGCGCATCATAAGTCGTCAAGACAACCTTCCGTGTAGAACTTGTCGGGGATCGTGGTGTCCAATATATCTTGTTGGGCTTTTCCCCTGATAGAGTTTCCGATTGGACTGATGATGGACTGAATGTGAATAAGCAGAATTCTTCTTTGATGACGGCTGATGGTGAGGTTGACCTGGTGAAGCTGGTCAAGGAGCTTTGGGTTAACAAGGTTCTGATTCTTCTGACTACTCTTCTTGCATTAATCGGGTCTTTTACCTATGCGTATCTGAGTAAGCCTGTATATGAATATAGGGTTGCAGTAGTGCCTCCTGCTCTTGGGTCTATCGAAGGTTTCAATGTTGGTAGAAGGGAGAATGGCCTAGATGCATATACTGTTAGAAGTATCTATGCGATCTTTTCGCGCAATCTGCTTTCGGATGAGAATAAAAAAGAGTTCTTCTATAAGATATACCTTCCCCAGGTGGGTGAGGGAGCGGAAAGCGAAGATGAGCAGGAGGAGTTTTATAAGAAGTTCTCCAAAGAGGTAAAGATTGATCCTGCTAACAAGCCAGATGCAGACCGTTATACGGTAATTGTGGAGGGCACGAAGCGAGAGGTTCTTGCTACATGGGCACAAGCTTTCGTGCGTTTGGCTGCGGATCGGGCCGTGCATGAGGTTATTGATAGTGCAGGTAGAGATTTCCAGGTAAGAAATGCTGCAATGCAGAGCCGCATAACCGTGCTGCAGAATATGGCGAAGGGCCGCCGTGATGATAGAATTGCACGTTTGAAGGAGGCATTGCTGATTGCGGAGTCGCTCAAGATAGATGGCCCGCCATTAATAGAAGGGGCGTCCGAGCAACAACTCTCCTCGATCATGGATGGTGACTTGATGTACATGCGAGGAGCTAAGGCGCTGCGCGCTGAAATCAACAATCTTGAGTCGCGTAGTGTAGATGCTCCATTCATTCCTGAGTTGAGAACTCTCCAAGAGAAACTATCTTGGAACTCCAGTTTGTCTGTGGATTCTGATGCGGTGGCTGTCTACAAGGAAGACGAGGGACTCTCTTTTTCAAATCAACCCATTAAGCCGAAGAAGATTCTTATAGTTACTATAGGTACTTTGGCAGGATTGATAATTGGAATTCTACTCGCAGTGCTCGCTGGTTTTATAAGGAAGCTTCGTAGCGATGGCTCTCTTCGCTAAGTTTTGATCTAAACCCTGATGCCACTTACTGGCATCAGGGTTTACTTGTTGTAGTTGTTGAATTGTATTAGGGGGTATCGAGTAGAATGTCAATAAGGCGGGGCGTTTTCTACTCCGGTATATCCATGGGCAGCAACTATCTTTTGCCTCTTGCTGCGATTCCTTTTCTCACGAGAACATTGTCAAGCGAAGCGTTTGGCCAATTGGTGATTGCCCAGGCCGTGGCTGTCATTCTATGTCAACTGGTAGACTTTGGATTTATTCTGGCAGGATCAAGAAAGGCTGCCATTATCGATAACAAAGTTGAACTGTCTAGTTTCTTTTCTGTTGTACAGAGTGCTAGATTCTTATTGTTGCTGCTTTCACTTTTAGTGCTGGCCATTTTGGCTGTATCTTCTATTTTACCAATCCCCTTGCTTGTATTGGTTGCGGCTGCTCTTCCGGCAGTAGTTGGAAATTATCTTCAAGCAGTATGGTTCTTTCAGGGAAGAGCGCTGTTTGGATGGTTGGCGCTTACCAATTTTTTGTCTAAGGTATTTTATTTTCTATTGGTCGTTTTTTTTGTCACGAAGGATTCTGACCTTGTGCTGGCTTCGTTGGGGTTTGGTTTTTCCTATGTCATAGGTGGAAGTGCTCTCTGTTGTATTTTATTTTCTATGGGAATACGGTGGCGCCCGGTTCTCGAGAAAGACAGAATTCTCGATATATTGCGTGACGGTGCTCGATCTTTTCTTTCTCTGGCTTTTCTTAGCTTGCACATGCAAGTGCTCGTTGCGGCGGTTGGTGTTGTTGGTGGAGCCTCCGCGGCCGGAGTGCTTTCTACTGCGGATAAATTCCTTCGCGGGATCGCGGCTGCTACTTCACCCATAGCTAGCGCTCTATTTCCGACTTTTAGCAGGATGTATGCGAGTGCCGACCCGGCAGTCGGCAGTTTAAGAAGGAAAGCGCTAGGTCTGATGTTACTAATAGCTATTCCTAGTTGTTTATTTCTTTTCTTATTTTCTGAATACATTTCATATCTCCTATTCCCGGAACAGTCCAGAGGTCTAACTGTTGTAATAAGAATGTTTTCGATAGTGCCAGTGTTTGCTTGTATTGGTGTTCTGTATGGAGGGTTGACTCTTGTTCCTTCTGGGTATGATGGTGTATATTTGCGAGCAATTTTTTTTGCGGAATTGGGCGGGGTATTAACATTTATCCTCTTGGCGCTTTGGGGGGATGAGCTTTTTGGAGCGTGGACGCTGGTCGTTACAGAGGTCTCTTTGGGGATGGGAATGTTTTTCCTGGCCACGGTTAAGTTGAGAGAGAAAAGGGGACTTTGATGTTGTTGAGTGTCGTCGTTAGTACTTGGCGTCGTCCCAAGGAACTAAAATTGGTCCTGGCCGGCCTTGTAGCGCAGTCTCTGGCTTTTAAGGATTTTGAAGTTATTGTTGTCGACAGTAATAGTGGTGATGAAACACCCGATGTGGTCCGCGAGTTCGAAGCGGTTCAGGGCTTCAACGTCCGTCTTGAGCAGGCCGAGCTGAATTCGGCTAGTGCAAAACGAAATAAAGGCGTTCGTTTAGCGAAGGGGCGCTACGTAGTGCTTCTTGATGATGATTGTGTGCCAGATCCTGCTCATCTCTCGAATTTTCTGAACGCTGCTAACTCTCGAAGGGGGGAACGCGTTATCTGGTGCGGTGGTGTCAGATTTTCTTGCTCATTGGTGTCGACGAGTAATTACTATCGCTATAGGGATAGTTGTCACTTCTCTGCTGACAAGCCGCTGCCCAACTCCTTGGGGTATAAAACTATTGTTACCATGAATATGCTCGCTGAGAGGGATATTCTGCTCCAAGATAATGCTCTTTTTGATGAGCGATTTGTTGGGTACGGCTTTGAAGATACGGAGTTTGGGTTAAGGGTTGGCAAGCTTGGTTATTCTGTTCTTCCTTGTCGGGCTGAAATCGAGCATGTCGAACCGGAAGGCAGTATTTCGAAGTTCTGTCGCAAGTACTATCATGCCGCCCGTGACGGAATGCCGGAATTCATGAAAGTTGCAACAACTGATGACCTTGAGACTCTTGGTCCTATACGATGGATGGAGCCGGGCTTTGCTTTGTCAAGCAAGTTTCAGAGTCTATTCAGAGCAGTGCTGTGTCTTGCGCTGGAGTCAAAGTTTTCAAATATTCTTATTCATTCTCTAGAGAAAACGGACTCTATTCGATGGCTCTACTCTAGAGCTGCTTATAGGCTCGTTTTGGCCTCATCCTATCGGAAGGGGGTTCTCGATAGAAAGTCGAAACTTTCCAAAGAGAAAGCAAACAAAGATGGGTGGTACTCGTGAAGCAGAGAAGCGTTGCTCTGGTTCTCCTTTTTGTGTTTCTCTTTCATATTCTCCGGAATCTATCCGGTGCGTATTATTTAATTCTTGCTGGGTTTTGTGGGCTGTTTTTTCTCTTATTTATTAATAACTGGAGGGATATTAAATATAGCGCATTAGGTATATTTGTTATTTTCTTCTGGACGTATGCCTCGCTCGTTTCGGTGTTATGGTTCGATCTATATGGAGACTATTCCATAGGGATTTTCAGGTTGTGGGCATCATTACCTCTTCTCTTTGTTGCTATGGTTCTTGCCAGAGATAATCTAAAAGTGCCCATGCAACTTATTTCATTTTTCTTCAGTCTGGCGGCTCTTTCTTTTCTCTGGCAGTATGTATTTGGACCTATAGAATGGTTCGCTGAAGCCAGTGAGCGTGCTGGGGGCGCCCGTTTTGCATCATTGGTAGGAAGTTTGACCGCATATGGTGTTATGGTGGGAGTTCCCGCACTTGCTTCACTCTTTTATCTAAAGGGTTGGGCGCGCGTGGTATGTTTCCTTCTTCTTTGCTTGGGGGCGATGCTGTCGCTGCAGAAAGCTGCTCTGGCCAATATCGTCATTGTCTTATTTTTTGCCTATTGGCTAAAACTGATCAAAAAGACATACTTGTTTTTCACCTTCCTTCTTGCAGGGCTGGGTTTATCTGTATTTTTCCTTGCAGACTTCGGGGCTGGCAGTCTGGAAACCGTGCATCGACTGATTGTCGGGCTCCTCACCTCCGATTCCTCAGTCTCGCAAGATGTTCCATTCTTCGAATCCATATTCGATCGGGTAACTGCACTGCCTTTGGAAACATTGTCTTTCTACGGTAGCGAGATACTTGTTTTGGGCGCGGGCGTTTTTGGGGGAGGGGGGGTTCTCAAGGCAATCGCATGAAGCTCACCTGAGACC
>NZ_KV813314.1:0-2340 GCF_001813645.1 Pseudomonas sp. HMSC063H08
GTAAGCGTCCAGCCGCCCCACCCTTGCTCAGTTTGCGGGGCTGAGGGGTAACAGCTCATCGATCCGGCTGTTGGGCCAGGTGGGCAGTTTTTCCAGCGTATCCTTGAGCCAGGCGGCGGGCTCGACGCCGTTCAGTTTGGCGGTGGCCAGCAGGCTCTGGATGGCGGCGGCGCGGCGGCCGGCGCGCTCCGAACCGGTAAACAACCAATTCTTCTTACCCACCGCGATCGGTCGGATGATGTTCTCGACCGGATTGTTGTCGATCGGCAGGGTGGCGTTGTGCGCGTAGCGCGACAGCGCCGTCCAGCGTTTCAGGCTGTAGTCCATGGCCTTGGCCAGGCTGCCACCGTTGGCCACGCTTTGCCGCGTCAGCTGCAGCCAGTCGTGCATGGCCTGCAGTTTGGGCAGGGCTTCTTGTTCGCGCAGCACCTGCCGTGCGGCAGCGTCGAGAGTGCGGCCGCGCGCTTCGATGGCATAGAGTTCGGCGATACGCCGCAAGGCCTCGGCAGCCACCGGACTCTGGTTGGCCGCATGCAGCTCGAAGAACTTGCGCCGGGCATGGGCCATGCAGCCGACCTCGGTGACGCCCAGGGCGAACAGCGCCTTGTAGCCGGCATAGTCGTCCACCACCAGGTGCCCTTTCCAGTCGCCCAGAAAGGTGCGTGCATGCTCGCCGCTGCGCCCGCATTGATAGTCGAACACGGCGAGGCGCGGCCCTTCGTCCAGGTCGTTGCTGCGGTAGGCCCAGAGGTAGGCGCGTTTGGTTTTGCCCTGGCCGGGATCGAGTTGCTGCATGGGCGTTTCATCAGCATGCAGCACGGGTCGTTGTAGCAATAACTCGCGCAGCCGATCCACCAGGGGCTGCAAGGCAACACCGTAGCGCCCGACCCACTCGGCCAGGGTCGAACGAGCCAGGGTGATGCCGTCACGGGCGGCGATCTGTTCGAGGCGGTAGAGCGGCAGGTGATCGAGGAACTTGCTGATCAGTACCCAGGCGATCAGGCCAGGGGCGGCCATGCCACCGTCGATCACTGCCGGCGGAACCGGCGCGGCGGTGATGCGTTCGCACGGACGGCAGGCGTATTGCGGACGAATGTGCCGGTGCACGAAGAACTTGGCCGGCGTAACGTCAAGCTGCTCGCTAATGTCTTCGCCGATCTTGACCAGCTCGCCGCCGCACTGGCCGCAGCTGCAGGTCTCGGGTTCGTGGCGGTGTTCGATGCGCGGCAGATGCTCCGGCAAGGGCTGGCGACCGGCACGCTGGCGCTGGCTGCGCAGCTCGGGCAGCTGCTGCTCGACCTCGGCCTCGATGGCGGCGCTGTCGGCGTCAGCCGTCTCGCGGAACAGGTCACGCTGTTCCGGTGACAGGGCCTCGTTTTTGACGCCGAAACGAATACGTCGCAGGTGTGCCAGTTCGAGGGTCAGCGCCTGGATTTTCAAGGTGTCGAGCTTGGCCTGGGCCCGTAGCTTTTCGGCCTCGGCATGCAGCGGTAAGACGGCGGCAACGACGCCTTCCTGCTGGGCAGGATCGAGATTCAGGGCGGCGAGTTCGGCGGTTAAAAGCATGCGCGAATTCTACCGGAAAACCGCCTGAAAGGCCCGTAAATACTGGCGTTCCTGAGCTATTTATCACACCTGCCAATGCTCCGGCGGACGCGCCTCGAGGCGCTGCCAATCGACGCCGGCGATCAGCCATTGCCACTGCGCCTGGGTCAAGGTGAGCAGCCTGTCGTCGGCATTCGGCCAGCGGAAACAGCCTTGATGCAGACGGCGCTGGCTCAGCCACACACCGGTGCCGTCCCACTGCAGCAGCTTGAGCCGCGAGCCGCGCCGATTACGAAAGGCATAGGCCGTGCCGTCGCAGGGTGGCCGGCCGAGTGCCTGCTGGATGTGCGCCGACAGCCCGTCGATCCCCAGACGCATATCGACTGGCTCGACCACCAGCCAAACCTGGGCCGGCGTGAGCATCAGGCTATCCCCCGCAGCAACCCGGCCAACCAGGTTGCATCGATGCCAGCCGGCAACGCCAACCGCCAGCCGCTGGCGTGCTGCAGCAGCAACTCGCCGCCGGCGGACGGCCCCTGCAGCGCCAGGGGCACCAGGGTCAGCGGCGTGGCAGTCTGCTTGCTGCGCCTGATCCAGTAGGCCAGCGCCTTGGGTTTGAGCTCATGCTGCTGGCAGTAAGCGACCTGAGTCAGCCCGCTGTCCCGCCAGGCCTGGACGTGCTGAGCCCAGGCCTGGCGCCGCGCGTGCATCGTTTCCATATGAATCCCCTGCTGGAAAAAGCACAGGATGCAGGCCGGGGTGTTCGAGCAAAAGGTGGGCGGGCTGGACGCTTAC
>NZ_KV813315.1:0-2414 GCF_001813645.1 Pseudomonas sp. HMSC063H08
GGCCAGGTGATGGAGCGCTACCACTCAACGGCCGGCGATCCACCTCGGCGTGATGCTGACGTAAAGCGGCAGGAGGCCCAGGAGCTGGACGAACTGGTTCAGCAGTTCCTGGCCGGCGGCGGGCAGATCGAGAAAGTCGGGTACAAGATGCGCGAGCTGCCGGACACTTTCGTCATCAATCCCATGAAGACGCCGGTATACAACGGAGCCCTGGCCGAGAATTCGTCGCTCAAAGCGAAGCCTGCCGCGCCACGTACGCAAACCAAGACCGAGCCCCAACGCTCACCAGCGCCCGTGCCGGCTTTGCAGCCGGCTCCTGGCGTGAACCCGAAGGTCTGGTTGAGCCGGATGATCGCCGCCCAGGCGCTGCTGGCCGCGCAGACGGCCAGGCTCGCTCGCGAACTGGGCGTCAGCGATGCTGAGCTGCGCCGGCTGGGTCGTCGGCATGGCATGGAGGTGTTCCATGGCACTCGCTAGGGGGCTGCTCAGCAAGATCCACATCGCTCGTCAGCAGCTCGGCCTGCAGGACGATGTCTATCGGCAGAAGCTGCATGCGATGTTCGGCAAGGGGTCGGCGCGGGATCTGAACCTGCGCCAGGCCGAGCAGTTGCTGACGGAGTTCAAGCGCCTGGGCTGGCAACCACAGCCCAGCAAGCGAGCAGCCGGCAAGCCGCATAACTTCAGCCAGCTACCCGCCGAGGTCCAGGTCATTGAGGCGCAGTTGGCTGAGATGAGGCTGCCCTGGAGCTACGCCGACAAGATCGCCAAGCAGATGTTCGGCGTGGCCAAGGTCGCATGGCTGAAGAAACCAGATCAGCTCACGGCAATCCTGGCAGCTCTGCACGTCGAGCAGGAGAAACGGTACCTCCTCGCTGAAGTGGATCGGCTCTGCCAGGACCTGGGCATTGAGCATCCAGAACAGGCGGCCGGCTTGGAACAGTTGCCGAAAGGATGGCGGCGGCAGCGTCCAATCCTCAAGGCCCTGGTGGAAACGCTCCAAGCGGCCGCAGATAGCAAGCGGAGGTAATAATGAAGGAGATCCGTTCGCAGCAGATCCGCCGCCGGAACAACATGCTCAGCGAGCTGGCCGAACTGATCGTCGAAGCGTTCGTGCGTAACGGGCTCTCTCGGGAGAAAGCAGTATCTGAGTCAGAGGAACTGGTGTTCCAATTGCATCGGCGCTGGGCCGGTATCACGTTTGTCTTTCCGGTCAAGGATGAGCTGGCTCGCAAGCGCCTGGAACTGCATATACTGCAGCGGTACGATGGCTCGAATGCTGACAAATTGGTCCGGGAGTTCGGCGTCACCGAGGACTGGATCTACAGCGTTGTTCGAAAGCACCGGAGACAACGCCGAACCGATCAGTTGGGCCTTTTTGACCCGGCCGAATGAGCCGGGTTTTTCTTTCCCCAGTGGCAAAACATTTTCATCGCCCCATCCCGCTATAGTCCGATCCGTCCCAGTACATCCCACTTTATCGCGCTCCCCCTCCCTGGTATTTCTCACTCTCTCTCAATATCGACCTGAAGCTGTTTTACCCCCGCCCCAGCCCTTAGATTGCAGGCTCCGGCTGGCGCCCCGTCTCCCCCCTCGACGGCGGTCGCCGGCTGTTCATTTCTTTCGGGACTGTACAGATGAACAAAGCAACGACGGAACCTGCCTACAACTACAAGGTGGTTCGCCAGTTCGCCATCATGACCGTGGTATGGGGCGTGATCGGCATGGGGTTGGGCGTACTGATCGCCTCGCAACTGGTCTGGCCCCAGATGAACTTCGACCTGCCCTGGACCAGCTTCGGCCGCCTGCGGCCGCTGCATACCAACCTGGTGATCTTCGCCTTCGGCGGCTGCGCGCTGTTCGCCACCAGCTACTACACGGTGCAGCGCACCTGCCAGGTACGCCTGTTCTCCGACACCCTGGCCGCCTTCACCTTCTGGGGCTGGCAGGCGGTGGCGGTGATCCTGCTGGTCAGCCTGCCGCTGGGCAACACCACCACCAAGGAATACGCCGAGATCGAGTTCACCGGCGCGATCTGGCTGGCGATCGTCTGGGTCGCCTACGCGGTGGTGTTCTTCGGCACCCTGATCAAGCGCAAGGTCAAGCACATCTATGTCGGCAACTGGTTCTTCGGCTCGTTCATCCTGACCACCGCGATGCTGCACATCGTCAACCACATGTCGCTGCCGGTGAGCTGGTTCAAGTCCTACTCGATGTACTCCGGCGCCACCGATGCCATGGTCCAGTGGTGGTACGGGCACAACGCCGTGGGCTTCTTCCTCACCGCCGGCTTCCTCGGCATGATGTACTACTTCGTGCCCAAGCAGGCCGGGCGCCCGGTCTACTCCTACCGGCTGTCCATCGTCCACTTCTGGGCGCTGATCACCCTGTACATCTGGGCCGGCCCGCACCACCTG
>NZ_KV813316.1:0-246 GCF_001813645.1 Pseudomonas sp. HMSC063H08
TTTTCCGCGCGCAAAAGCAAAACCCCTGGTCATCGCTGACCAGGGGTTTTGGGATAGGAGCTTGACGATGACCTACTCTCACATGGGGAGACCCCACACTACCATCGGCGATGCGTCGTTTCACTTCTGAGTTCGGGAAGGGATCAGGTGGTTCCAACGCTCTATGATCGTCAAGCAATTCGGTTGGATATCCGTTCGCTTGGGCTTACGTCTATCCGGATTCAGGTATGTGATTTCAAGGTGTTT
>NZ_KV813317.1:0-777 GCF_001813645.1 Pseudomonas sp. HMSC063H08
AAGACCAGCAGCAGCCCCGCCCAGGGCAGGGCAGGACCTTGAAATCGTTTCGCTGCCCAGCCGCCCTTCAACAGTCTCACGCTTGCCTCCGCTGTAGGATTTCCGCGCGGTCCACGGCCTCGATGAGCGCCTGTTGGGCCGTATCAGGCTGTGGATGCTGTTGCAGCCATTCATCCAGGAGCTGCTTTATCTGCGGGACTATGTCTCGGCGATCGACCGCCCTCAGTTGTATCTGCTGCAGCTCCTCGATCAGTACAGGAGCGCATATCCTGAGCGTTTGCAGGGCATCTTCTTCGGGGTTCTGCAGGATCTGGGTCAGGTTGTCGATCAGGTTCTGGGTCAGCGAATTCAGAGCTCTCATTCGTCCTGGCACTCCACTGCCGGTTGGTCTGGGAAAATAATGGGGAAGGGTGGCAGGCCGCGCGCCTTGTCGAGATCCGCTGCGACCTGCAAGGCCGCCTCGAGCTCGTCGCAGCCGGTGGCTTGCATGATGTTGTAGCGCTGGTTCTTTTCTTCGTTTTCGGTCATGGCCAGGGCTAAGTAGAGACTCGGGGGAACCACACGGAAGAGGTACTCCTTGCCCTTGGCCAGGAGCACGCCCTCGGTGAATTTGCCGCTTTCCTTGCGGGCCGAGAGCATCATCGACTTCTGCGCCGGCGACAGCTCGCGGAACCTGGAGATCTTCTCTACCTCGTCGGGGGGCATGTTCAGGCACAGCCACCACTCGATCATGTTAAGCATCGGCGCCCCGGAGGCTGGGATGTCGTCGATGTTCTG
>NZ_KV813318.1:0-14688 GCF_001813645.1 Pseudomonas sp. HMSC063H08
AGCGCCGCGACCTGGCCGGCACCGTTCAGCACCGCGTCACGCTGGTCCTGCCATTGCTGGATCTGCGCTTGTGCCTTGCTGAGTGCTTCTTCGTATCGCTGGATGCGCTTCTGGTCGTTCTTCTCGTAGGCATCGTCAAGCGCGGACTGAACCCTTGCCATGTACTCGGTTTCACGAGCGATGGCATCGTCCAAGCGGGGTACGTCATCAGCGGCGGGACCGTTCACGCGCGCCGCAATCTCCTCCGCGACGAACTTGGTGACGTTGACGACGCCCGCAGCCCCCTTGGCCGCATAACCGATGGCAGTACCCAGGCCCTTGATCAGGAGATTCAGGCCCTCCACCACCGCCGGATCTTTCAGCACATCACGCAGATCTCGCACGGCCTGAGTGAAGGTGTCGATGAACCCCGACTCGCCAGCCTGGATCTTCAGGTCAGTGAATGCGTTCTCCAAACGGTTGAGTTCGGCCTGCAAGCCGGTGGCCGCTTTCTGTGAGGCTGGCCCATAAGCCTCCTGCAGGGCAGCGCCGAACCGCGGCAGAAACTCGGCCGCCGGGATCATGCCCTTTTCCAGCCACTCGCTGAGCTGCTTGGTGTTGGTGTCCAGAGCCTTGGCGGCAAGCGAGAACGCGCCGGGAACGCGCTGGCCGAGCTGCAGAACTAGCTCCTGGGTCTGGACCTTGCCCTTGCTGATCATCTGCTCCAGGGCGAGCAGGATGCCATTGGTTTCCTGGCGGGTGAGGTGCAGCGCAGTGGTGGCCGAGGCGACGCCTTCGAAGATCGTGCGCAGGGAACTGCCCAGCTCCGGGGTTTCTTTCGCGGCCGCCACCAGGCGGGAATAGGCCTGGCTGGTGTTGAGCAGCTCCAAGCCGAGGCGTTCGGAAACCTCGCGGACGTACTCCAACTCCTGCCTCGCCTTCGCCGCCGACCCCGTAGCTGCCTCCATGGTGTACAACGCCTGCTGCCACTGCAGGTTGGTGTTGACGACTTCCTTGGAGAAGGACGCTACGCCGTACCCAGCTACGCCTGCCACCAACAGGCCCTGCACTCGACGGATAGCCGCTCCCATGCTGTTGAGAGCCACGGTAGAGGTCCTGGCATCGTTGCCAATGCCATTGAGGACATCACGCCGCGCTCGGATTCTGTCCAAGGCGCTTGCGTACGCCGTAGCCTCAATACGACCAGCACGAAAGTGCTCGGTGAGCTGTCGTTCCTGGTCCGCCAATTGAGCGAGGGAGCGGTAAGTTGGATCAATAGCCCCGAGAAGCTTGCGGGCTGCCGCTTCCTGCCGAGAGGTCTCAGCAGCAGCGGCGGCTGCAGCTTCCGCCGCGCGCTTTTCCGCAGCGACCTGCTGGACACGGGCGCGCTCGGCGTTGTGGAAGGTGTTCATGGCGTTGGACTGCGCCTGAGCGCTATCCCTCCAAGCGGTGTTTCCTGCCTGGACAGCGGTATTCAGTCGCTGGGTGCTATCTGCCGCCTCATCTTGCGCAGACTTTTGCTGCAGCGATGCCGCGACCATTGCCTTGATTCGAGCAGCTTGTTGCTCTGCGGATTCGCCGACTTGGGTGATCTGACGGGATGCGTCGCCTGCGCGTTTACCTGTGGAGTCCAGGGATTGGCCAAGCCTGTCGACGGAGGCCTGGGCCTGATCGACGGCCCCGGTGGCCCCGACCTTCTGCAGATCCTTGCTGGCCTCGGACGCTTTGTCACTCACGCCATCCAGTGAGTGGCCGAGCTTGTCGATGGGCGCCTGGGCCTGATCAACGCCCCCGGTAGTCCCGACCTTCTGTAGGCCCTTGCCGGCCTCGGACGCCTTAGCACTCACACCATCCAGCGAGTGGCCGAGCTTGTCGATGGCCCCTTGGGCCTGGTCGACGGCGCCGGTAGCACCGACTTTCTGCAGGCCCGTGCCGGCCTCGGACGCCTTGCTACCGACATCCCTGATCGCGGCCGCCAAAGCTTCGACGGCAGCCTGGCCGTCTTTCATGTCGGCACGCAGCCGAAGGGCGATTTCGAGATCTCGATTTGCCATTTGCGAATCACATTCGGAGGAAGTACCCGAATGGTCGCGCGCGCAAGCAGTGAGGTCTTTTGGAAGACGCTAAAAAGCGGCCCGGAGGCCGCTTTCTATTTTAGAAGCTTCTGCAGGTGACGTTCAGCGTCCTGACCGCCCGCAAAAGCGAAGTTGACGTCGATCACCCGTTCAGCGCGTTCGCGCCGATGTCGTCGCTCCACCGCGTCGAGCTGCTGCAGGATCTGCCGACGAGTCATCTTGCCAATGTCGGCTACGGAGCCGTAACCGGCGGCGACGAGGTAGTCGATGGCGTCTGACCAGCGTCCCGCTTCCTGGCCTGCTCGGCGATGGCCTGCGCCGTCAGCAGACGTTTCTCGGCGCAGCGCTTGCAGAAAGGGCCATTGACGATCCACCACCACCAGACCAGTTCATAGCCGTCGTCTGCACCAAGCCCGCGCATCCACTCCATATCGACCGAAGCCGCCTTGGCAATCAGATGTACCAGGACCGAGAAATGATTGCCCAGGAAAGAAGGAACCGCCTCGATGCCCGGCCAGGGCGCGTTCGCTTTCGCTTGCTCCTCAAGGTCGACCAGGATCGGTTCCAACAGAGGGAGCAGCTCCAGCGACTCGAAGAACCCATACTCGCGCATCACCACGTCCCGGCCTGCAATGATTATCGTGCGGTCGGGGTGGATGACAGACAGGTCCTCTGCACCAGTGGCAGATTTCTTCCTGGTTACCTTCCGCGCCATGGTCAGGCCGCCTTCTTCTCGATGTATCGGCCATATCCACCGAGCATCGGATCACCGGCATTCAGCGGGTCATACAGGACACTGCCGGTCAACGGCAGATTGCCGTATTCCTCATGGATCATTGCCAGAGTTCCGACCGGGTTGAACTTGCAGCGGAACAAGTCGACCAAGACCGACTTGCCGGTTTCGGTGTCGATGCCGTCCAGGAATAGCCAGCGCTCCGGAGGCCGTTGGGTGAACATCGTCAGCGCCACAGCTTCCTCGGACTCATAGGCGGCGCTTACCGCAGATGCTTGGGCAGTCAGGAACTCGATCAGACCGGCCGTGGCAGATTCGATCTTGTAGTCGGTTCCTGCGACGAGCGGAGTGCTCGACTGGGTGAGCACCAGATCGCTGATGAAGGGTTTTGCCAGGCGGAACACATCACCAACCGCAATCGGCGTGGGAAGCGCCTCGCCAGTTACCGTCACGCCGGGAATGGCGACCTGCTGCGCGTACAGCCCCAGGATCAGGTTGGGCAGTAGCCATTCGTCGAGCGCCAGGTTAATCGTCGCGGTCTTTCCGCGGTCGAGCTGGCCGTACTGCAGGCGATTACCGCTGAAGCTCTCGGTTTTGTTGGTGGTTTCGGTGGCCAATTGCAGTTCACAGGTCGGGGCATTGCCCACCCAGGTCTGCTTCAACGCCTTGCCTTGAGCACTGCGCTCAGCCATCCAAATCTTGCCTTGGAGAGAAATCAGAGACATGAGGGGTTACTCCTTCGCCTTGCCGGCGGCAGCGGCCTGATCGGCCGGCGCAGCAATGCGCTTGTGGCGAATCAACCATTCTTTCTCGATGCTGGTGACACTGATCTCGTCACCCGTCTTGCACTTCTGTTCACCATGGGTGTGATCGGCGATCAGAATGACCTTCTCCCGCTTCACTTCAGCGGTGTCGGCGACTTGCTTGGTACTCATGGGTCTCTCCCGATGGCGTGTTGAGTGGAATAGATCTCGCCCCAGAGGAGCGTGGTGTCGTCAGAGTCCAGCACCTTGCCGATAACGAACTGGGTTCCCCTGGCCAAGGGCAAACTGGGTACCCAGCCCACCATCGCGCCGCGAACCTGGTCGAGAATCGACTGGAGATCGTCGGCCGCATCGGCCAACTGGTCGTATCGGTAGCTGCGGACGGCCAGCACAACGCCGAACAGCGCGCCGACGCGCTGCCGGGCAGGCCCACCGCTATTGCCGGTTGGTCGCGGCTCACCGCTTTCCTCAGCGAGCAGCACATAGGCGGCCGGCGTTGGATAGTCCCGCAGCGCCTTAACTGCTCCGAAGTCCGCTGCCGTGCCGATCAGTCGCAACGCCGGCACCGTAGCGGTGAGGCGCTCGATGACCAGACGGTGATCGAAAGGAGCGTTGCTCACCGGAAGCTCCTCAGCTGCTGGCGATTGAATACGTTCTCGTCGGCATCGAAGCGAACATCGGCCAACATGGGATTGTTGGCGATCGGATCCTCGGCGCCGAGACTGAACGTGCCGTCGGCGACCATCTGCAGGAACTTCAAGGCATCCTTGTAGTTGCGCAGGATGGCGTCCTTGTCGTCTGAGATTCGGTCCTTGTGCAGCAGGTAGCGACCGATGTCGCGCACCCAGCCGGTAACCAGGCCAGGCACCGGACTCAGCGGCAGGCCGTAGCCTCGCTTGGCCAGGTAACCATTGACGATGCTTTCGGCCTCGGTCATGGCCTCGGTGATTCGCTCCAGGACGAGATCAACCCCCGCCACCTGCTCCGGCGTCCAGGCACTCAGATCTCCACCACGCAACGCGGCATCGAGGAGCGCGGAATCGACGATCTTCAGGTGCTGGGCGGTGGCGACTTGAGCCAGCTCCTTTGCACCAGGACGTTCGGCGAGGTGGACGAGAGTGATGTAGTCCATGGTCAGCTCACATCCTTCAGTGCAAACGAGCAGTGCTCGACGACCAGATTCGGATCATTGAGCAGTGCATCGACCTGGGCGTCGCTCAACAGCGAGAGTGCAATGCCGTGGCCTTCTCGCGTGAAGCGATGGCCACAGCGCCGGAAGCTATCCGGTACGGAACGGACGAACAGTGCTTCTACCTCGTCCTCACCTGCCGCTCCCTTGGCGCTGGCCATTGGCTGCAGAGCCGCGTCAGGCGACGGAGCAGCGTCTCCGCTCTGCTGGCCGAGCTGGGCATCCTGAGCAATGGTCTCCCCTGGCTGCTCCACAACCTGGGGACCGGCGGAAACCCCAGGCGGAGAAGTGAAATCACCAGTAGACAGGCCTGTGTCCGCGCTTACTGCTACGCCGGACCGCTCCTCGGGTTGATCTGCAGTTCTTTTCTTACCTGCCATTGCACACCTCCGTCAGGCCGCCAGCCACGGGGTGACAAGCACGTCCACCACGTCGCGGTTGATATTGGTGGCTCCAGCCGCATTGCGTTCGGCCTTGACCACTTCCAACGCCTGGCTGCGCAGCGATGGCGGAACGACCAGGAGCTTCGGTCGGATACCGAGTCGTTTGCCCTTATCTCCACGCAAACTCTGCATCGCCGCGTAGACATCGTTGAAGCTGCTCGCATCCAGCGCTTCCCTGGAGGAGTAGGCGAGCTGCCACAACCCGAAACCGGCATTCAAGCGCGCGTCAACGCCGTATACGTACTCCTTACGCATGAAGACGTTTTCGTCTTTCTCGGCGTCCATGGTCACGAAGTTGTAGTCCTTCCGCTTCTGTAGGATCAGCGGCTTCATGATTCGCGTGGTGTCGAGCAGGAACCACGGTGTGCCGCTGCCGCCCTGGAAGTTGCTGACGGAAACCTCGTTGCCAGCCGCGCTAGTTACCGGGTGGTCGGTGTCGAAGAAGTACTGGCCGTCGTAGCAGGTTTGAGTGAAACCACCACTGAGCAGCGCGTAGACGAGTTCCGCCGGGTGCATCGCGGAGTCCTGGCCCAATTGCCCCATCAAGGGGGTGAACAGCCCGTAGCTGTCGTCTTCGATGCTCTCGCGAGGAACACCTACGGTGTTCTCGAAGGTCTTGTTCTTGATGGTGTAGTCGTGCACGCCCAAGTTCTGGATCACTCGGTCGCCGAGCCATTCCCGGAACGCGGTCGAGTTACCGAGCCACCCATACTGCTCGGAGGCATTACCGGACGTCACGGTCAGCACGAACTGGTTGAAGTCAGGCTGAACACCTGCGAAGGCATTCTGGAACGCCGCGCGGTAACCGATGAAGAGGTTCCGCAGGTTTTGCTGGTTGATAATCATCTGAATGCTGCTCCTTAGATCTCTACCCAGACACCGCCGTCATCCACATCGCGGACGACGCCGGCAACCGAGCGGGTGTCAGTGGCAGAGGTCTTGGCGACCGTCTGATCGTCGACGATGAAGCACTCCTTGCCGATGTCGGCGCGGGTGATCTGGTCGGCCGAGGCACTGTTGGCGAGCTGGAATACACCCCGGCGGGTTTCGATACGCTTGGCGCCGGCGGCGCCACCGGTGTTGTCGACCTGCTCCTGGGCGATACCGCGCGCCGCAATGGTGGTCGACAGCGCTCCTGGTACGGCGTTGCCCGAAGCGTCGAGACACACCAGGCTGCCGGCAAAGATCTTGGCGTTGGCCGCCACCGGGTCGTTGAACTGCATGCCGTCGCGGCGTGGGGTGTTGCGGTCTTTGGTCAGGGCCATGATGCTCAGGCCTCCTTCGCGGCCTTGAAGGCCTCAATGGTGATACCCATGGCCGTGCATACGGCCAGTTCGTCGGCCGTCAGCCCGGTTTTCTCGTCCGGTACCGGCGGCTGGCCCCGAGTCTGCGAGCCGGACAGTGCAGCGATCGGCTGTGCAGCGGAAAGGTACGCAGTAAGAGAGGCACGGTTTTCCTTGCCCAACTCCCGAGCCCACTTTTCCATGCTCTTGTGCAGCCGGCCGTCTTCCAGTGCAGTCGCGATCTCGGCATCCAGTTCCTTCTCGTCGCGTTGGCCGAGTCGGATGGTCAGCGCCGCGATCTCGCTCTTCAGCTCATCGACGACGGTAACGGGAACATGCTTGGCCGGATCTACTGCGGTCGCTGCCTTGGCTTTCAGCCCAGTGCAGGCTGCAAGCATGGCGCTGCAGGCAGCAGTGTCGTCGAGGCCCAGCTGCTTGCGCATCGAGGCCAGGTCAGTGGTATGGGCGGAGAGCGCGGCGATGGCCTGCTCCTCGGTGGTGTTCTCGGCCAGGCCGAGTGCGGCAAGCACCGCTTTCAGCAGTGGTTTCACGAGCGATTCCTCGTTGGATGGATCGATGGTCAGTTGGAAAGTGGCTGCAGCGCGCTCGCTTAGGGCTTGCATGCCGTCGATAGCCGGGTTGTTGGTGAGCGCTCCCATCTGAAGGTCCAGGACGTCACCCGTCACGGGGTCGAACAGGAAGACAGGGCTGAAATAGCGATACTCGCCATCGGTGATGTACTGCTTTGCACGGGCGGTTAGCTCGACTTGGGCGAACAAGCCCTGGCCCTCACGCCACTCCAGGGCGCGGAAGAAGCCAGCAGCGGGTGCCGGCTGCCCGTTTTCCTCTTTCCACAGGGTCTGGTGCTCGTAGTCGAGCACCGGAGGCGTTTTCTTTGCCGCGAACCGCTGCACGACAGCCGCTGCCAACGCAGCGTCAATATTCCAGGCGGGGACTTTCATTTCCCGGTTGTCGCGCGGCTTGAACTGCCCGGCCGGGGTTACCTGCAGGGTGATGAGATTGCCCTCGGTCGGCGCCTGTATATCGAAGCTGCAGGCGGCGAGAGCTATGGCGGCGAGAAGGGGCTTCGTTTTCATGGCGCCACTCTGTGCGCCAGACACTTAAGCTGTCTTTTGGAAGGGGCGAAAATCGTGCGAAGCGGAAATTCTGGTGGCTCAGGCAATTTCTACCTGAGCCACTAAGAGGAACCCTCTTCAAATCGATTTATAAACGCCGTTGCTGCGCCGATCCGCATTGGAGTGGAACCACGGCAGCCAAATGAACCATGAAAGGCCTTCTTGGCGCGCTCAGGAGCTTTTCCCGGAAAGCGCTCGATCGAGGTGCTTCTGTGCGATCGCTAGCAGCTCGTCATCGTCGCGGTTGCTGGTGCCTAGCCACGGCCGAGCCGGGATCTTGATAGTGTAGGGACCGAGGGACACCCACTGAGAGAAGTTCGCCCGACGTCTGTTCACGAACTGGGGGCTGACCTCGTTGGTCTTGGCGTCATGCCGGAAATACGCTTGCTGGCTGCGAGCCGCAATCTGTATTTCACCACCGAATTGATGAATCGCTGCATAGGCACGGTTGGACCCGACCGCCAGTTCGTCGTCGCTGGCCTGATATCGGATGGTGTTTTTCAGATAGCCATCGAGCACCAAGATCTTGTCCTGGTTCTTCCGCTTTCGCCGCTGATAGGCCGGGGACAACGCCTGCCAAGGCGTACCGTCAGGTGCGCTCTGGCTCTCGAAGCGTTCGTCCAAGGCGATGAGCATGTACTCGCCCATATCACGGAACATCGGGGCCGGGGAGCGCATGAGATCAGCGGCTGCCCTCAGCGCCTCAAGTACCTTCTCACTGCTGTATTCAAGGGTTACTCCAGCCACGTCACGTCTCCTGGTACAGCCGAACACCTTGGCGATATGGTGCCAGCGGTTGCTGCCCTGGCTGGACGACCGCGGCGCTCGCCGCCCAGCCGTTGGCGTCCAGCTCGACAACAACCTGGACGGGAGCCGCTTCGCCGCTTACCTGCAGGCTGGCCAGGTAACATCGACGGACCACAGCCTTTTTCAGAGATTCGACCCAATCCAGCCGTACCCATATCTCTGCCGGACGCCGCAGTGCTTCAGCCGCCAGCATCAACCACTTCTTCGACATGCCGGATTCCGCTACTAGCAGATCACCGCCGGCTCGGCTGACAAACATCTCGCGCCCCACCACTACGCGCTGACCGACTACATCCTGGAAGACGGCCGGCTTATCCAGGGTCGCGCCGAACGGCCGCAGGAAGCGTTTGATCGCGTCGGCATCGAGCATGTCCTGGTCCAGCAACTGGTTGGTCGGAACAGGACGAGGCGCAGGTAGCGGGTCAGAAGCCGGAGTGCTTGGTAGACCGGCCGGAGGCGTAGGCCCGCCATTGCGAGGCTGAGGCACCGCAGTGTCCAGTCTGGCTTGGCCCGGCATGTACTCGAAGCCGGGATCAATGCCTTCTGGTACTTCGACCACTCGCGGCCCGTCTGGGCTGTTCTGGCCGATGGTCCGGGCCTGCCACACAATCGGTGGTGCCTCGTCCGGGCCATCCTTGCCCATACGGCGTAGGTCATCCTCGCTGAGCGCGCGCACGCTGCACTGGCATCCCCAGGCATTGATCGGGAAATGGTATTGCCACCAAGGATCGTCCCAACGCAGGACCAGGCCATTCCAGGACTCATGCTTCGGTCTCGGATGCTCAACAGCATCGCTGTGCAGGTATTGCCAGTAAGGACGTTCCTCGCGCACAGCCATGAGCTGCTCCAGGCGACCGGCCATGTAGCTGCTGCGCATGTTGGTCTCGTAGATCACTCGACTGCGCCAGTTGCGCCCGCCCCGGTAGCTCCAGCCGTACTTGGCGACGATACGGTCGAAGTCACGGCGGAACTCCTCCAGCGTAGTGCCATCGGCTATTGCCTTCTCCACTGCCTGACGGAAGTCCTGCACCAGGTCGTCGCGGTTGGCGCCGGCGACGACGAAGGCATAGTCATGCTCGCGGGTGTAGATGTCCGTCCAGGCGTTGGTCGGTAGATTGAGCTTGCGCCGGAAGAACTGGTTCTGCTCGGCGAAAGGCAGTGAGGTTGCTCTAAGCGCCACCGGCCACCTCCTGCAGGATCTCGACTCGCCCCTGTAGCGCCGCAGCGGCCAGGGCCTGCGCCATCGCATCCGCGTACTGTTCCAGGGTCATGTCCGGAAGCAGTTGCTCCAGGCCATCACGGATTTCATCCAGGCTGGATGCACTCTGCACCAGCGCACGGACTTGGTCGATCCATCGGTCGGTGGTCGGGCGGAGCGCGTCATCCAACTGCTGGTCGGCGGTCTTCGGCGGAGGTGTCTCAGCGGTGGCCACCGCTTTTCCCAAGGCACGTGTGGGTACCTGCGCCGGCGGTACGACCGGCTCGATCACGGTCGCGAGCACTTCCTCGCCCTCGGCTGGCTCCGGGATTGCCAGGCGCTGTTGCGCCCAACTGCGAGGGATCTGCATCCCGAGCTTCACCAATGGTGGAAGAGCTGTGGCGTAGGCGCTGAGGTCTTCGGCCTCCTGGACGTCGAAGACCAGCCGGGGACAGCGTGCCCAACTGTCGACAAGGCCATTCAGGACGGCAATCGGGTAGACCAGGTCACGACTGAGTGTTTTCGCCAACAGTTTCGCGTCGGCGTCCCGCAAGTCCTTGCGTACCTCGTTGTGGACATTGCCCAGGGCGTTGGTGGAGGTCTTTCCATCTGCTTGGCTGGTCAACGTGCCACCGAGGATGGCTTTTGACTGAGTTCGTTCGCACCACTCGATCATCAACTGGAACGCGGCCGGATCGCCCTGGGCTGCGTTCAGAAAATCCAGCTCCATGCCAAGAGGGATGATCCCGGCAGCGTTGTGCCCAAGTGCGGCCAGGGCGCGCAGCAGTGTGAGCTTCTCTTTCTCGGTGGCACCGGTCGGGTATTTACCGACCCGCATGGGGATGCCGTAGATCTCCAGAAACTCGGCCAGGTCGCCTACCGAGTAGTTCTTGAACAGGTAGGGCCAGACCAGGACACGGAACAGAGCCGAGCGCTCCAGATAACCGCTCTTGGACTTGTGAACGTGCGTGATCCAACCGAAGGGTTGCAACGGCGTCCCTCCCGACGGACCACGCAACCGGATCTCTTGCCGAACGCCTCGCGGTAGTTGGAACCATGACTGGGGGCGATGGATGATCGCCTTGGGGAGCCAGTTACCATCAACGCGTTGCCAGCCGTCGAACTCCTGGCAGGCGAAGCCCTTGCCGATGGCGTCGGTGGTATCGAAGATTACCTCTTCAAAGTCGTCCAGACCTTGCATGAGGTTGTACAAGGCCGCCGCAGCTTCCTTCTCCTTAGCTGTTGCGTTGTCGGGTGGAACGATGTCCCAGTCCAACTGAGCCACCGCGCGGCGCCGCTTGGACATCTCGGCGTGGATATGGCCATCCTTCTCCTCCATATCTTCGAACAGCTCATATTGGGCGACGATGTCACCTTGCTCGGCGGAGTCGAGGAGCGAGGCAAGCCTTGAAGGCGTGAGTCCACGAGATGGGTGACCAGCGACCTCATGGTGCAGGCTGGTCAGTTGGGCGGTCTGGGGCTCACGGATCTCGTTCAGGCGCAGCGGCTGGCCGTCGGGGCCGAGAATCCGGGTCATAGTCACCATGCTGAAGGCTCCGGTAGCTCGATATCGTTGTTGTGGTCCTGGACGTTGTCGAAGCCGCGGCTATGGCGTGGCAGCGCCGTAAAGGCGATCTCGCCACCCTCCATGTAGCTGGCTCGGACGGCCATGACCAAGGAAATGGCGGCGTCCCCGTGACGCTTGCCCTTGCCGCTGGCTGACTCCAAGTCCTTGGTGCGGCCTTTGTCGATGACAGGGATGCCTTTCTCGACCTTGATCGAGAGCAGGTCATCCAGCTCGGTCTGGTGCCGCGGGATCTCCAGGTTGAATGCCTCGAATTCGCCCTTGAGCTTCGGCATCCAGGTGGCGTACCAGGCCAGGTTGAGCTGCACCTGGTCGACCATCCCGGCGCCGTACTTCAGCGCAGCCTGCTCGGCCAGGTAGCCGCCGTTGCCGGTGGCGTCGAAGGCCAGTCCACTGAGTCGCGGCAGGCGATCGCAGATGAAGCGCATGATGTCGCGCTGAGCTTCGTAGGTGAGGTTCCGTAGCTCGACCTGGAAGGGGACGCGCTTGCGCAGGGTCGGCGAGATCGCCAAAGGCGTGAAGACGGTCAGGTCGCCGCGGCGCGCGAAGTCCTCGCCGAAGGTGTGGCGGTTCTGGTCGCTAAGGCGGGCCAACTCTGGCAGGAGGTTCTCTTCGCACCAGGTGCGAACCTCCGCCTCTCGCAGCTCTGGCGTCCAGCTCTCGAAGCCGGCCGGCGCCTCGTAGCGGTGAATGCGGATCGAGTGGTCGGCGACCATCGCCTGCTCGATGAGCACCCGCGACAGGTAGGCGCCGCCGGACTTTTTCGGGACGCAGCCGTACTCTTCCTCGGCCGACTCGATGTTGGGGGCGTTCTTGTACAGACCATCACGCCAGGCTTTCTCGGACTCGGGTGACCAAGCCTGGCCCGTGACGTAGCAGATGCGCTTGTACAGTCCCTCAGCAATCGCGTCATCGAGGGTGATGCGGTGGATGCTGTAGTCTTTCCGGCCCTCTCGGGCATCCTGGATGTAGGTGTTGAAGGGGTTGTCGACGCCGTTGTGAGTGCTGATCAGGCGCACCTTGTTGCCCCACATCGTCAATGCCAGGGCGGCCTTCAGCAGCTCCTCCAGGGACTCATGGAACGCTGCTTCATCGATCACCACGTCGCCCTGCAGGCCGCGCAGGTTACTCGGCCGGCTGCTCAGGGCCTGGATTTTCCGCCCCGTTTTCGGGAAGCGGATCATGTAGGTCAGGATCTCTTCCTTCTTCCCTTCGTCCCAGAAGGTCTGCTCGTAGACGTCGGCCTCTGCCAGCTCGTTGAAAGCACGGGCGAACAGAGCACAGGCGGCGATGTACTCCAACGCCATCTCCTGCTTGCTGCCGACGTAGAAGGTGTTGCAGCCACCTCGGCGCCGCGGCTTGGCGGCATTGATCACGTTGCGCCCGGCCTCGGCCCAGGTCAGGCCGGTACGGCGGGACTTCTCCGCGATCATGATCTGGCTCTCGTCCTCGAACCAGCGCTGCTGGTACGGCAGGAAGACGGGCTCATTGGCCGGCTGGGCTTCGGAGATTTCCTGCGGCACGTCGACGCCGAGCAGCTCCATCTCCTCGGCCAGGTCGATCTTACGCGGGGCACTGGTCGCAGTAAGCCTCTTACCCAGCTCGGCAGTGGTTGCGCGCATGGCCATGTCAGGCTTTCCCCAGGAGGATGCCGCGGATTCGGTTTTCGAGCTGCTCGCTCATCCCGTCGCTGCCACGCTGCTCTTCCAAGCGCTGCTCCTGCTCCTGGAGCAGCTTCTCGCGGGCTTCGCGCTCGATCTGGCGGCGCTCCTCCATACTGGCTTTGCGGGCCTGCAGGACATCCTTGGCTGCCCGAGCCAGCTTGCGGACGTCCTCGATGTCGACCTCGTCCTCGGTCTGCGCAGCGAAGGCCGCATGGGTCGTCAAGGTGGTGATGGATTGCACCAGGAGCGCGCCTGCACGTTCGTCTGGGTTCTCGCCTAGCTCTTCCACCAGCAGGCTGGCCATCGCTTGCTGCTCGCGCAGGCGCCGGGTCATCTCGTCGAAGCTGACCTTGTATCGGCCGATCGCTGAACGGCTGGGCTTTTCCTTGCCCGGGAAGCGCTCCTGCAACTGCTCGATCAGCTCGTCCAGGGTCAGGCGGTTCTCGCGCAGGGAGCGCTCGATGAACGAACGCACATCCGGTGGCAGCTTGTCGATGCTGGACTTGCGGCCCATGGTCAGGCTCCCGGACGCTTCACGCCGTCCACTCGGGCGCGGCCGGCGGCCACGTCGGCGCCGCGCTCAGTCAGCTTCGCGACCAGCACTGCGCCGTTGCTGACGTCCTCGATCTTCACCAGTTGCTGCTCCTCCAGCCAGCGCAACTCGCCCTTCACCTGGTCGCGACTGGGGTCATGCCCCCACTGGCTGAGGACGGCGTGCAGTACCGAGCTATTGGCCTGGTAGGTCGGCATTTCCGCAAGGATGCGCAGGATCACCAGGCGGCGGTCCTGGCTGATGAAATCGGAGTAGTTGCTAGTCATGGGCGTCTCTCGCTGAGCAGGTAGTCATTGATGCGATCAACCGAGCGAGTCAAAGGGTCCAGCGCTTTGGCCAACCCCGACAGCTCGGCGCGCATGGCTTTCATGTCGCCGGCCAGCTCCGACAGCTGCTGGCTGTCCGGCAGGTGGAGCATCTGCTGCTCCAGGGTGAGAAGTCGGTTGTCCTGGGATGAAAGCCGATTCGTCAGGTGTTCGGCCTCGGCCTTGGAGCTGGAGCGACGCGCAGCAGCCAGCGAGTACAGGCCCACCGCCGCGGTGAATACGAACTGGCCGGCGCGCAGCACGAAGTCCAAGTCCATCAGTGAGTTTCCTTGTCGTTTACATCGAGCAGCGCATTCAGTTGCGCCAGGTTGGTGAGAGACCATTTCCCGTAATCGCGGGCATGGGCCAGGATGTCAGCCGCGCTGACACCGCTTTCCAGTAGTTCGGCGTCAGCGCCGGAGGCGGGCCAGGCCGTTTCTTGAGGGCTGGCGGCAGTTCTGCAGGCTGCTGGCGAGGGCAGATCGGCGCCGAGGGCGTGGTTGTAGTCCCGCAGCCAGCCGCAAGTGACAACGAAGCGAGGAGCAGGCACAGGGGAAGCACCTGGTGCCGGCCGGTATTGAGTCGAGACATGGGCGATACGCTCCGATAGCTGTTGCTGGAGGGCAGTGAACTGGTCCTGGGCTGACAGGAATCGCGCTTCCGCCTGATTCGCGCGAGTGACCTGCTGCTGGAACTGCAGGAAGTTGTCCTCAGCGATCTTGGCCAGCTCGTTGGAATGCTGCAGCTGCAGGTTGAGCAGCGCTGCGTCACCTTCGGCGCGAGCGGTGGCGTACCCACGGTCGTAGCTTGCGGAGCCGTGGATCACTACAGCTACGCTGTACAGCACCGCAATCAGCGCGATCCAGAACCAGTTGGAGCGCAGGAGACTAAGGATGCCCATGGAGCCCCCTTTGCCGACGGTACTTGCGCGCCTTGCGTTTTGCCCGAGCCACACCGGACTTACCATGCCGCTC
>NZ_KV813319.1:0-986 GCF_001813645.1 Pseudomonas sp. HMSC063H08
TGCTGGATCGCGGGCACTTCGTCGAGCGGATCCACCTCATTGCCAGAGAGACGCTCTGCCTCCTCGTCGCTGAGGTTGTCCACGTCGTCCAGCGTCATGCTGTCCAGCTTGGCGCGGATCTCGACGACCAGCCGGCCGCCGGTGGTGTAGTAGGAGGGACGGATCTCGGTGATGGCGAAATCACCGCGGTACTTGCCTTCGATGTGCTGGTCCAGGAGAGCGTCCTTGATGACGAACTCCCCGATCGAGGTCGAGAGCTTTCCCACGTTGAACTCGCCATTGCGACCGTTGATGGTTCGAATGGCCAACTGGCCGGGTATGTTGATCATGGCGTGACCTGCGAAAAGGATGATCCCGCCGAAGCGGGATCGTGGTGAGGGGAGAACTACTCGGTATCCGGGTTGCCCGGGAGGCTTTCTTCCTGCAGCTCGATGCGCAGGTAGGAAGGCTCATCGGACGGCTCGACTATCGAGAGGACCAGCAGCGCGAGCGCGCGGTCCTGCCCCTCTTCCTCCTTGTGGTACAGGTGGAATTGGATGTGCTTCGCGGTCGGCTGGAGCGAAAGCTCCTGCCAGGCGGTTTGAACGACACTGGCCAGCCGGGTGCCCATCTCGTCGACCCTGGCAGGGTTGGCGAGATAGACCAGGCGCAGCCAGGCCGCGTTGGTGAGAACGATCGGGAGTTTGAGGTACGCAGCAGTGTGGCCTGCGCTGGAGTGGTTGTTGAGAGAGGTCATGAGAGGTCTCCGAATACGCAGGCCTCTCCCGCGGGGATGAGGTCCCCGCGTGGGTGGGTAGGATGCACTCCATCACTTGCGTGATGCGACCGCGCTGCCGAGTGCTGTGGCGGTCTTGGGTGGGTTAGCGCTTGCGCGCCGGAGCCTTAAACCCTGGCTCCTTGGGAGGCGCTGTCAACGACAGCGAGCCAATTCGAATTCGGGGGCTGGCGGGATTTCCCGCCGGCCGGATTGCTCAATCGTCATAAAG
>NZ_KV813320.1:0-18405 GCF_001813645.1 Pseudomonas sp. HMSC063H08
GCGGTCTGCACGTTCTGGTTATCGACCACCGGTGCGCCAGCGGCAGTGGTCAGGCGGGTCTTCTCTTCCATTTACTCTCTCCTCAACGGCTAACGTGCTATGAAGCGAAGCGGCTACACGGAAATCATCAGCGTGGACCAGGGATTGGCGGAGGACAACCTGTCGGCTGAACCAAGCGCCCTTTGCATTGATCTCGCTTATCCGAACGTAGCTTTTCGTAAAAGCAGGTTAAGGATGAATGACAGCCCTCCCGCAATCCAATTTATTAAAGACAGCGATCCGATAGATAAAAACTTTAAGGCAGGTAATAAAAAAACCGGGCCTAGGCCCGGTTTCTTGTGCAGCAGATGCCTTATTCGGCAGCTTCTACGACTTCACCGCCGACAGGACGATCAACCAGCTCGACGTACGCCATGGGGGCGTTGTCGCCAGCGCGGAAACCGCACTTCAGGATGCGCAGGTAGCCGCCCGGACGGTTGGCGTAGCGCTTGCCCAGGTCGTTGAACAGCTTGCCAACGGCAGCTTTCGAACGGGTACGGTCGAAAGCCAGGCGACGGTTGGCGACGCTGTCTTCCTTGGCCAGGGTGATCAGCGGCTCGGCAACGCGACGCAGTTCCTTGGCCTTGGGCAGGGTGGTTTTGATCAGTTCGTGTTCGAACAGCGACACCGCCATGTTCTGGAACATAGCCTTGCGGTGCGCGCTGGTGCGGCTCAGGTGACGACCACTTTTACGATGGCGCATGGTTCAATTCCTTTCCAAACTTTACGTTCGGTAGTTACGACGATCAGGCAGTGGCCTTGTCGTCTTTCTTAAGACTTGCCGGCGGCCAGTTATCGAGGCGCATACCGAGGGACAGACCACGGGAAGCCAGAACGTCCTTTATTTCGGTCAGGGACTTCTTGCCCAGGTTCGGCGTTTTCAACAGCTCCACTTCGGTGCGCTGGATCAGGTCACCGATGTAGTAGATGTTTTCCGCCTTCAGGCAGTTGGCCGAACGTACGGTCAGCTCCAGGTCATCGACCGGGCGCAGGAGGATCGGATCGATCTCGTCTTCCTGCTCTTCAACGACGGGTTCGCTGTCGCCCTTGAGGTCCACGAACGCTGCCAGCTGCTGTTGCAGGATGGTAGCGGCGCGACGGATAGCCTCTTCGGGATCCAGGGTGCCGTTGGTTTCCAGGTCCAGGACCAGTTTGTCCAGGTTGGTGCGCTGCTCGACACGGGCGTTTTCCACCACGTAGGAGACACGACGGACCGGGCTGAACGATGCGTCGAGCTGCAGACGGCCGATGCTGCGGCTTTCGTCTTCATCGCTCTGACGTGCGTCGGCAGGCTCGTAGCCACGGCCACGAGCTACCTTCAGCTTCATGTTCAGCGCGCCGTTGTCTGCCAGGTTGGCGATAACGTGGTCACCGTTGATGATCTCAACATCGTGATCCAGCTGAATATCGGCAGCAGTCACAACACCCGAGCCCTTCTTAGCCAGGGTCAGCGTCACTTCATCACGACCGTGCAGCTTGATGGCCAGACCTTTCAGGTTCAGCAGGATCTCGATTACATCTTCCTGCACACCTTCGATCGCCGAGTACTCGTGGAGTACGCCGTCGATCTCGGCCTCGACCACTGCGCAGCCAGGCATGGAGGACAACAGGATGCGACGCAGCGCGTTGCCCAGGGTGTGACCAAAACCACGCTCGAGAGGCTCGAGCGTGATCTTGGCGCGGGTTTGACTGACCACCTGCACATCGATGTGGCGGGGGGTCAGGAACTCATTTACCGAACTCTGCATGGATGCACCTATTTTCTAGCCCTTACTTGGAGTAGAGCTCGACAATCAGGTTTTCGTTGATATCAGCGGACAGGTCGCTGCGAGCCGGAGCACTCTTGAAGGTACCAGCCTTCTTGTCGAGGTCGACTTCGACCCACTCGACGCGACCGCGCTGGCCACAGAGTTCCAGAGCCTGAGCGATACGCAGCTGGTTCTTCGATTTTTCGCGAACAGCTACGACGTCACCGGCCTTCACTTGGTAGGAAGGGATGTTGACGGTCTGACCGTTGACGGTGATGGCCTTGTGGGATACCAGCTGGCGGGATTCCGAACGAGTGGAACCGAAGCCCATGCGGTATACGACGTTGTCCAGGCGGCACTCGAGCAGTTGCAGCAGGTTCTCACCGGTAGAACCCTTGCGACGGGAAGCTTCCTGGTAGTAACCGCGGAACTGACGCTCCAGCACGCCGTAGATGCGACGTACTTTCTGCTTTTCACGCAGCTGCAGACCGTAGTCGGACAGACGGCCACGACGCTGGCCATGCTGGCCAGGAACGTTTTCAGCCTTGCACTTCGAGTCGAGGGCGCGGGCGCCGCTCTTCAGGAACAGGTCGGTGCCTTCACGGCGAGACAGTTTGCACTTGGGACCAATGTAACGAGCCATTTCTCACTGTCTCCTATTACACGCGACGCTTTTTCGGCGGACGGCAGCCGTTATGCGGGATCGGGGTTACGTCGGTGATGCTGGCGATCTTGTAGCCGCAAGCATTCAGAGCGCGAACGGCGGACTCGCGGCCCGGGCCCGGGCCCTTGACGTTGACGTCCAGGTTCTTCAGACCGTATTCCAGGGCAGCCTGGCCGGCACGCTCGGCCGCTACCTGGGCAGCGAACGGGGTGCTCTTACGCGAGCCGCGGAAACCGGAACCACCGGAGGTCGCCCAGGACAGTGCGTTGCCCTGACGGTCGGTGATGGTCACGATGGTGTTGTTGAAAGACGCGTGGATATGGGCGATCCCATCGACCACTGTCTTTTTGACTTTCTTACGGGGACGAGCAGCAGGTTTTGCCATGACTAGATTCCTACGCGATTACTTGCGGATCGGCTTACGCGGGCCCTTGCGGGTACGCGCGTTGGTCTTGGTACGCTGACCGCGAACCGGCAGACCGCGACGATGACGCAGACCGCGGTAGCAACCGAGGTCCATCAGACGCTTGATGTTCATGTTGATTTCGCGACGCAGGTCACCTTCGGTGGTGATCTTCGCGACTTCGTTACGCAGCTGATCGATCTGCTCGTCGCTCAGGTCCTTGATCTTGGCAGCCGGGTTTACGCCGGTGGCTGCGCAGATGCTCTGAGCAGTAGTGCGACCAACACCATAGATGTAGGTCAGCGAGATAACAGTGTGCTTGTTATCCGGAATGTTGACGCCTGCAATACGGGCCATTCAGAAAAACTCCAATTGACAGCTACCCTGCGCCCAGGAAGCCAAGAAAGGGCGCGGATATTAGCGCTGTAATAGCAAATAATCAACCCGGCAGCACACTAGCTGCCGGGTTATCACGCGTGGATCACAATCAGCCTTGGCGCTGCTTGTGACGCGGTTCCGCGCTGCAGATCACCCGCACGATGCCATCGCGACGGATGATTTTGCAGTTACGGCACAGCTTCTTGACCGATGCACGAACTTTCATCACCAACTCCTCGAACCTTACGGGTCTATCAGCGCAGCATGCCGCTGCCGTAGCCCTTCAGGTTGGCTTTCTTCATCAGGGATTCATACTGGTGAGAAACGAGGTGAGATTGCACCTGGGCCATAAAGTCCATGACAACCACGACCACGATCAACAGCGAGGTCCCGCCAAGATAGAACGGCACGTGCGCCGCAACCACCAGGAACTGGGGCAGCAGGCAGACAGCCGTCATGTACAGAGCACCGAACATGGTCAAACGGGTCAGCACGCCATCGATGTAGCGAGCGGACTGTTCGCCCGGACGGATGCCCGGAATAAATGCACCGGACTTCTTGAGGTTCTCCGCCACGTCCTTCGGGTTGAACATCAGCGCTGTATAGAAGAAGCAGAAGAAAACGATCCCTGCAGTGAACAGCAAGATGTTCAGCGGCTGCCCCGGAGCGATCGCTTGCGCGACGTCCTGCAACCAACCCAAGCCTTCCGACTGACCGAACCAGGAGCCCAGGGACGCCGGGAACAGCAGGATACTGCTGGCGAAAATCGCGGGAATCACACCCGCCATGTTCACCTTCAACGGCAGATGGCTGGTCTGCGCTGCAAACACCTTGCGGCCTTGCTGGCGCTTGGCGTAATGCACCGCGATGCGACGCTGGCCACGCTCGATGAACACCACGAACGCGATGATCGCCACGGCCAGCAGGCCGACGCCGATCAGGGCGAAGATGTTGATGTCACCTTGACGGGCAGACTCGAAAGACTGACCGATGGCGCGCGGCAGGCCTGCAACGATACCAGCGAAGATCAACATCGAGATGCCGTTGCCGACACCGCGCTCGGTGATCTGCTCGCCCAGCCACATCATGAACATGGCACCAGCCACGAAGGTGGTGACAGCCACGAAGTAGAAGCCGAAGTCGTTGGAGAAGGCTACGCCCTGGCTGCCCAGGCCAACGGACATGCCGATGGCCTGGACCAGTGCCAGGACTACAGTACCGTAGCGGGTGTACTGGCTGATCTTGCGACGCCCAGACTCACCCTCTTTCTTCAACTGCTCCAGCTGCGGGCTGATAGCGGTCATGAGCTGCATGATGATCGATGCCGAGATGTACGGCATGATCCCCAGTGCAAAGATACTCATGCGCTCCAGCGCGCCGCCGGAAAACATGTTGAAGAGGCTAAGAATGGTCCCCTCGTTCTGCCGGAACAGTGCCGCCAAGCGATCGGGGTTGATGCCCGGAACTGGGATGTGCGCGCCGATCCGATAGACGATGATCGCCAGGAACAGGAAACGCAGACGTGCCCAGAGCTCGGACAGACCGCCGTTGCTTAGCGCAGAGAGAGCACCTTGCTTAGCCATTTAGTCCTCGAATTTACCGCCAGCTGCTTCGATAGCCGCACGCGCACCCTTGGTGGCGGCGATACCTTTCAGGGTGACCGCACGACCAACTTCGCCGGACAGCATGACTTTGACGCGCTGTACGTGCTGGTTGATCAGGTTGGCATCCTTCAGGGTCTGCAGGCTGACGACGTCGCCTTCGACCTTGGCCAGTTCGGAGGTGCGCACTTCAGCACGATCCATGGCCTTCAGGGAAACGAAGCCGAACTTCGGCAGGCGACGGTGCAGAGGCTGTTGACCACCCTCGAAGCCCGGAGCGACCTTGCCACCGGAGCGGGAGGTCAGACCTTTGTGACCACGGCCACCGGTCTTGCCCAGACCGCTACCGATGCCACGGCCCGGACGGTGCTTTTCGCGACGGGCACCCGGCGCGGAACGCAGATCGTTCAGTTGCATGGATTAACCCTCCACACGCAGCAGGTAGTAGGCCTTGTTGATCATGCCGCGGTTCTCAGGAGTGTCCTGAACTTCGACGGTATGATTGATGCGACGCAGGCCGAGACCCTTGACGCAAGCCTTGTGGTTGGCCAGACGGCCGTTCAGGCTCTTGACCAGAGTGACTTTGACAGTTGCCATGGTTAGAGAATCTCCTCGACGCTCTTGCCACGCTTGGCCGCTACTGCTTCCGGAGCCTGCATGTTCTTCAGGCCCTTGAAGGTGGCGTAAACCACGTTCACCGGATTGGTGGAGCCATAGCACTTGGCCAGGACGTTCTGCACACCAGCCACTTCCAGAACGGCACGCATGGCGCCGCCGGCGATGATGCCGGTACCTTCCGAAGCCGGCTGCATGTACACCTTGGAGGCGCCATGGGCGGACTTGGTCGGATACTGCAGGGTGGTGCCGTTCAGATCGACTTGGATCATGTTGCGGCGAGCGGCTTCCATTGCTTTCTGGATGGCGGCCGGCACTTCACGCGCCTTGCCACGACCGAAACCAACGCGACCCTTGCCATCACCCACCACGGTCAGTGCGGTGAAAGCGAAGATACGGCCACCTTTTACGGTTTTGGCGACGCGGTTAACCTGAACCAGCTTCTCGATGTAGCCTTCGTCGCGCTTTTGCTCGTTGTTTGCCATAACTTAGAACTCCAGTCCGCCTTCACGAGCGGCATCAGCCAGCGCTTTCACACGGCCGTGGTACTTGAAGCCAGAACGATCGAACGCCACCTGGGTGACGCCGGCCGCTTTGGCGCGCTCGGCGACCAGTTGACCAACTTTCTTGGCTGCATCGATGTTGCCGGTGGCACCTTCGCGCAGGTCTTTGTCCAGGGTCGAGGCGCTGGCCAGGACCTTGCCGCCGTCGGCCGCAATGACCTGGGCGTAAATGTGCTGGGAAGAGCGGTACACGCAGAGGCGTACGGTTTCCAGCTCGCGCATCTTCAGGCGTGCCTTGCGAGCGCGACGCAGACGGGTTTCTTTCTTGACGCTCATTTGCTATGCCCTACTTCTTCTTGGCTTCTTTACGACGGACGACTTCGTCGGCGTAACGCACGCCCTTGCCTTTGTAAGGCTCCGGCGGACGGAAGTCGCGAATTTCGGCAGCAACCTGACCGACCAGCTGCTTGTCGATACCCTTGATCAGGATATCGGTCTGGCTGGGGGTCTCAGCGACGATGCCGGCCGGCAGTTCGTAATCAACCGGATGGGAGAAGCCGAGGGACAGGGACAGCACTTGGCCCTTGGCCTGCGCTTTGTAACCAACGCCGACCAGCTGGAGCTTGCGCTCGAAGCCCTGGCTGACGCCGACTACCATGTTGTTCACCAGAGCACGGGTGGTACCAGCCATGGCGCGAGTCTGCTGGTCGCCGTTACGCGCAGCAAAACGCAGCTCACCGCTGTCCTGGATCACTTCGACCGAAGGATGGACCTTGAGCTCCAGAGCACCTTTGGCGCCCTTGATGGACAGTTGCTGACCAGCCAGTTTGATTTCAACGCCGGCAGGCAGCTTGACGGGGTTCTTAGCAACGCGAGACATGCTGATTCCCCTTAGAACACAGTGCAGAGCACTTCGCCGCCAACACCAGCAGCACGGGCAGCACGATCGGTCATCACACCTTTGTTGGTGGAGACGATCGACACACCGAGGCCGCCACGAACTTTCGGCAGTTGCTCAACGGATTTGTACTGACGCAGGCCAGGACGGCTGATGCGCTTGACCTCTTCGATGACAGGCTTGCCTTCGAAGTACTTCAGTTCGATGGACAGCTGGGGTTTTACTTCCGAGCTGATCTGGAAATCCGCAATATAGCCTTCGTCCTTCAGGACTTTGGCTACCGCCGCTTTCAGTTTCGAGGACGGCATGCTTACGACGGTCTTTTCAGCCATCTGGGCATTACGGATGCGAGTTAGCATGTCTGCTAACGGGTCCTGCATACTCATGGGCTTAACGCTCCTGATACAAAAGAATAAGCCTTCAACTTCAATTCGCCCATAAACGCCAGGCGAAACAAACCCAGGCTCAGGGGAGCCGGGTATTCTAGAGATCGCGCCAAAACGAATCAAGCCCCATGAGGGGCTTGATTCGATGTCGCGATCAACGGTGCCGACTGGCGACACCGTTCGCTGCGATTACCAGCTGGCTTTCACCAGACCCGGTACGTCGCCGCGCATGGCGGCTTCGCGCAGCTTGTTACGGCTCAGGCCGAACTTGCGGTAGAAGCCGTGCGGACGACCGGTCAGGCGGCAACGGTTACGCAGGCGGCTGGCGCTGGCGTCACGCGGTTGCTTCTGCAGGGCGACCTGGGCATTCCAACGCTCTTCCGCAGAGGAGTTCGGATTAGCGATGATCGCTTTCAGCTCGGCACGCTTCTTGGCGTACTTGGCTACCGTCAGCTGACGCTTCAGCTCGCGGTTCTTCATGCTCTCTTTAGCCATGTTCCTACTCCAATCAGTTACGGAACGGGAATTTGAAAGCACGCAGCAGGGCGCGACCTTCGTCATCCGTACGAGCGGTGGTGGTCAGGGTGATGTCCAGGCCACGCAGCGCATCGATCTTGTCGTAATCGATTTCCGGGAAGATGATCTGCTCTTTCACGCCCATGCTGTAGTTGCCGCGACCATCGAAGGACTTGGCATTCAGGCCGCGGAAGTCACGCACGCGCGGCAGGGAGATGGACAGCAGACGATCCAGGAACTCGTACATCCGGTCGCTACGCAGGGTGACCTTGACGCCGATCGGCCAGCCTTCACGGATCTTGAAGCCTGCGATGGACTTACGAGCGTAAGTCACGACCGGCTTCTGACCAGTGATCTTTTCCAGATCGGCTACGGCGTTCTCGATGATCTTCTTGTCACCGACCGCCTCGCCAAGACCCATGTTCAGGGTGATTTTGGTAACGCGCGGAACTTCCATCACGTTCGCCAGCTGAAGCTCTTCTTTCAGCTTGGGCGCGATTTCCTTCCGATAAATTTCTTTCAATCGTGCCATGGTGATCTACCTAGCAGCCTCAAGCCTGAACCGGTTTCTGGGTCGACTTGAAGACACGAATTTTCTTACCGTCTTCTACCTTGAAGCCAACGCGATCAGCCTTGCTGGTTTCAGTATTGAAGATGGCGACGTTGGAGACGTGCAGAGGCGCCTCCTTCTCGACGATACCGCCCTGTTGGCCGAGCATCGGATTGGGCTTGGTGTGGCGCTTGATCAGGTTCACCCCGCCGACGACCAGACGGTCGTCAGCGAGAACCTTCAGCACCTTGCCACGCTTGCCCTTGTCCTTGCCGGCAATGACGATTACTTCGTCGTCACGACGAATCTTTTGCATGACGGCTACTCCTTACAGCACTTCGGGGGCGAGCGAGACGATCTTCATGAACTTCTCGGTACGGAGTTCACGAGTCACTGGCCCAAAGATACGGGTGCCGATCGGCTCCTGCTTGTTGTTCAGCAGGACGGCGGCGTTGCCGTCGAAGCGGATGATGGAACCGTCGGTACGACGTACGCCGTGCTTGGTGCGAACGACCACGGCAGTCATGACCTGGCCCTTCTTCACTTTGCCGCGCGGAATCGCTTCCTTGACGGTGACCTTGATGATGTCGCCGATGCCGGCGTAACGGCGGTGGGAACCGCCGAGCACCTTGATGCACATCACACGACGCGCGCCGCTGTTGTCAGCGACATCGAGCATGGATTGAGTCTGAATCATATAATTTCTCCGACCCCTAGTCCTTAGACTTCCACCGCGCGTTCAACGATATCAACCAGGGTCCAGGCCTTGGTCTTGGCCAGCGGACGGGTTTCGCGAATGGTGACCAGGTCACCAATGCGGCACTGATTGGATTCGTCGTGTGCGTGCAGTTTGGTCGAACGCTTGACGTATTTGCCGTAGATCGGGTGCTTGACGCGACGCTCGATCAGTACGGTGACGGTCTTGTCCATTTTGTCGCTGACGACGCGGCCGGTCAGCGTACGGACGGTTTTCTGAGCTTCAGCCATGATCACTTACCTGCTTGCTGATTGAGCACAGTTTTAACGCGAGCGATGTCGCGCTTAACCTGCGAGAGCAGGTGAGACTGCCCCAACTGGCCAGTTGCTTTCTGCATGCGCAGATTGAACTGGTCGCGCAGCAGGCCGAGCAGTTGCTCGTTCAGCTGCTCAACGGATTTTTCACGAAGTTCATTCGCTTTCATCACATCACCGTCCGCTTAACAAAGGAGGTGGCGAGGGGCAGCTTTGCAGCAGCCAGGGCGAAAGCCTCACGCGCCAGCTCTTCGGAAACACCCTCGATCTCGTACAGGACCTTGCCCGGCTGGATCTGGGCTACCCAGTACTCGACCCCACCCTTACCTTTACCCATACGAACTTCGAGGGGCTTCTTGGTGACAGGCTTGTCAGGGAATACGCGGATCCAGATCTTGCCGCCACGCTTCACGTGACGGGTCAGCGCACGACGCGCGGACTCGATCTGACGAGCAGTAAGGCGGCCACGGCTAGTGGCCTTCAGTGCGTACTCACCGAAGCTGACCTTACTACCACGATGAGCCAGACCACGGTTGTGGCCGGTCATTTGTTTGCGGAACTTCGTACGCTTGGGTTGCAGCATTTGCGTACTCCTTACCTAGCAGCTTTTTTACGAGGAGCGGGTGCTACCGGCTTCAGCTCTTCCTGGCGGCCACCGATGACCTCGCCCTTGAAGATCCAAACCTTGACACCGATCACACCGTAAGTGGTGTGCGCTTCGTAGGTGGCATAGTCGATATCGGCGCGCAGGGTGTGCAGGGGCACACGACCTTCGCGATACCATTCGGTACGGGCGATTTCAGCCCCACCCAGACGACCGCTGACCTGAATCTTGATGCCCTTGGCACCAATGCGCATGGCGTTCTGTACGGCGCGCTTCATGGCGCGACGGAACATTACGCGACGCTCCAGCTGCTGGGCTACGCTCTGCGCAACCAGCATGGCATCGAGTTCCGGCTTGCGGATTTCCTCGATGTTGATGTGCACGGGCACACCCATTTGCTTGGTCAGGTCCTGGCGCAGTTTCTCAACATCTTCACCTTTCTTGCCGATCACGATGCCGGGACGAGCGGTGTGGATGGTGATGCGTGCGGTTTGAGCCGGACGATGAATATCGATACGGCTTACGGACGCGCTTTTTAGTTTGTCTTGGAGGTACTCACGCACCTTCAGGTCGGCAAACAGGTAATCCGCATAGTTCTTGCGGTCTGCGTACCAAACGGAGGTGTGCTCCTTGACGATACCCAGGCGAATGCCATTGGGATGTACTTTCTGACCCATCTGTCGACTCCGTTACTTGTCCGCAACCTTGACCGTGATATGGCAAGACCGCTTCACGATGCGATCAGCACGGCCTTTGGCACGCGGCATGATGCGCTTGAGCGAACGACCTTCGTTGACGAAGACGGTGGAGACCTTCAGGTCATCCACATCGGCGCCTTCGTTGTGCTCAGCGTTGGCAACGGCCGACTCCAGCACTTTCTTCATGATCTCGGCGGCTTTCTTACTGCTGAAAGCCAGGAGGTTGAGCGCTTCGCCCACCTTCTTCCCGCGGATCTGGTCGGCGACCAAGCGGGCTTTCTGGGCGGAGATACGAGCGCCCGACAGCTTAGCGGCTACTTCCATCTTCCTTACCCCTTAACGCTTGGCTTTCTTGTCCGCAGCATGCCCGCGGTAGGTGCGGGTAGCGGCGAACTCGCCCAGTTTGTGGCCGACCATGTCCTCGTTGACGAGAACCGGTACGTGTTGACGGCCGTTGTGCACGGCGATGGTCAGACCAACCATATGCGGCAGAATCATCGAACGACGCGACCAGGTCTTGATCGGCTTGCGGTCGTTCTTTTCCACCGCGACTTCGACCTTCTTCAACAGGTGAAGATCGATAAACGGACCTTTTTTCAGTGAACGTGGCACTGTGGTATCCCTCTATTTACTTGCGGCGGCGGACGATCATGTTATCGGTACGCTTGTTCGAGCGAGTCTTCTTACCCTTGGTCTGAAGACCCCACGGCGATACCGGATGACGACCAGCAGAGGTACGGCCTTCACCACCACCATGCGGGTGGTCGACCGGGTTCATCGCCACGCCGCGAACGGTCGGGCGAACACCACGCCAGCGCGTAGCACCGGCTTTACCCAGCGAACGCAGGCTGTGCTCGGAGTTCGAGACTTCGCCCAGGGTCGCACGGCACTCAGCCAGGACTTTACGCATTTCACCGGAGCGCAGACGCAGGGTTACGTACGCACCTTCACGCGCGACCAGCTGGGCGGAAGCGCCAGCGGAGCGAGCGATCTGAGCGCCTTTACCCGGCTTCAGCTCGATACCATGAACAGTGCTACCCACCGGGATGTTGCGCAGAGGCATGCTGTTGCCTGCCTTGATCGGCGCACCGATACCGGAGATCAGCTGGTCACCTGCAGCAACGCCCTTGGGGGCGATGATGTAGCGACGCTCGCCGTCTGCATACTTCAGCAGAGCGATGTGTGCAGTGCGGTTCGGATCGTATTCGACGCGTTCAACGATGGCAGGGATGCCATCCTTGTTGCGACGGAAGTCGACCAGACGGTAGTGCTGCTTGTGACCACCACCGATATGACGGGTGGTGATACGACCGTTGTTGTTACGGCCGCCAGACTTGGATTTCTTTTCCAGCAGCGGTGCGTAGGGAGCGCCTTTGTGCAGCTCCTGATTCACCACCTTGACGACAAAGCGACGACCAGCGGAAGTCGGTTTGCACTTAACGATTGCCATGATGCACCCCTTTACTCAGCGCTGGTGGCGAAATCGAGATCTTGGCCCGGCTGGAGAGCGATGTACGCTTTTTTCCAGTCGTTACGCTTGCCCAGACCGCGAGCGGTGCGCTTGGTCTTACCCTTGACGTTCAGGGTAGTGACGCGCTGTACCTTCACGCTGAACAGGCTTTCTACGGCCTTCTTGATTTCCAGCTTGGTTGCATCGGTGGCAACCTTGAAAACGAATTGGCTCTTGCCGTCCGCGAGACCCGTGGCTTTCTCGGAGATGTGCGGACCAAGCAGCACTTTGAATACGCGTTCCTGGTTCATCCCAGCAGCTCCTCGAACTTCTTCACGGCGGACACGGTGACCAGCACCTTGTCGTAGGCGATCAGGCTGACGGGGTCGGAACCTTGGACATCACGTACATCGACGTGCGCCAGGTTGCGCGCAGCGAGGTACAGGTTCTCGTCGACACCATCGGTCACGATCAGCACGTCTTTCAGACCCAGGGTGTCCAGCTTGGCAACCAGGCCCTTGGTTTTCGGTGCATCGACAGCGAAGTCGGCAACGACGACCAGACGGTCCAGACGAACGAGCTCGGCAAGGATGGAGCGCAGTGCTGCGCGGTACATCTTCTTGTTCAGCTTCTGTTCGTGGCTACGCGGTTTAGCGGCGAAAGTGGTGCCGCCCCCACGCCAGATGGGGCTACGGATGGTGCCAGCGCGAGCACGACCGGTGCCCTTCTGACGCCACGGCTTCTTGCCACCACCAGAGACTTCGGAGCGAGTCTTCTGCGCCTTGCTGCCCTGACGGCCGCCAGCCATGTAGGCCACGACTGCCTGGTGCACCAGGGTCTCGTTGAATTCGCCACCAAAGGTACGCTCGGAGACTTCGATAGCCTGAGCGCCGTTCACATTCAATTGCATCTCAGCTTCCCCCTTAACCGCGAGCCTTGGCTGCCGGACGCACGATCACATCACCGCCGGTAGCGCCGGGAACGGCACCCTTGACCAGCAGCAGATTGCGTTCAGCATCGACGCGCACGATCTCCAGGGATTGAACGGTTACCCGCTCCGCACCCAGATGACCGGACATTTTCTTGCCCTTGAACACTCGACCAGGAGTCTGGCACTGGCCGATGGAACCCGGGACGCGGTGGGAAACGGAGTTACCGTGGGTGTTATCCTGACCACGGAAGTTCCAGCGCTTGATGGTGCCCGCGAAGCCCTTACCCTTGGACTCGCCGGTAACGTCTACCATCTGGCCTGCCTGGAACAGATCGACAGTGATCTGGTCACCAGCGGCATACTGCTCTTCGCCCAGACGGAATTCCCACACGCCGCGACCGGCGGCGACATTCGCCTTGGCAAAGTGACCAGCTTGCGCTTTGGTAACGCGAGAAGCACGACGCTCGCCGGCGGTGACTTGCACTGCACGGTAGCCATCGGTTTCTTCAGTCTTGAACTGGGTGACGCGATTCGGCTCGACCTCGATGACCGTAACCGGAATAGAGACACCTTCCTCGGTGAAAATGCGGGTCATGCCGCATTTACGACCGACAACACCAATTGTCATGTTGTAAACCTCTTGAGTGTACGGGGCTTTCACCCGCTATGGCCGCCCATTTCAGAGCGTTACACGACCAATGCCGAAGGCATTAGCCGAGGCTGATCTGTACTTCAACGCCTGCAGCAAGATCGAGCTTCATCAGCGCATCGACGGTTTTATCCGTCGGCTGGACGATGTCCAGTACACGCTTATGTGTACGAATTTCGTACTGATCACGCGCATCTTTGTTGACGTGCGGAGAGATCAGCACGGTGAAACGTTCCTTGCGGGTCGGCAGAGGGATTGGACCACGCACCTGAGCACCAGTACGTTTCGCGGTTTCCACGATTTCCTGGGTTGATTGATCGATCAGGCGATGGTCAAAAGCCTTCAACCGAATCCGGATTTGTTGGTTTTGCATTTGACCTCAGACTCCAATTTACCATTCCCAACGGACGGACTACGCCCGTTAAAAGGAGGCGCAATTGTACGGATGCCCCCACAGGGTGTCAATATTTAACCAACGAACGAAAAAAGGGGCCCCGAAGGGCCCCTTTTCTGATGGCAGGATCAGCGATTACTCGATGATCTTGGCAACCACGCCGGCGCCAACGGTACGGCCGCCTTCGCGGATCGCGAAGCGCAGGCCATCTTCCATGGCGATCGGAGCGATCAGGGTGACAACCATCTTGATGTTGTCGCCCGGCATTACCATCTCTACGCCTTCCGGCAGTTCGCAGTTACCGGTCACGTCGGTGGTACGGAAGTAGAACTGCGGACGGTAGCCCTTGAAGAACGGAGTGTGACGACCACCTTCTTCCTTGGACAGCACGTACACTTCGCACTCGAACTTGGTGTGCGGCTTGATGGTGCCCGGCTTGGCCAGTACCTGGCCACGCTCTACGTCTTCACGCTTGGTGCCACGCAGCAGGATACCAACGTTCTCACCAGCACGACCTTCGTCGAGCAGCTTGCGGAACATTTCAACGCCGGTGCAGGTGGTCTTGGTGGTCGCCTTGATGCCGACGATTTCCACTTCTTCCTGGACCTTGATGATGCCGCGCTCTACACGACCGGTTACCACGGTACCGCGGCCGGAGATCGAGAACACGTCTTCGATCGGCATCAGGAACGGCTGGTCGATGGCACGAACCGGCTCCGGAATGTAGGAGTCCAGGGTCTCTACCAGCTTCTGCACGGCGCTTACGCCGATGCCGTTGTCATCCTTGCCTTCCAGCGCCATCAGCGCGGAACCGATGATGATCGGAGTGTCGTCGCCCGGGAAGTCGTAGGTGTTCAGCAGATCGCGAACTTCCATCTCGACCAGTTCCAGCAGCTCGGCGTCGTCGACCATGTCGGCCTTGTTCAGGAACACGACGATGTAGGGAACGCCTACCTGGCGGGACAGCAGGATGTGCTCGCGGGTCTGCGGCATGGGGCCGTCGGCAGCCGAGCAAACCAGGATCGCGCCGTCCATCTGGGCAGCACCGGTGATCATGTTCTTCACGTAGTCGGCGTGACCGGGGCAGTCAACGTGAGCGTAGTGACGAACAGCGGAATCGTATTCAACGTGCGAGGTGTTGATGGTGATACCGCGGGCCTTTTCTTCCGGCGCGTTGTCGATCTGATCGAAAGCACGAGCGGAACCACCCCAGGTGTCGGAGCAGACCTTGGTCAGTGCAGCGGTCAGAGTGGTCTTGCCATGGTCAACGTGACCGATGGTGCCGACGTTGACGTGCGGCTTGTTCCGTTCAAATTTTTCTTTAGCCATGGAGACCATCCCCTTCAAGGAATTGAGCGGATCACGCTACCATTAGAACAAGGGCAGATATTTTCATATCTGCCCTTGGATAAATGGAGCTCATGAGCGGATTTGAACCGCTGACCTCACCCTTACCAAGGGTGTGCTCTACCAACTGAGCTACATGAGCGAAACACAAGCAACTTGACTGGAGCGGGTAGCGGGAATCGAACCCGCATCATCAGCTTGGAAGGCTGAGGTTCTACCACTGAACTATACCCGCGGAGCCCGAAGCTCACGCTTTTAAACTGGTGGAGGGAGAAGGATTCGAACCTTCGAAGTCTATGACGTCAGATTTACAGTCTGATCCCTTTGGCCACTCGGGAATCCCTCCAAACTGGTGGGCGGCATTCTCTACGTCTGCCACCTTGCTGTCAAGAGTTTTCTCTTAAAAAACCTGAACTTAGGTTTCAACAGCAACTTCATGGTAGGAGTCTTTCAGCCTTCCCCCTGCGAAGCGGGCGCCATTCTATGCAAACCATCAGGGGGATGCAACACCTTTGCACGACATTATTTGATGCTGCAATCCCTTGAAGTCCCGAGCCAGCTCCTGGAGCAGTTGCTCATCCACCAGGCGCCGGCTGCCGGGGGCCACCCTTACCCAGAAATCACGCTGCCCGCGGGGCAATTCCTTCAGCTCCGCCTCGTAACCTGCCGTCTTGAGACGCACCTGCGCACTTTCAGCCGAATCCCGCGCGGAAAACATCCCCAAAGAAATGCCATTGGCCAGCACTCCCTCGCCAATCAGGTAGCTGTCGATATTGCGCGCCTGAAGCTCCTTCAACTGACGAAGCGCAGCCTCCCGCGAGGCTAGCGGAGGAAGATAGACCCAGTAATCGACGCTCATCTCCCCACGAGCCTCGACCTCCGCCTCGATATCCAGGCCCAGCAGGCGCTGCTGCAACCTTCGGGCATCCGCCTCCTCACCGCCTCCGCCAAGATAGAGACAGGCCGACTCCGATGCGATCGACTCTTCGGCAGCCGGAGGCACACTCGGCGCCGGCACCTGCGATCCCGAGCGCGCCCTGGAAGCAAGGTTGCTCTCGGCCAACAGCAGAATGTTCTTCTGCCCATCCTTATAGAGTTCCAGCGGTGCGATTTCCTTGGCCCGTAGCGGGGATTGCTGCTGGTGCCAGACGTAGTAGAAGACGTTCAGGGCCAGGAGAAACAGGAAGAACCAGCGCATAGATCCTCTCACTCAATCGGGCAAGCCAGTGCCAGCCCTACGAAAACCAGGTCCGGCATGATCCGGGCGCCAGCCAGTTCGTCGCGAACCAGTTCGGCATCCCCACCCGTCAGGAATATTTCACAATCCGGACCGAGCAGCTCGCACGCCATGGCGTGCTGCTCACGAACGAACCCCCTGAGCATGAGCAGACAACCCCGCTCAACCGCCTCGGCCGTGGCCTGCCCTGGCTGGAGACTGGCAAGCGCCCGCCGGGCCTCTGCATCGTCGTAGCGGATACGTCGGGTATGGGTGCGCAACTGGCTTCTCATCAGGGTCATGCCCGGGCATATGTAGCCCCCCAGATGCACTCCATCCGCCGCGACCAGGTCAGAGGTGACCGCGGTCCCCAGATCAATGACCAGGCAGGCCTTCTTAGCCAGGTGATGAGCCGCGACGAGGGCCAGCCAGCGGTCGAGCCCCAGGCGCTGGTAATCGAGATAGCCGTTGCGCACACCCGCCAACTGCTTGCCGGATGATGCAACCAGCGCCGAGACCGGGAACAGCTGCTCCAACCGTGCGACCAGTTGCGAGGTTTCCTGCTCGCTGCGAACGCTCACCAGGCGACAGGCTCGCACTGGCAGCGCTTGCTGCGACGTTAACTGTTCGACCAGGGCATCATCGGACTCCGCAAGGCCACCGGCGACCGACCGTGCCGCCCCCTCGATGACCCGCCACTTGATCAGCGAGTTTCCACAGTCGAGCTCAAGAATCATTGACGCAACCTCAAACTAAGCTCCCCTCCACTGAACCCCTGCTCCACGCCATCCACCTCGAGACGCAGCGCTCCTCGGCTATCGACACCCAGCACACGACCCTCGATGGAACTCAGGGCAGTCGAGAGAATGACCTGGGCACCCTGCCAGAGATTGCAGGACTCCCACTCCTCGCGACTTGCAGCAAAGCCTTCGCGCGAATGCCTATCGAGATAATCGGCCAACTGCCGATTGAGAGCAGAAAGCAGCCGCGAACGATCCACCAGTTCCCCCAGCGCTTCGCGCAGGGAGGTCCAAGGCTGGCCGATATCAGTGGCGGTCTTCATGTTGACGTTGATCCCTATGCCGATAACGACATGACACAGATCCGCGGGGTCGCCACTCAGCTCCAGGAGAATTCCGGCGATCTTCTTGCCTCCCTGCAGAACGTCGTTCGGCCACTTCAACCCGGCGTCCCGGACGTCCAAGGACTCCAGGGCCCGGAGCACCGCGAGACCGACAACCAAGCTCAACCCTTCGAGCTCCCGAGCGCCCCCCCTGACAGTAATGGCCAGAGAATAATAGAGGTTCTCTCCATAGGGACTGACCCAGGCTCGGCCGCGACGTCCACGCCCGGCAGTCTGCTGCTCGGCGACGATAACGAAAGGCGTCGAGGCTCCAGCCGCGAGCCTGCGCATGGCCTCGCTATTGGTTGAATCGACGGTGGGCATGATCTCGACAGGCCAGAGGCTGTCGATCTTCCGCGGATCCAGGAGACTGAGGGGACTCGCCAGGCGGTAACCCCGGCCACGCACCTTGTGGAACTGCAGGCCATGTTCAGCCTCCAGGTGCTGCAAGCGTTTCCAGACTGCACTGCGACTGATGCCCAGTACCGCCCCCAACTCCTCACCGGAGTGGAATCGCCCGTCTTGAAGTAGTTTCAGCAAGGTCTGCATAGACGCCCCACACTAGCCAGGCACGCATCATATAGAGGCACTTGCGCTTTGCCTACGAAAAGCCCTGCCGTATAGCTGCCTTTTCCCCGGATTTTCGCAGACTTTTCCGCGCGCAAAAGCAAAACCCCTGGT
>NZ_KV813321.1:0-678 GCF_001813645.1 Pseudomonas sp. HMSC063H08
GAAAATTAGAGTAGAGAAAATAAATCTGTCCCCTTTATTCTTAAGATCAACAAACTCTTGCCGTTCGACTACATGTTTCTGGAACGCGTGGCCATTCGCAACCTCCTCAGACAGGAGCTGAGAATTAAGCCTGCCTTGATTGATAGCACTTTCTGCGCCGGAGCTACCTTTTGCCCCAACTAAATATCAAAAGACTCTCTGCGACGGTATACAACCCTACCCACCTCCGAAAGCCCCGGAAGGCGTTCACGCCCCACGATCAACTCAGACCTGCATCTCAAACTAGAGCCCTGATATGCCGTATATTGGCAAACAACATCCTCAATCTCCTCAACGTCCTCTTCGTTGCTCTCTTCAAGATAAAATCTCAATACCCACTCATCGCCATCCCATAACAATGCAATCATTCTAAAATTGGCAGATATCGCACCTACCAACGCTTGAATTAGCATTAACACTTGAAAATTCCATTCTTCCAACGTTGGCTGGCTACTCATTTGGGGCTCCAGTTTGGATTTGTAGGGACAATACTTGGACTCTTTGTGCCCTTGATAATAAATACATTGGTTGCCTGATCAGTTATACCAACGCCGAGATTAAGAGAAAAGGGGAAAGATTTATTTTTACTACTCTAATTTCGGCGACTGCGCCCACTCTGAAACGCTCAAAGCAAATAAT
>NZ_KV813322.1:0-1264 GCF_001813645.1 Pseudomonas sp. HMSC063H08
GCAACTGGTCGCCTCGAACTACCCGCTTCCGGCAAACACGCTCGAAGAGCGGCTGGAAATACTGCAGATCGCGCTGATCTACAACCGGGCCAAGGTGTTCGATCCCCTGTACTCCACCCGAGAACTCCACTCAAGACTGAAAGGTTGGCTGGAGCGCCCCAAGAGGGACATCGGTTGGCGCAGTGAGGCCGAGTATTTCGCCAGTTGGGTAGGATGTCTGCGCAGTGAATTCATTCAAAGCCTGACCGACGAAATCGCCTACGACGATGGCAGTGAAGTCGAGGAGCGCCTGCGCGTCATCAAGCAGAAGGTCGCTGACTGCATCGCACAGATCGCTCTGACCAGCGAGGAGCAGGAAACCCTTCAGCTCTGGACAGACGCTCTGCAATCGGCTCCGGAGGGCCTCATATGAACCTCCAGAACCGCAACAACCTCATCCTGAGCCTGATCGCCGAGACCCAGTTCGACGCCTACGTGCAAGGCTACATGGCCAAAGCAGGCGCTGCCGCAGGTGCTTCCGAGAATCTGCAAATCGAGGCTGAAGGTGCTGCGATGTTGCAGGGCCTGGTCGCTCCGGTTCGCGCTCAGCAGCGTGCCTGTGGACAGCCCCTGCAGAACGCCCTGCTCCAAATCGCCCACGACCTACTGTTGCAGACGAAATCGCAACTGGCCATCGCGGCCAATGCCAGTTCGATCCAAGTGATCCAGCGGGACATGAACAGGGCGATCTGGAACATAGCTACTACCATCGATCACCTGGCCGAGTTCGCCCAACCCTCGCAGGACACTGTGAGGGTCATCGAACGGCTGATGCTCTTCGTCGGCAGCTCATCAAGCACTGAAGGCCAGCAACTGGCCGCCGAGGCAAGTGCGGTGCTCGGCATGAGCGTGGGAGGCCTGGCATGAAACCTATGATTCAGGCCCACCTGGTCGAGCGCGATCAGTTCGGCTTCTGGACCCATCCGAACTATCCGGACCTGGCCGACAACTGCTCTTCCAACGAAGCGCAGGAAACGCTGCGCCGGCTTGGCCTTGAGTTGCAGACCGTCTTCATGGAGTCGGATGCGCCTCGCCTCTACGACTCTGCCCGTTCGGACCAACGATACAGCGAGTGGATCCCAACGCGGCCCGAAGGCTCCGGTTGGTTCGTGCTGTCTATCCACGATACCGAGAACGGCCCGGTGTGCCAGTACGTGAGGCCCCTCGCAGAGAGCCTCAGCCCAATCGATCTTGATGCGGCAGCAGAACAGCATGAGCGCCTGCT
>NZ_KV813323.1:0-211 GCF_001813645.1 Pseudomonas sp. HMSC063H08
AGACCCGCAGCGTCTTCAAGAGCCTCAGCAGCCCTGGCGGCGGCGGCTACAACGAGCTGCGCATCGAGGATCGCAAGGGCCAGGAACAGATCTTCGTCCATGCCCAGCGCGACTGGGACGAGAACATCGAGCACGACCAGAAGATCCGCGTCGGCCACGAACGCCACGACACCGTGGAGGCGAACAGCTACAGCGAGTTCAAGGCCGAGGA
>NZ_KV813324.1:0-917 GCF_001813645.1 Pseudomonas sp. HMSC063H08
GCGGCGAATATATCCACCCTTTTACAGGCCATCAACATCGCGGGCAACACTAAAAAATTCAGCGCCAACTTTAATGGTGCCCAACTCACTTCAAACAACATCCAGCAGGCGCTCCGAGCGGCAGGATCAAACACATCAATCAGCATGAACTCCGCACAATCCGCCAACCAAAGCACTCTACTTGAACTTCTAGACATAGCAAGTTCCAGCAAGCAATTCCAAGCCAATTACAACGGCGGCATGTCTAATCCGAACAACCTACAACAGATAGTTTCTCGTGCAGGCGCCAGTACAACCGTGTTTATTTCCGACGCACAAGGCCTACCAATCGCAAATATCCTTACCCTTATATCATCTGCCGGATGAGACTTATAGCCGTGGATGAAAAACACACCATCCACGGCTATACCCTAGTCCATACTGCCTTTTATCTGAACTAGCCTTCCATCGACAAACCTAAGCTTCTGGTACCAACCATTCCTTGGTCCGTATACCCAGTTTTCGACAGTAGCAGCCCCCCGCACTATATAGCCACTACCATCCACTGCGGGCCCTTCAACTTTACGGCTATCAGGGTTGCCGCACTTCCTAAGCACATCATCAATCAAGTCACCCTCACTAACAATTGCCGACCCGCATCGTAATGTAGCGGCAGCCACCCCATAACTGTCCAACATAGCAGCCATGGCTAGCAAAACTCCAATAGAGATGTTTCTAAGCATCAGCCGTCTCCCTTAGAAATATATATGAAATATACACCCAGACGTCCATACGTGTCTCTAAACCCGCCAACCACCAGAAATTCACTGGTGCTAGGCCTAGTATTTTCGGTTGAGGCCCTCCTCCTGCTCTTGAAACCGTGCGGTTCGACCCGAACCGCTCCAGGAGCACGTCATGAAGCAGACCTTCGAATACCA
>NZ_KV813325.1:0-9804 GCF_001813645.1 Pseudomonas sp. HMSC063H08
GCCGCGCCCCAATTGGGGCGCGGCGTTTTTCTGATCTGTTTTCTGGTCTCTATGGGAGATTACGATGTTTTGCCCGCTCGGGCTGACAGAAAACATGCAAATAGCCCGCAGCAGATGACTGACAGCGGGATTCGGCAGTGGCTCACCAAATATTCACTTTGGTGAACGGCATGACCGCATGAGCGGGGCTTTTCGTTGAGCTGTCGGCCGGTGCCGATAGGGGTGGCGCCTGAGTAAGTTCCTGTGTGATTTTTTCCGAAGCCTGGGGAGGATCATGGGCTCCATGAAAACTCCATCGTAATCGCACACGGGGAGAGCATGTAGAGCGTAGAGTTCTCGCGTTTGCGGGAGGGCACTATGCCAATATATCCATCGATCTATCGTTTTCGTGTTTTAGCTGCGGCTGTGATGGCGAGCGTATCGATTTATCTATTCTCAGCTTCGTTGGGCATGGATGTTTTAAAAAGTTATGAGGTGTTGGCAGATATCTATCCTGAGAATATGAATGACTATGCTTCAAGACTGACCGCTGAAGAGAAATTTCAAGGCGAGTTGCTCCGGCAGCTTACCGATAAGATCTATCTGGAGCGGTATTCGATTTGTGCGCTTATTTTGGCGCTCGCTATATTCTTCCTGCCATCTCCGGTAGTCGTGAGGAGAAGTCGTGTGCTTTTGGTTTTTCTCTATTTGGCGACTCCAGTTTCCATTGTGCTTTCAGAAGTTTTAGCAACCTCTTTGAGTCTGGATAGAATGCTGTATCCAACGTGGAGGGACAATATAGTAGTTTCCTGGTTTATCTCTTGCGCGGTCGCCTTTACCGTCTGTTTTATGCTCCTGCCGTTGCTGATTCTAGGTTGGCGTAGTACCTCTGGAGGACTGATATTTCGCAGTAAGACCACACAGGTGTTGAGTGGAATTCTTCTTGCGGTTTGGCTGGTAGGGTTTGCCTGCTCTTTTTTCAGTGGGGATTGTGAGGCAATGCTTCCCCTATGGCTGGGGTTCGTATTTTTTTACTATGTAATTTCCTCCAGCGATGAGAAAATACCTGTCAATAAATAGGTGTTTCGAGGGGCTATCAGAACGGATATCCAGTGCCTGATAACTCAATGGGAGCTTCACCGTGGAACTTGATGTCAAAATTGGCCGATCCGTGCTTTTTCAGCTCCGTCAGGAACCTCGTCGCTGTTTGTTCATCCATGGGACGCTGGAAGTCCAGATCGGCATCGTACCCGTGAACTTCCAGCGGCTGTCGGTGAAACGCTGGAACTGGCCATCACCTGATCCAGCGCATCCAGATAGGCTCGCCGAGTGGCGCAGCGAGCTGATCCAACTGGCGCGCGCGCTGCACTGAAACGAAAAGGCCCGGTCTAGCCGGGCCTTTTCCGTTGTGGCGGCGCTCAGTCGAGCATGTCGCTGAAACGCGCGTCCTTCTTGTATATCAGCGGCTGGCTGAAGCCGGGCACCGTCACCTGTTCGGCGCTGACCTCGATGGCGTGTTCGTCGATCAGGTCCTGGCCGAAGTTGTAGATGATCTCCAGGTCGCCCTGCAGCGCGCGCTGGTCGTAGGCGCGGGCGGCGGCGCGGGTCTGCTCGCGCTTCTCGACGTAGGCGGCGAAGGCCGCTTGGCCATGGCGCTTGCGCAGCATCTTCTCGGCGATTCGCGGCGACAGCACCACGCCGCTGGCGTTGTTGCCGCCGAAGCCCTTGGAGTTGATGAAGCACACCTCCAGCGGCTTGTCCTGGCGCATGTCGCGATTGGAGATGCTCAGGCGCTGCTGGTGGACGTCGTCGGCGACCTTGTCGATGGTCTTGATCCCAGGGAGGATGCCGTACTTGAACGTGCCCAGGGCGGAAATCAGTTGATCGGCGCTGGCGGTGGCCAGGGAGTGGCCGACGTAGGCCTTCACCGCGGTGACCGGCCAGCCGTCGATGCCGAAGGCGCTGGCCACGCGGTCGAGGATTTCCGATTCGGTGACCCGGTTGGCCGGCGTGCTGGAGCCGTGGGCGTGGACGAAGCTGGCGTGGCGCACGGTGTCCAGGCCGACGATCTGCACCGCGCTGGCCACCGCCTTGGCTACCGTCAGGTAGTTGCCCGGGCCGGGGGCGGAGATGGACTTCTTGAAACCGTCGGCGTTGATGAACACGTCGGTTACCGCGCCGTGGATATCCGCGCCCAGGCGCAGGGCCAGTTCGTCGTCCATCAGCACTACGTATTGGCTGGACTCGGCCAGGGTGAAGCCGCAGTTCTCGCCGAACGGCCGGCTGGCGCGGCGGAAGTCCACGTCCTCGCGGCCTTCGATCAGGCGCAGGCCTTCTTCGGTGGCCAGTGCGCCCATGGCACTGTAGCCCTCGATGCACTCCGGCAGGATCGGCGCCTCGCTGTTGCCGACGATGACCACCCGGGCCTGGCCGCTGGTGATGACGTCGATACCCTTCTGCAAGTTGTAGAGGAAGGTGGCGCAGGCGCCTGTGATGCTGCCGGTCATGCCGACGCTGCCGAGCACGTAGGCATTGATGAAATCGGTGGGCATGCTGTTGAAGCCCAGCGGCAGTTGCTTGGCCGAGACCCGGTGGCCCTTCAGGCGGGATTGCATCAGGCCGCCGAAACCGTTGTCGTCGAGCTGGCTCATGATGCTGCCGGAGAATACCGCGATCTCGTCGGGCTGGACGTTGTCGACGATGGTCTTCCAGTCGATGCCGGTGGAGCGGATCGCGTCGGTCGCGGCGACCACCGACATCTGCAGGCCGCGCGGGTGGAAGCGCGAGTTGTACAGCTCGCCCGGTTCGAAACCGGTGGGCAACTGGCCGGCGGACTTCACCGTCAGCGCACGGTAGCTGTCGACCTTGAACTCGCAGCGCTCGTGGATGCTCACCAGTACCTCGCCATCCTCCGCGGGAGCGATCGACCAGTTGGCCGGCAGCGGCTCGGGCAATTGCTTGGGCGAGGCCTTGAAGGTCAGCGCCTGGCCTTCGGCAGGGGACAGCTCGAGGACCTTGTGCCAGTGGACTGCATCCGGGTCGAGGTACTGCGGTTCGATGCGTCGCACCAGGGTAGAGGCGAAGATGCGTTCGGCGTAGCGCCGCTCGATGTCCTCCGGGGACATCGGCGTGCCGTCTTCGGCCAGGTAGCGGCCGCCTTCGGCCTTGACCAGTTTCATCATGACCGCCAGGCCGGCTAGGGTTTCCTGGCGCGCCTGCGGGTCCATCGATTCGATGACCATGCGACGGAAGCCGTGGTGGAAGGAACTACGGCCTGCTGCGTTGTAGCCACCGAAACCAACAATGACCGGTAGTCGAGACATCACTCAGAAACTCCTTCGAATAGTCGTTCGCGTGCCGGGCTGCTGCCTGGTCCGGAGCGGGAAGCGCGTGGCGGCGATGGCGGCCTTTCCCGTCGGCGAGGCGAGCTTCACGGACCCGGGCACGAGCCAGTGGCCGTTGAAATGATCAGGGTGACTATGCTGACGTGAATCATGACTATCGAGTCACGTATTTTCCTACTGAATACCGCGTTGCGTGGGCTTTCCACAAGTGCTGGCGGTCTGCCGTGGGGGGATTGACGCCCATGGCCGGGCTGTTGGCAGAGGTGGTGCGTGGGCGAGTGTTGCGGGACTTGCTTGAAAGTCCGCGCGCAGAGGCGCGGCGCCGGGGCGTCCGCGGAGGCGGCGGATGACGCGTGGCGCTATCCGCCCTTCGCCCGATGCCGGCGGAGGAGAATGAAGAAGGGCCGCGAAGCGGCCCTGGGGGTGGTGTATCAGCGGTACTCGATGCCCGCCTTGCGCGTGCTGACCCGCGTTCCCGCCTTGCCCTCGGTGATCGCGACGATGTCCGCGAGCGAACCGATCACCGCGTCCTTGCCGGTGGCGCGGGCGAACTCGATGGCGGCCTGGACCTTCGGTCCCATGGAGCCGGCGGCGAAGCCGAGGCGCTCCAGTTCGTCCGGGTGGGCCTGGGCGATGGCCTTCTGGGTCGGCTTGCCCCAGTCGACGTAGGCCGCGTCGACGTCGGTGGCGATGATCAGGATGTCGGCCACCAGCTCCTGGGCCAGCAGCGAGGAGCAGAGGTCCTTGTCGATCACCGCCTCGACGCCGCTGAGCTTCTTCCCGGCCTCGTCGTACATGGTCGGGATACCGCCGCCGCCAGCGCAGATGACGATGGTGCCTTTCTCCAGCAGCCACTTCACCGGGCGGATCTCGAAGATCCGCTTCGGCCGCGGGCTGGGCACCACGCGGCGGAACTTGTCGCCGTCCGGGGCGATGCTCCAGCCCTTCTCGGCGGCCAGGCGCTCGGCTTCTTCCCTGGAGTAGACCGGGCCGATCGGCTTGGTCGGGTTCTGGAACGCCGGATCCTTACCGTCCACCTCGACCTGGGTGAGGATGGTGGCGAACGGCACTTCGAACGGCAGCAGGTTGCCCATCTCCTGTTCGATCATGTAGCCGATCATGCCCTCGGTTTCCGCGCCGAGGACGTCCAGCGGGTAGGGCGAGACCTGGTCGTAGGCGGCCCCCTGGAGGGCCAGCAGGCCGACCTGGGGGCCGTTGCCGTGGGCGATCACCAGCTCGTTGCCGGGCGCCACCTTGGCGATCTGTTCGGCGGCGATCCGCACGTTTTCCCGCTGGTTGTCCGCGGTCATGGGTTCGCCACGGCGTAGCAGGGCATTACCGCCCAATGCGACGACGATACGCATATCGGTTACCTCCGGAAGGCGGCTGCGCCCGGCCGCGTGGGCCGGGGCGCAGGAGCGCGGTCAGATGTCGGCGAGGGTCGAGACGAGGATCGCCTTGATGGTGTGCATGCGGTTCTCGGCCTGCTCGAAGGCGATGTTGTAGGGCGACTCGAAGACGTCCTCGGTCACCTCGATGCCGTTGGCCAGGTTCGGATACTGCTCGGCGATCTGCTTGCCGACCTTGGTCTCGCTGTTGTGGAACGCCGGCAGGCAGTGCATGAACTTGGCCCGCGGGTTGCCGGTGGCCTTCATGATCTCCATGTTGACCTGGTAGGGCAGCAGTTCCTTGATCCGCTCGCCCCAGGCTTCCACCGGCTCGCCCATCGACACCCAGACGTCGGTGTGGACGAAGTCCACGCCCTTCACGGCTTCCTTCGGATCCTCGGTGAGGGTCAGCTTGGCGCCGCTTTCCTCGGCGAACTTCTTGCACTGGGCGACGAACTCGTCGTGCGGCCAGAGCGCCTTCGGCGCGGCGATGCGTACGTCCATGCCGAGCTTGGCGCCGATCAGCAGCAGGGAGTTACCCATGTTGTTGCGCGCGTCGCCCAGGTAGGCGTAGCTGATGTCGTGCAGCGGCTTGTCGCTGTGCTCGCGCATGGTCAGCACGTCGGCGAGCATCTGGGTCGGGTGGTATTCGTCGGTCAGGCCGTTGAACACCGGAACGCCGGCGAACTTCGCGAGTTCCTCGACGATTTCCTGCTTGAAGCCGCGGTACTCGATGGCGTCGTACATCCGGCCGAGAACCCGCGCGGTGTCCTTCATGCTCTCCTTGTGGCCGATCTGCGAGGAGTTCGGGTCGATGTAGGTGACGTTGGCGCCCTGGTCGTAGGCGGCCACCTCGAAGGCGCAGCGGGTGCGAGTGGAGGTTTTCTCGAAGATCAGGGCAATGTTCTTGCGCTTCAGGTGCTGCTGCTCGGTGCCGGTGTACTTGGCGCGCTTGAGGTCGCGGGACAGGTCGAGCAGGTAACGCAGCTCGCGGGTGCTGTGGTGCATCAGGCTGAGCAGGTTACGGTTGTGCATGTTGAAAGCCATGATTGATCTCCTTGTGGGAAGTCGGTGGGCGGCGCCCCTCCTGGGGACGCCGCCGTTCAGCTCGAGAGCGGGTTGTCTGTCAGTACTCGATCGGGTCGCGGATGATCGGGCAGGTCATGCAGTGGCCGCCGCCGCGACCGCGACCCAGTTCGCTGGCGCTGATGGTGATGACCTCGACGCCGGCCTTGCGCAGCAGGGTGTTGGTGTAGGTGTTGCGGTCGTAGCCGACCACCACGCCCGGCTCCAGGCAGACCACGTTGTTACCGTCGTCCCATTGCTCGCGCTCGGCGGCGAAGCTGTTGCCGCCGGTCTCGACTACGCGCAGCTTCTTCAGGCCGAGGGATTCGGCGACCACTTCGAGGAAGGTTTTCTCCTCGCGACGGATGCTCATGCCGTAGGGGCTGCTCGGATCGGGGCGCAGGCTGAAGGGCACGATTTCCTTGACCACTTCCGGGAAGACCGTGACCAGGTCGCGGTCGCAGAAGCTGAACACGGTGTCCAGGTGCATCGCGGCGCGGGACTTCGGCAGGCCGGCGACGATCACCCGCTCGGCGGCGCCCTTGGCGAACAGCGACTGGGCGACCTGACCGATGGCCTGGCGCGAGGAGCGCTCGCCCATGCCGATCAGGACCACGCCGTTGCCGATCGGCATCACGTCGCCGCCTTCCAGGGTCGAGGAGCCGTGGTCCTTGTCCGGGTCGCCGTACCAGATCTCGAACTCGGCGTTGGCGAACTCGGGGTGGAACTTGTAGATGGCGGTGGTCAGCAGGGTTTCCTGTCGTCGCGCCGGCCAGTACATCGGGTTCAGGGTCACGCCGCCGTAGATCCAGCAAGTGGTGTCGCGGGTGAACTGGGTGTTCGGCAACGGCGGCAGCAGGAAGCTGGAATGGCCCAGGTACTCGCGGTACATCTTGAGGATGTTGGCGCCTTCGCTGGCGGGCAGGTCGTCAGCGGCGACGCCGCCGATCAGGTACTCGGCCAGCTTGCGCGGCTCCAGGCTCTCCAGCCAGGAGCGCAGCTCGCTGGTCAGGCCCAGGCCGACGCTGTCGGCGGTGATCTTGCGATCGAGGATCCACTTCAGCGCTTCCGGGTTCTGGATGGTCTCGGTCAGCAGGTTGTGCATCTCGAGGACGTCGATGCCGCGCTCGCGCATCTTGGTGACGAAGTCGAAGTGGTCGCGCTTGGCCTGGTTCACCCAGATCACGTCGTCGAACAGCAACTCGTCGCAGTTGCTCGGGGTCAGGCGCTGGTGGGCGAGTCCGGGCGAGCAGACCATCACTTTGCGCAGTTTGCCGGCTTCGGAGTGGACGCCAAGTTTGGTTTTTTCCGTGCTCATTTCACGTCTCCAGTGGAGTAATCAGAGGGTGAGGAAACCGTCGTAGAGGCCGTAGGCAGCCACCAGGGCGCCAATGACGACTGCGGCGAAGATCAGTTTTTCGATTCCGGTGAAGATCGGCTGGCCGACCTCGTGCTTGGCCTTGGCGAAGAGGATCGCGCCGGGCGCATACAGCAGGGCGGACAGCAGCAGGTACTTCAGGCCACCGGCGTAGAGCAGCCAGACCGCGTAGACCACGGCGATGCCGGCGATGACCAGGTCCTTGCTGCGTTCGCGGGCATCGTTCTCGTAGGTCTCGCCCTTCAGGGTCAGCAGCAGGCCATAGGCGGCGGACCAGAAGTACGGGATCAGGATCATCGAGGTGGCCAGGAGCAGCATCTTGGTGTACGGGTCCATGCCGTCCGGGTCGCCCGAGGTGAAGAACACCACCACCAGGAACACCTGTACGCAGATGTTGGTCAGCCACAGGGCGTTGGCCGGCACCTGGTTGGCGTTCTCGCGGCGCAGGAACTCCGGCATGGTGTGGTCCTTGGCCGCGGCGAACATGATCTCGGCGCACAGCAGCACCCAGGAGAGCAGCGCGCCCAGCAGCGAGATCAGCAGGCCGACGCTGATCAGCACGGCGCCCCAGTGGCCGACCACATGCTCGAGTACCAGCGCCATCGACGGGTTCTGCAGCTTGGCCAGTTCCGGCTGGGTCATCACGCCCATGGACAGCACGTTGACCAGCACCAGCAGGAGCAGGACGGTGATGAAGCCGATCACGGTGGCCTTGCCGACGTCGGAACGTTTTTCCGCGCGGGAGGAGAAGATGCTCGCGCCCTCGATGCCGATGAACACCCAGACGGTGACCAGCATCATGTTGCGCACCTGGTTCATCACGCTGCCCAGGTCCGGGTTGCTCTTGCCCCAGATGTCGGCGGTGAAGATGTCCAGCTTGAAGGCGAACAGGCAGATCAGGATGAACAGGAACAGCGGCACGATCTTGGCCACGGTGGTGACGGTGTTGATGAACGCCGCCTCCTTGATCCCGCGCAGCACCAGGAAATGCAGGGCCCAGAGCAGGACCGAGGCGCAGACGATCGCGGCGACGGTGTCGCCCTTGCCGAAGATCGGGAAGAAGTAGCCGAGGGTGCTGAACAACAGGACGAAGTAGCCGACGTTGCCCAGCCAGGCGCTGATCCAGTAGCCCCAGGCCGAGGAGAAACCCATGTAGTCGCCGAAGCCGGCCTTGGCGTAGGCGTACACGCCGCCGTCGAGTTCGGGCTTGCGGTTGGCGAGGGTCTGGAAGACGAAAGCGAGGGTGAGCATGCCGACGGCGGTGATCGCCCATCCGATCAGGACGGCGCCGACGCCGGCGCTGGCTGCCATGTTTTGCGGAAGGGAGAAGATGCCCCCTCCGATCATCGAGCCGACAACCAGAGCCGTTAGCGCTCCTAGTCGGAGTTTTTGGCTGGATTCTTGGGACATTTTCGGAATCTCCCTATAGGAATTGAGAGTGAAGCCATTAGGCGGCAGCGGCTATTGTTGAATGCTGATCCACGTCAATAGCTTCCTACTCAAAGTAATTAGATGACGCATTCCTGTAAGTCGCGAGTGCCAAAGATAGAAGAGGAATCTAAGACCTGCCCGGAATAGGGCGGTTTTTTCATGTGATAGGGGAAGTCTTGCCATCCGCTACGGGGAAAGCTTGAAATTGCTCGAAATCGGGCTATAAGCCGCGGATCAAGCCGGATCGTTGATGCCGATCAATGAATTTCGCGAGACGGTATTCTGACTTTTGGAGGGGGGCTCGCCAGCTTGTTGGCGGTCCGCCGAAAAAACGCCACGGTTTGCCAGAGAAGTGTTTCAGTATTTCGGTGTAGGTGCTTTTTTATTTATAAGTAAAAATAATTTTCCGCTCTCATCAAAGAACGAAAAAGCACAAGGACAGAAATGAAGAAGCCCGGCGTTCGCCGGGCTTCTTCATTTGGACTTCAGGGTATGAAGACCGCTGGGGGGACGGGATCGCCGCCCACCCGCCGCGCGTGCTGGCGCACGTCGGCACAGGGGAAGGGGCCGCCATCCGGTTCGTGGCCGAAGGGCGCGGTTCGCCGGGCGAACCGAAAGCCGGTGCCAGGGGCACTGCGAGCGATTGAGCAAGCGGCGTGCCAGCCATCGACAGGTGGCCCGGCCCGTCAACTGCGGGGCACGGGCCCACGGCATAAGCGGATTTTTGCCGAAGGCCCGAGCACAGGGCGGGGTTTTCCGCCGTCGTTACCGTTCCGTCAGCTCATCCCCAGCCAGTTCGGCAATGCCATGGATACCGACGGGATGTAGGTCACGATGATCAGGAACACCAGCAGGATCATCAGCCACGGCAGCGCCGCGCGGATGGTCGCGCCCAGCGGCATGCCGGTGACCGCCGAGGTGACGAACAGGTTGAGGCCGACCGGCGGGGTGATCAGGCCGATCTCCATGTTCACCACCATGATGATGCCGAGGTGGATCGGATCGATACCCAGCTCCATGGCGATGGGGAAGAAGATCGGTGCCAGGATCAGGATGATCGCCGAGGGCTCCATGAAGTTGCCGGCGATCAGCAGCACGATGTTCACCACCAGCAGGAACATCCACGGCGACAGCCCGAGGTCGGTGACCCAGGCGGCGATACTCTGCGGAATCTGCTCGGTGGTCAGCACATGGGCGAAGAGCATGGCGTTGGCGATGA
>NZ_KV813325.1:9904-286835 GCF_001813645.1 Pseudomonas sp. HMSC063H08
TGGCGTTGGCGATGATGAACATCAGCATGATGGTCAGCTTGCCAGACTCCAGCAGCACCTTCGGGCACTCTTTCAGGCGCATGTCCTTGTACACGAACAGCGCCACGAACGCCGAGTACACGGCCGCGACGGCGGCAGCCTCGGTTGGGGTGAAGGCGCCCGAATAGATGCCGCCGAGAATGATCACCATCAGCAGCAGGCCCCAGAGCGCCTTGCGCGCGCTGGCGATCCATTCGCGAAGGCTGACTCTCGGCATGGCCGGCAGCTTCTTGACCCGGGCGACGATGTAGATCACCACCATCAGGATCAGGCCCAGCAATAGTCCGGGGACCACGCCGGCCATGAACAGCTTGCCGACCGAGGTTTCGGTCGCCGCGGCATAGACCACCATGACGATCGACGGTGGGATGAGGATGCCCAGGGTGCCGGCGTTGCAGACGATCCCGGCGCCGAACGCCTGTGGGTAGCCCGAACGGACCATGCCGGCGATGGCGATCGAGCCGACCGCCGCCACCGTCGCCGGCGAGGAACCGGACAGCGCGGCGAAGAGCATGCAGGCGAGCACCGCGGCGATCGCAAGGCCGCCGCGAATATGCCCGACGCAGGCGTTGGCGAAGTCGATCAGGCGCCGCGCCACCCCGCCGGTGGTCATGAACGCGCCGGAGAGCAGGAAGAACGGGATCGCCAGCAGGGTGTAGTGCTCGGAGGTCTCGAACAGCTTGATCGCCAGCGAGCGTACCGAGTCCGGGCTGAACAGGAGGATCGTCAGCGCACCGGAGAGCCCCAGGGAGACGGCGATCGGCACGCCGATGAACATCAGCAGGAACAGCAGCAGGAAGAGGAACAGGATGGTCATGCTTTCGGCTCCTCGTGCTCGGTCAGCTTCAGCGCGTCGGCGGCCTCGTCGGCCAGGCCCAGGCCGGTCTGACGGTTGCGCAGGATGCGCACGAGGATCTCGGCGAAACGGATGAACACCAGGGCGAAACCGACCGGCACGATCAGGCCGATGTGCCATTGGCGGATGCCGAAGTGGTCGAGGTCCTCGGCGCCGATGCCGGCGATGAACAGGGTCTTCACCCAGTCGTAGCTGGCCACGCAGAGCAGGCCGGCGTAGCCGAGGCAGGCCAGGCAGGCGATCACGCCGAGGACCCGCTGTACCGGCCGCGAAGCCAGCTTCACCAGCACGTCCACGCCGAGGTGCCCGGCGGTGCGTACGCCGTAGGCGATGCCGAGGAAGATCAGCCAGGCGAACAGGGCCTTGGTCAGGGCGTTGCTCCAGGTCATCTCCTGGGCCAGGCTGAGGATGGCGTCGCCGATGGCGAGCAGCGTCTCGTTGCCGCCCTCCCAGAGGTCGGCGAGATCGTAGAACAGCGTGTAGAGGTTATTGAGGACTACATAAACGAAGGTAACCAGCGTCATGGCGGCGAGGAGGAAGGCGATCAGGCCTTCCTCCAGGCGCGCCCAGACGCGCGCGAGCGCGTGCATGGGCTTTCCCTCTTCTTCTTATTGAGCCTGGTTGGCGGCTTCGGCGGCCTTGATCAGGTCGGCGCCGATCTCACCTTCGAACTTCTTCCACACCGGCTGCATGGCCTTGCGCCATTCGGCCCGCTGTTCGGGAGTGAGTTCGATGATCTCGCTGGTCTTGGCCTCGACGATGCGCTGCTTGTCGCCCTGGTTGAGCGCCTCGGCCTGCTTGTTCACCTCCACGGTCACCTCGTCCATGGTCTTGGCCAGAACGCCGCGCACGTCTTCCGGCAGGCCGTTCCAGAACTTGGTGTTGGTGATCACCATGTAGTCCAGCACGCCGTGGTCGGATTCGGTGATGTACTTCTGCACTTCGTGCATCTTCTGCGAGTAGATGTTCGACCAGGGGTTCTCGGTACCGTTGACCACGCCGGTCTGCAGGCCCTGGTAGACCTCGGCGAAGCTCATCTTGCGCGGGTTGGCGCGCACCGCCTTGAACTGTTCCTCGAGCACCTTGGAGGCCTGCACGCGGAACTTCAGGCCGCGGGCGTCCTTCGGCTCGCGCAGGGGCTTGTTGGCGGACAACTGCTTCATCCCGTTGTGCCAGTAGCCGAGGCCGGTGATGCCCTTGTCCTGCATCGAGGTCAGCAGCTCCTTGCCCTGCGGGCTCTGCTGGAAGCGGTCGACCGCCTGGATGTTGTCGAACAGGAACGGCAGGTCGAAGATCTGCAGTTTCTTGGTGTACTGCTCGAACTTGGCCAGCGACGGCGCGATGATCTGCACGTCGCCCAGCAGCAGGGCCTCCATTTCCTTGCCGTCGCCGAACAGCGACGAGTTCGGGTAGACCTCCACCTTGACCTTGCCCGGCAGGCGTTCCTCCACCAGTTTCTTGAACAGCAGCGCGCCCTGGCCCTTGGGCGTGTGCTCGGCGACGACGTGGGAGAACTTGATGACGATCGGGTCGGCCGCCTGGACGATTCCGGCGACGGTCAGGGAAAGTGCGCAGACGAGCGCCTTCGCGGTGTGCTTGAGCATGAGACTTCCTCTTTGTTCTTGTCTGTCTTTTATGAAGAGGACAGATGTCCTCTCGGCGTGGCCGAACAAGGGAAGTCTAGGCAGCGCAGCGGCAGATGCTGCGTGAATCGGAAAAGCGCCTGGTCTTCTGCTTGTTGGAACGCTCGGGAAGCAGTGAGCAAGCCCTGTGCCAGTCGGGCAAGGGCGTGCAGGGGAGATGCTGCGGGCGCGAATGGCGAACGGCTGGCGGTATTCCGCCATTCATTCGCCATCATCTGGCGGATTCTCGCCAGGCGTGTTGAACGGCAGGCCGTGCTTGCGCAGCTTGTCGTGCAGGGTCTTGCGCGGGATACCGAGGGCCTCGGCGACGCTGCGCAGCGAATTGTGCGGGCGTTCCAGCTCGGCGGCGATCAGCGAGCGTTCGAAGGCCTCGACCTTGGCGCTGAGGTTGTGCGGCTCGTCGGCGGCGTCGGGCAGGACTCCATCGTCCAGGCTCAGGCCGAGGCCCAGGGCGAAGCGCTCGGCGGCGTTCTGCAATTCGCGCACGTTGCCCGGCCAGTCGTAGGCCAGCAGCCGCGCCGACTGGCCGGCGTCCAGTTCGCGTGGCGTCAGGCCATGGCGCATGGCGCCGGCTTCGGCGAAATGGCGGAACAGCAGCGGGATGTCCTCGCCGCGCTCGCGCAGCGGTGGGATGCGCAAGCTGGCGACGTTGAGGCGGTAATAGAGGTCGGCGCGGAAGCGGCCCTGGTCGGCGGCCTGGCGCAGGTCTTCCTTGGTTGCCGCGATGATGCGGATATCCAGCGGGATCAGCTGGTTGGAGCCGAGCCGCTCGACTACCCGTTCCTGCAGCAGGCGCAACAGCTTGACCTGCACGTCCAGGCTCATGCTCTCGATCTCGTCGAGGAACAGGGTGCCGCCATTGGCGTACTCGAACTTGCCGATGCGGCGCTTCTGCGCGCCGGTGAAGGCGCCGGCCTCGTGGCCGAACAGTTCGCTTTCCACCACCGATTCGGCGAGAGCGCCGGCGTTGATCGCGACGAACGGTCCGTCGCGTCGGCTCGACAGGTCATGCAGGGCCCGCGCGACCACCTCCTTGCCGGCGCCGGTTTCGCCAAGGACCAGCACGTCGGCCTGGATCGCCGCCAGCGAGCCGACCTGCTCGCGCAGGCGCTGCATGCCGGCCGAGCGTCCGATCAGGCGCCCATGCAGTTCGTGGCGTTCGGCCAGGGCCAGGCGCAGGGTGCGGTTCTCCAGGACCAGCCGGCGCACCTCCAGGGCGCGGCGCACGCTGTCGAGCAGGGCGTCGCTGGGAAAGGGCTTTTCCAGGAAGTCGTAGGCGCCGCCGCGCATGGCCTGGACCGCCAGCGGCACGTCGCCGTGGCCGGTGATCAGGATCACCGGCAGGTCGGCGTCCTGTTCGTGCAATTGGCGGAGCAGTTCCATGCCATCGATGCCGGGCATGCGGATGTCGCTGACCACCACCCCGGGCCAGTCCTTGCACTGCGCGGTATCCAGCTGGCGCGCGTCGTCCAGGGTCGCGACCTTGAGCCCGGCGAGGTCGAGCGTCTGGCGCAGGGCCTGGCGCAGGTGCGGATCGTCGTCGATCAGCAGGACCTGGGTCTGGGCATCGAATGGCGCGAAGGGACTCATGCGCGGGTTTCCTCCTGGGGCATGGCGGCGACGCCGGGAACTCCCGGCAGCAAGTGCAGGCGCACCACGGCGCCGCCTTCGAGATGGTTGCCCATTTCCAGGCGGCCGCCGAGGGCGCGCAATAGGTTATCGCAGATGGCCAGGCCGAGGCCGAGCCCTTTGGCGGTGGTCTTGGTGGTGAAGAAGGGTTCGTGGGCGTGGGCCAGGGCGTCCTCGGAAAACCCCGGGCCGTTGTCGCGCAGGGTCAGGGTCACGCCGTGCTGGTCCTGGCTGGCGATCACCCACAGGCGCCGCGGCGGAGCTTTCTCGGCGAGCGCGTCGAGGGCATTGGTGAGCAGGTTGCCGAGGATCTGCCGCAAGCGGGTCTCGCCGGCCTGGACCCACAGCGGGGCGTCCGGCACGTCGCGCAGCAGTTCGACGTTCATCGCCCGCCGCCGACTGGCGAGCATCGACAGGGCGTCCTCGATCGCCGGCTGCAACTGCACGTTCTCCGGCGCCCGGCGCGCACCGCGGGCATAGGCCTTGAGGTGGGCGATGATCGAGGCCATGCGGGTGGTGAGGTCGCTGATCTGCTCGAGATTGCCGCGGGCGTCCTCGGTGCGCTGGTGGTCGAGCAGCACCCGGGCGTTGTCGGCGTAGCTGCGGATCGCCGCCAGTGGCTGGTTGAGTTCGTGGCTGATGCTCGCCGACATGGTGCCGAGGGCCGTGAGCTTGCCGGCCTGGACCACTTCGTCCTGGGCGCGCATCAGCTCGCGCTGGGCCTGCTCGCGTTCGTGGACTTCCTGCTGCAACTGCGCGTTGGCGCTCTCCAGCTCGCGGGTGCGTTCCAGTACGCGCTCTTCCAACTGGCGCTTGGCCTCGGCCTCGAGAGCGATGCGGTCCAGGTAGTGACGGCGGCTGAGGGTCAGCAGGGTAAGCAGCAGGAGCAGGGCGAGCAGGGTCGCGCCGCCGATCAGCAGGACGCTGCGCACCGGCCGTTCGATGAGGGTGCGGGGGGCGTAGATGCTCACCGTCCAGCCGGTTTCCGGCAGCGTCCGGCTCTGGCTGAGCCAGGCGCTCTGTTGCAGGCGCAGGGGCTTCGGGTCCTGCACCGGGTAGGGGATGTTGGCGTGGATCTCGTCGCGCTCCGCCGCGCTCAGCGGCCGACTGGCATGGAAGCGCCAATCCTCGCGCGAGGAGAGGATCACCACGCCGTAGTTGTCTATCACCAGCAGTTGCTCAGGGGAATTGCCCCAGAGCCGTTCGATGTGTTCGAGATCGACCTTCACCACCAGCACGCCGATGATCCGCGAGCCTTCCTTCACCGCACTGGCGAAGTAGTAGCCGCGCTTGATCGAGGTGGTGCCCAGGCCGAAGAAGCGCGCCAGGCGGCCCTGCATGGCCTCGCGATAATAGGGGCGGAAGGCGAAGTTGCGGTGGACGAAACTGTCCGCCTGGGCCCAGTTGGAGGCGACCTGGGTGGTGCCGTCCGGTTGCAGCAGGTAGATCACGTCGGCGCCGGTGCGTCGGCGGATGTCGGCCAGCGTCTCGTTGGCGATCTTCTGCAGCAGCGGGTCGCCAGGTTGTTGCAGGGCCTGGCGCAGCACCGGCAGGCCGCCGAGGATCTGCGGCAGTTCTTCGTAGCGGCGCAGCGTGCCGAGCAGGTTGGCGACGTAGAGGTCGAGCGTCTGGCGGTTCTGCTCGGCCAACTGCTCGCTGTAGTAGCGCTCGGCGAAATATTGCAGGGGCCAGAGCAAGGGCGCGAGAAGCAGGGCGAGGATGACCAGCGAGCGCCAGCGATGGAAATAGGCTTTCAAGACGAACGAACCTGCCGTGGCTGCGAGTATCCGGGGCATCCCGGACGGGACGCCCTAAATTATCACGCCTTGCGCCGAGTCCGGTCGCTCCCCGCCGTTCAGGGGAAGCAGTCGGCGTCGGCGAATGCCTTGCCCTGGCGGTCCTTCTCCGAAAGCAGGGGGGCATCCTGCAGCGGCCAGTCGATCTTCAGCTCGGGATCGTTCCAGACGATGCAGCGTTCGTGTTCCGGCGCCCAGAAGTCGGTGGTCTTGTAGAGGAACTCGGCGTATTCGCTGAGCACCACGAAGCCGTGCGCGAAGCCGGCCGGAATCCACATCTGGCGCTTGTTCTCCGCGCTCAGGCGTTCGCCTACCCACTGGCCGAAGGTCGGCGAGCCGCGACGCAGGTCGACGGCCACGTCGAATACCTCGCCGAGGGTGGCGCGCACCAGTTTTCCCTGGGCTTGCCGGATCTGGTAGTGCAGGCCGCGGAGGACGCCACGGGCGGAACGCGAATGGTTGTCCTGGACGAAGCTGACCGGATGACCGCAGGCCTCCTCGAAGGCGCGCTGGTTGTAGCTTTCGAAGAAGAATCCGCGATCGTCGCCGAACACCCGGGGTTCGAAGAGGATGACGTCGGGGATTGCCAGGCGGGTCGCTTTCATCAGTACACGGTTCCAGTCAGCAGGCGCTTGAGGTATTGGCCGTAGCCGTTCTTGGCCAGCGGCGCGGCGAGTTTTTCCAGTTGCGCGGCGTCGATCCACTTCTGCCGGTAGGCGATCTCTTCCGGGCAGGCCACCTTGAGACCCTGGCGGTTCTCCAGGGTGGCGATGAACTGGCCGGCCTCGAGCAGCGAATCGTGGGTGCCGGTATCCAGCCAGGCGTAGCCGCGGCCCATGATCTCCACGCTGAGGTGGCCGCGCTCCAGGTAGGCGCGGTTGACGTCGGTGATCTCCAGCTCGCCGCGCGGCGAAGGCTTCAGGTCCCTGGCGATGTCCACCACCTGCTGGTCGTAGAAATACAGGCCGGTGACCGCGTAGTTCGACTTCGGCTTCAGTGGCTTCTCTTCCAGGCTGATGGCCTTGCCGCCCTGGTCGAACTCGACCACGCCGTAGCGCTCCGGGTCCAGCACGTGGTAGGCGAAGACACTGGCGCCGGTCTGGCGCTGCGAAGCGCTGCCGAGCAACTCGTGGAAGTCGTGGCCGTAATAGAGGTTGTCGCCCAGGACCAGCGCGCTGAGGTCGTTGCCGATGAACGACTCGCCGATCAGGAAGGCCTGGGCCAGGCCGTCCGGCGACGGTTGCACGGCATATTGCAGGTCCAGGCCCCAGTTCGAACCGTCGCCCAGCAACTGCTGGAAGCGTGGGGTGTCCTGTGGGGTCGAGATGATCAGTATCTCGCGGATGCCCGCCAGCATCAGGGTACTGAGCGGGTAGTAGATCATCGGCTTGTCGTACACCGGCAGCAACTGCTTGGAGATGGCCAGCGTTGCCGGGTGCAGGCGGGTGCCCGAGCCCCCGGCGAGGATGATGCCCTTGCGTTTCATAGTGGTCCCTGCTCGCTCAGTTCCTGGATCATGCGTCCGGCATGGTAGCGCCAGTCTGGCAGTACCAGGCCGAAGACCTGTTGCAGCTTGCGGTTGTCGAGGCGCGAATTGGCCGGACGCTTCGCCGGCACCGGGTAATCCTCGGTGGTGATCGGCAGGACCCGCTGCGGCGTCGCCTGCAACTCCCAGCCCCGCTCCAGCGCCTGTTCGATGACGAAGCGCGCATAGAGGTGCCAGGACGTCTCGCCGCTGGCGACCAGGTGGTAGGTGCCGCTGGCCCGTGCTGCCAGCTCGGCGTCCCAGCGCAGGCGCTGCAGGGCCTGGGCGGTGACGTCGGCGATCAGCTCGGCGCTGGTCGGCGCGCCGAACTGGTCGGCCACGACCTTGAGTTCGTCGCGTTGCCCGGCCAGGCGCAGCATGGTCTTGGCGAAGTTCCCGCCGCGCGCGGCGTAGACCCAGCTGGTGCGGAAGATCAGGTGGCGGCAGCCGCTGGCGCGGATGGCCTGCTCGCCTTCCAGCTTGGTCTGTCCGTAGACGCTCAGCGGGCCGGTCGGCGCGTCCTCGGCGAAAGGCGCGCTGCCCGCGCCGTCGAACACGTAGTCGGTGGAGTAATGCACCAGCCAGGCGCCGCAGGCCGCGGCCTCCTCGGCCAGTACCGCGACGGCGCGGGCATTGATCAGGCGGGCGTTGTCGGCATCGCTCTCGGCCTTGTCCACCGCGGTGTAGGCACCGGCGTTGACGATGAACTGCGGCCGCTCGGCGCGAACCAGTCGCGCCAGGCCTTCGGGGTCGGCGAGATCGGCGCGCCGGCGGTCACAGACCAGCAGTTCGCCCAGCGGCGCCAGGGCGCGCTGCAGCTCCCAGCCGACCTGGCCGTTGGCGCCGAGGAGAAGGATCCGGTTCATGCGTACTGCTTACCCACCCACTCGCGGTAGGCACCGCTGGTTACGTTGGCCACCCAGTCCTGGTTGTCCAGGTACCAGCGCACGGTCTTGCGGATGCCGGTCTCGAAGGTTTCCGCCGGCTTCCAGCCCAGCTCGCGCTCCAGGCGCGTGGCATCGATGGCGTAGCGGCGATCATGGCCCGGACGATCCTTGACGAAGGTGATCTGCTCGCGATAGCTGCGGCCGTCGGCGCGCGGCTGCTCCTGGTCGAGGATGGCGCAGAGGGTCTCGACCACGTCGAGGTTGGCCTTTTCGTTCCAGCCGCCGACATTGTAGGTCTCGCCCAGTTGCCCGGCTTCGAGGACCCGGCGGATGGCGCTGCAATGGTCCTTGACGTAGAGCCAGTCGCGGATCTGCTGGCCGTCGCCGTAGATCGGCAGCGGCTTGCCGGCCAGGGCGTTGTGGATCACCAGTGGGATGAGCTTTTCCGGGAAGTGGTAGGGGCCGTAGTTGTTCGAGCAGTTGGTGGTCAGCACCGGCAGCCCGTAGGTGTGGTGATAGGCCCGCACCAGGTGGTCGGAGGCCGCCTTGGACGCCGAGTAGGGACTGTTCGGCTCGTAGCGGTTGTTCTCGGTGAAGGCCGGATCGCTCGGTGCCAGCGAGCCATAGACTTCGTCGGTGGAGACGTGGAGGAAGCGGAATGCCGCCTTCGCTTCCGGCTCCAGCGCGCCCCAGTAGGCGCGCACTTCTTCCAGCAGGCGGAAGGTGCCGACGATGTTGGTCTGGATGAAGTCCTCGGGGCCGTGGATCGAGCGGTCCACATGAGATTCCGCGGCGAAGTTGAGGATCGCCCGCGGCTGGTGCTCGGCGAGCAGGCGGGCTACCAGCTGGCTATCGCCGATATCGCCGGCGACGAAGGTGTGCCGGGCGTCGCCGTCGAGGCTGGCGAGGTTCTGCCGGTTGCCGGCGTAGGTGAGCTTGTCGAGGCTGACCACCGGCTCGTCATGCAGGGCCAGCCAGTCGAGCACGAAATTGGCGCCGATGAAGCCGGCGCTGCCGGTCACGAGAATCGTCATGAGTCATACCTTGTTCAAGCAGTGGTTGTCCGTAGGGCTGCTTCGACACGTCCCGCCAAGGTGTACCAATCGATCGTGAAGACGACGATTAGTACGGGAAAAATGGCGATCCTGCCAACCCCAGATCTGGTAGGTGCATCTGACCCGGCATTCTATGCGAAGTGCCATCATCGGGCGGCAGGTAGGAGGATAAAACAAAAAAGCCCCGCGCGAGGCGGGGCTTTTCGGGGATTCGTGGTGCCGGCACCAGGAGTCGAACCCGGGACCTACTGATTACAAGTCAGTTGCTCTACCAGCTGAGCTATACCGGCGAAGAGGGCGACATTATAGCCAGCCGCCGCCAGGAGTAAACCACTGATTTTCCTGCCCGAATGCCGTTCGTCCTCAGTGCCCGGAGGCGGCCGCGCCGGGCTTGGCGCCGAACGGCGGGCGGGCCAGCCAGATGATCACCAGCAGGGCGAGGAACAGCCAGCCGAGCATGGTGAAGTAGTCGATGGTGGACATCATGTAGGCCTGGCTCTGCACCATCCTGTCGAGCAGCGCCGCGTTCGCCTGGGTGTTGCCGCCGAGCTGGGCGAGGGTTTCGTGGGTGGCCGGGTCGTAGAGACTGATGTTTTCGCTGAGATAGGCGTGGTGTTGGGTGGCGCGGCGGTTCCAGATCCAGGTGGTCAGCGAGGCGGCGAAGCTGCCGCCGAGGGTGCGCAGGAAGGTGGCCAGGCCGGAGCCGTCGGCGATCTGGTCGGGGGGCAGGTCGGAGAGCAGGATGCTCAGGATCGGCATGAAGAAGAATGCCACGCCGAGCCCCATGATCAACTGCACGATGGCGATATGCTGGTAGTCGACCTCGGTGGTGAAGTTGGCGCGCATGAAGCAGGTGATGGCCATCGCCAGGAACGACAGGCCGGCGAGCATGCGCAGGTCGAAATGGTTGGCGTAGCGGCCGACCAGCGGCGAGAGGAACACCGGGAGGATGCCGATTGGCGCGGCGGCCAGCCCGGCCCAGGTGGCGGTGTAGCCCATCTGGGTCTGTAGCCATTGCGGGAGCAGCAGGTTGATGCCGAAGAACGCGGCATAGCCCAGCACCAGCGCCAGGGTGCCGGCGGCGAAGTTGCGGTGGGCGAACAGGCGCAGGTTGACGATCGGATGGCGGTCGGTGAATTCCCAGATGATGAAGAAGGCCAGGGCGATCGCCGCGATCAGCGCGCCGCCGACGATGAAGTTCGACTCGAACCAGTCCAGGTCGTTGCCCTTGTCGAGGACGATCTGCAGGGCGCCGACGCCGATCACCAGGGCGATCAGGCCGACGTAGTCCATCGGCGCCTTCTTGATCACCACCGGGCGTGCCTTCAGTTGCTGGTAGACGACGAAGGCGGCGAACAGGCCGACCGGCACGTTGATGAAGAAGATCCACGGCCAGCTGTAGTCGTCGGTGATCCAGCCGCCGAGGATCGGCCCGGCGATCGGCGCCACCACCGTGACCATCGCCAGCAGGGCCAGGGCCATGCCGCGCTTCGCCGGTGGGTAGATGGAGATCAGCAGGGTCTGGGTGATCGGATACAGCGGCCCGGCGACGAAGCCCTGCAAGGCGCGGAAGCCAACCAGAGAAGGCATCGACTGGGCGATGCCGCAGAGGAACGAGGCGAGTACGAACAGCAGCGCGGCGGCGATGAACAGGCGCACCTCGCCGACCCGCCGGGCCAGCCAGCCGGTCAGCGGCAGGGCGATGGCGTTGCTCACGGCGAACGAGGTGATCACCCAGGTGCCCTGTTCCGAACTCACCCCGAGGTTACCGGAGATGGTCGGCAGGGCGACGTTGGCGATGGTGGTGTCGAGCACCTGCATGAAAGTCGCCAGGGACAGGCCGATGGTCGCCATCACCAGGCTGGGCGGGGAGAAGCTGCTGCTTTCGCTCATGCTGGCGGGCTCAACGCTGGGCGGTCTTGCCGTGGTCTTCGGCGAGGTTGGCTTCGATCAGGCGTTCGATCAGCTTGTCGGCCGAGGCCAGTTGCTGCTGGTAGACATCGGTGGAGAACAGCGCTTCGCGCGGTGGCTGCAGGGCCAGGGCCGGGCCGCTCTGGTCGTGCAGGTCGACCTTGACGTCCATCGACAGGCCGATGCGCAGCGGATGCTTCTGCAATTCTTGCGGATCGATATGGATGCGCACCGGCACCCGCTGGACGATCTTGATCCAGTTGCCGGTGGCGTTCTGCGCCGGCAGCAGGGAGAACGCGCTGCCGGTGCCCACGCCGAGGCTGTCGACGGTGCCGCTGTAGCGCACGTCGCTGCCGTAGAGGTCGGAGCGGATCTCCACCGGCTGGCCGATACGCATGTGCTTGAGCTGGGTTTCCTTGAAGTTGGCGTCGATCCAGATCTGGTCCAGCGGGACCACGGCCATCAGCGCATTGCCCGGTTGCACGCGCTGGCCGACCTGTACGCTGCGCTTGGCGACGTAGCCGGTGACCGGCGCGACGATGGTCGAACGGGCGTCGTCCAGGTAGGCCTGGCGCAGTTGCGCGGCGGCGGCCTTGACGTCCGGATGGGAGGTGATCTGGGTGTCGTCGACCAGCGCTCGATTGGTGTTCAACTGCTGTTCCGAGCTGGTCAGCGAGGCTTTCGCGCTGTCCAGCGCGTCGCGGGCGTGGGCCAGTTCCTCCTGGGAAATGGCGCCGTCGTCGGCGAGGTTCTTGCGCCGCTTGTAGTCGGCCTCGGCCTTGGCCAGCGCGACCTTGCGGGTGGCGACCTCGGCGCGATAGCCGTCGACGTTGCTGAACAGCCCGCGTACCTGGCGCACGGTGTGGGCCAGGTTGGCCTCGGCGCGCTGGAGGGCGATGTCGGCGTCGCTGGGATCGAACCTGACCAGTTCCTGGCCCTTGCGCACCAGGTCGCCGTCGTCGGCGCCGATGCTGACCACGGTGCCGACGATCTGCGGGGTGATCTGTACCACGTTGCCGTTGATGTAGGCGTCGTCGGTGTCCTCGTGCCAGCGGCCGTAGAAGAACTCCCAGGCCACGCTGGCCAGGGTGGCGAGGACGATCACGGCGAGCAGGATCAGCAACCAGCGCTTGCGCTTCGGGTTGCCGGCGGGGGTTTCGCTGTTGGCGGTAGTCATGGTGGGTGCCTCGTTCATTCTGCCGGCGCTTTCGCGGTAGCGAGCGCAGCGGAGCGGGAATCGGGTTGGAAACCGCCGCCCAGGGCCTGGACCAGCTGGACGGAAAGATCGATCTGCTGGCTCTCCAGGCTGGCCAGCTGGCGTTCGGCGACCAGCAGTTGCTGTTGCACGCTGAGGGCGTCGAGGTAGCTGCCGACGCCTTCGCCGTAGCGACGCATGGCCAGGTCGAAGTTGGACCTGGCGATATCGCGGGCCTGGCGCTGGTCGATCACCTGCTGCTCCAGGGAGCGCAACTTGCCGAGGTCGTCGCTGACCTCGCCGAGGGCCTGGACCAGCGTCTTGTTGTACTGGCCGACGGCCAGGTCGTAGTCGGCGTCGCGTTCGGCCAGGTTGGCGCGGCGGCGGCCACCGTCGAAGATCGGCAGGGAGATCGCCGGCGCCACCTGGAAGAAGCGGCTCGGCGCCTGCAACACGTCGCTGGTGTGCAGGGCGGCGAGGCCGGCCATCGCGCCGAGATTGAGGTTGGGATAGAACTCGGTCTTCGCCGAGTCGATGTTGCGGCGCGCCGCCTCGACCCGCCAGCGCGCGGCAACGATGTCGGCGCGGCGGCCGAGCAGTTCCGCCGGGAGCACCGAGGGCAGGCTCAGGCTGGCCGGGTTCAGCGGTTGCGGGCGCTGCAGTTCGAGACCGCGATCGGGCCCCTTGCCCAGCAGCACGGCGAGGGCGATGCGGGCGCTGGCGATGTCCTGCTCGGCGGCGCTGAGCTGCTGGCGGGCGGTAGCCAGCTGGGTCTGCGTCTGTTGCAGCTGGACCTTGCTGTCGAGCCCGGCGCTCATGCGCTTCTGGCTCAGCTCGGTCATGCGCTGCGAGCGCTTCAGTTCTTCCTCGGCGAGATCGCGCACGGTAAAGGCATGGGCGAGGTCGCTGTAGGCGCGGGCGATGCTTGCCGAGAGGCCGATGCGCGCGGCCTGGCTGTCGATCCGCGCGGCATTGGCCTGGCCGAGGGCGGCTTCCCAGGCGGCGCGCTCGCCGCCCCAGAGGTCGAAGTCGTAGTTGAAGCCGAGCGACAGGTACTTGATCGCCGAATAGCGGCCGCCGAGCGGTGCCGGGGCCACGCTGGTCGGCGCGCGGATGCCGGAGTAGCTGGCCTTGGCGTCCAGCGTCGGCTGGCGCGCGGCATCTTGCGCCTGGGCCGTTGCCGCCGCCTGGCGCGCACGCGCCTCGGCGATCTGCAGGTCGGGAGTGCCTTGCAGGGCTTCGCCGATCAGTTGGTCGAGCTGCCGGTCGCCGAGCCCGGTCCACCAGTCCTGGCGCGGCCAGGCCGCTGGCGAAAGGGCTACGCCGTCCAGGCTCCTGCCCGCCTGGAGGGCGCCTGCCGGTTGCAGTCGGGCGTTCGGTTCCAGGCCTTCGGAAGTGACGCAGCCGGCGGCCAGCAGTATCGCCGAGGCCAGCACCAATCGCTGCGGCCAGAGATGGAGAGGAGGGAACGGCATGGATCAGGACTCCTGCAGGCTGGCCCGCGGGCAGCCGGCGTGTAGCAGAACCTTGGTCAGCAGATGGGTCAGCGTCTGCAATTCTTCCGTGCTCAGGCAGGCGACCAGCTCGTTCATCGCCGCCGAGGCGATCAGAGGAAGCTGCTCCTGGACCTTCCGTCCCGCTTCGCTGAGATCCAGGCGCAGGCAACGGCGGTCTTCGGGACAGCGACCACGCAGCAGCAGCCCTTTTTTCTCCAGGCGCGCCAGCATGCGAGTCATCGAGCCGCTGTCCACCGACAGCTCGCGACACAGTTCGACCGGACTGTTGGCACGGTTGAGACCGACGAAGATCAGCACCTTGAACTGGGCGGCGGTTATGTCCAGCGCGGCTAGGTGCTTCTCGAGGATGCGGTCCTTGGTCGCGGCACTGACGCCGATGAGCTGGCCAATGGAGCCCTTGAAGGGAAAGTCGGAAGCGCTGTAGTGGCCCATGGGGGATCGCTGTCTAGGCAGGGAAAGTGTTTCAAAATAATACTGCCTAGGCAGCGATTAACAAGAGGTCAACCGTTGCAATAAAAGAACAATCCGTTCCTTCGAACGGCATACGATGCCGTTTTGCAACTATTGCCGGTGCCGAAGTCCACTTTCGGATTAACCGGAAAGCCAGGCTTATGCACAAGCGGGCAAGGGATAGGAAGGAAACGCTCTAAGAGTCGCTGCGGTTATTTCGGTTGTTATCAAGATATTGTTTTATATGGATTTTATTTTTTCTGTTCATTTTTTGAACAGCATTGCCCGCCCCTGGATACGGGCCCCTCGGCAGATGTTTCCCAGAACTTGTCACCAGACTTATCCACAGGTTGTGTGGGCAACCATCCGGAACACCCGTATCAGCTGCGCTCCGCAAGGATCAGCAGGTTTCGCGGAGACAGGGAGGTCGGACAGAACTCGCCCAGGCGGACGCTATAGCCCTGTTCGACCAGATACAGGCAGCGGTCCAGCAGCAGCCAGAGTTCCAGCGGGCGGCGGAACAGGGCGCGCACCAGTTCCAGGTTGCGAACCATCGCCAGGCGCTTCCAGCCGGCCGCTTCCAGCGCCTGCCAGTCGCGCGCGGCCGGTTCGGGAAGTCCCTTGAGGGCGGCGAGTTCGCGACAGTAGTCGGCGTATGGACGTTCCAGCCAGGCCACCGGAAGGGAAGGCACACTGAGGTACTGGTCGATTCCGCGTAGCTCGCGCTGCAGCAGGTCGAAACCCAGGCGCCGGGCCATCGACTGGTCGCGCTGGCGACGGACCCGTTGGCTGGCGGTGACTGTCTCGCTCAGGGGCAGGCGCAGGTCGTCGAGCGATAGCGCGAGCAGCGATCGGCCTGCTGCTTGCGAGAGTGGCTGGTAGAAAGGCCCCGGAATGCGGTTGTAGCAGCATGGCGCCACCGCCAGTTGGCGACAGCCGGCCTGGCTGGCCAGGCGCAGCAGGCGCAGGTGCAGTTCGCCGCAAGCGTGCAGGGCCACTGGCGTATGCCCGGGAAGCAGGCGCTCGGCGCAGTCCACGGCCAGCACATCCTGGCGGAGGTGGTGGGCGGAGAGCCCCAGGCGGTCGCTCAGGCGCTGTCCGTCGGCGACCAGCGCGGGATCGTGTTCGAGGCAGGTCAGCGGTTGCCCCGCATGGGCCAGCAGGCGGCCCAGATGGCCCTTGCCGGAGCACCAGTCGAGCCAGTGGACGACCGGCCGGGCGAACTGCAGGCGCCCGGCGAACAGGCCGATCTGCTGCCACTTGCGTCCCGGTACGTCGACATTGAAGCGGTTCGGTGCCTGCGGGCGTTCCGCCAATGGCAGTTCGCCGACCGCGCCCAGCGCTGCGGCCTGGGCGGCGAGCTGCGGATAAGGCGCGGGCGCGGCCAGGCGGGTGGGCTGGTTGTGCTCCGCGTCGGCCTGTTCGAGGCTGCGCCCGCGCAGCCAGGACGCCAGCTCGGCGTGTTCGGCTTCCCATGCCAGGGTCGGTTCGCTGAACGGGCGGGGTCGCCAGAGCCGCTGGTGTTCGAGGAGGAACGCGTCCAGCGCGAGGAAGCGCTGCGACAGGGCGTCGCCAGTGAGGAACGGGAAGGTTTCGGACACGATGCGAGCGGCAGCGGGAAAACGGGGCGGCGATTATAGCCGCCCCGCAGGCATCGGAAAGCGCCCGCTCAGCGGCCCTGGGTGGCGTCGACCCGCAACCAGCGTTCGATCAGGCGGAAGATCCGCGTCAGCACGATGGTGATCACCAGGTACAGCGCGCCGGCCAGGCAGAAGAACAGCATCGATTCGTAGGTGCGGGCGATGATGGTCCGGGCCATGCCCATGATGTCGAACAGGGTCACGGTGTAGACCACCGCGCTGGCCTTGAGCATCAGGATCACTTCGTTGCTGTAGGCCGGCAGGCCGATGCGCACCGCGCGCGGCAGGATGATGTGCCAGAGCGCCTGGCGCCGCGACATGCCGAGGGCGCGGGCGGCCTCCACCTCGCCGACCGGCACCGAGTGGATCGCGCCGCGGAGGATCTCGGCGATATAGGCGGCGGTGTGCAGGGTCATGGTCAGCAGCGCGCACCAGTACGGATCGCGCAGGTAGGGCCAGAAGGCGCTCTTGCGCACTTCCTCGAACTGCGCCAGGCCGTAGTAGACGATGAACAGTTGCAGCAGCAGCGGCGTGCCGCGGAAGAAGAAGATGTAGGCGTACGGCACCGCGCGCACGTACCAGTGCCGCGAGGCGCGGGCGATGCCCAGCGGCAGGGCCAGGGCGAGCCCGGCGACCACCGCGATCGCCAGCAGCTCCAGGGTCAGCGCCGCGCCCTGGAGCATCTTCGGCATCCACTTGAGGATCAGCTCCCACTCGCTCATAGCTCGTTCCTCACGAAACCACGGCCGGCGCGACGTTCGAGGAAGTGCAGGGCGACCATGATGACGACCGTGAGGCTCAGGTAGATGGCGGCCGCGGTCATGTAGAAGGTGAAGGGTTCCTTGGTCGCGTTGGAGGCGACCTGCGCCTTGCGCATGATCTCGTCGAGGGTGATCAGCGACACCAGCGCGGTGTCCTTCAGCAGGATCAGGTACAGGTTGCCGAGGCCGGGCAGGGCGACCCGCCAGATCTGCGGCAGGACGATGCGCCAGAAGATCCGTCCGGACGACAGGCCGAGCGCCTGGCCGGCCTCGCGATGGCCGCGCGGAATGGACAACAGCGCGCCGCGGAACACCTCGGTGGCGTAGGCGCCGAAGCACAGGCCGAGGGCCAGGGTGCCGGCGGCGAACGGCGAGAGCGCTAGGTCCGGCTTGCCGAAAAGGTCGCCGAGGGCGTTCAGGCCGCTCACCGTGCCGAAATAGATCATCAGTACCCAGAGCGTTTCCGGCACGCCACGGACGATGGTGGTGTAGGTGCCGCCGAGGAAGCGCAGGGCCGCGTACTTCGAAGTCTTCGCGATGGCGCCGAGGAGGCCGAGCAACAGCCCCACGCAGACCGCCGCCAGCGACAGCTTGAGGGTCATCCAGGTACCGGCGAGCAGTTGCTCGCCGAACCCATGCAGGTCGAGAATCATGAGAAGTCAGGCCTGAAGGCGGCCACCGCCGGGACGCGCCCGGCGGTAGCCTGGCTTGGCATCAATAGATGCTGAAGGGGAAGTACTTGTCGTTGATCTTCTTGTAGGTACCGTCGGCGACGATTTCCTTCAGCGCGGCGTTGAGCTTCTCGCGCAGCGGGTCGCCCTTGCGCACGGCGATACCGATCTTGTCGTTGTCGAACACCGGTTCGCCCTTGAACTCGAACTCCTTGCCGGCGTCGCTCTTCAGCCAGTCGTACTGCACGAACTTGTCGGCCAGCACGCCGTCCAGGCGCCCCGAGGAGAGGTCGAGGTAGGCGTTCTCCTGGGTGTCGTAGAGCTTGATGGTGACCACGTCGGCCATGTTGTCTTCCAGCCAGGTGCCGGCGATGGTGGCGCGCTGGGCGCCGATCACCTTGCCCTTCAGGGAGTCCTTGTCGGTCTTGAAGTCGACGCTCTTCGGCGCGACGAACTGCAGCTTGTTGGTGTAGTAGGGATCGGTGAAGTCGACTGCCTGCTTGCGCTCGTCGGTGATCGACATGGACGCGACGATGAAGTCGAACTTCTTGGCGTTCAACGCCGGGATGATGCCGTCCCAGTCGGAGGTCACCACCTCGCACTCGGTCTTCATCTTGGCGCACAGCGCCTTGCCGATGTCGAGGTCGAAGCCGACCGCCTGGCCGCTGGCATCGATGCCGTTGAAGGGCGGGTAGGCGCCTTCGGTGCCGATGCGCAGCTTGTCGGCGGCGCTGGCGTCGAGGGCGAAGGCCAGGGTTGCAGCGGCGGCCAGCAGGATCTTCTTATAGTTCTTCATGCGGTGTTGCTCCGTTAGCGGTGGCTGGACATGAACTGTTTGCAGCGCGCCGACTGGGGGTTTTCGAAAACCTGTTGCGGCGTTCCCTGCTCTTCTACCAGGCCCTGGTGGAGGAATACCACCTCGCTGGAAACCTGGCGGGCGAAGCTCATTTCGTGGGTGACCAGCAGCATGGTCCGGCCCTCTTCGGCGAGCGCACGGATCACGTTAAGCACTTCCTGTACCATTTCCGGGTCGAGCGCCGAGGTGGGCTCGTCGAACAGGATCACCTTGGGTTGCATGGCCAGGGTCCGGGCGATGGCCGCGCGCTGCTGCTGGCCGCCGGAAAGTTGCGCGGGATAGCTGTGGCGCTTGTCGGCGATGCCGACCTTGGCCAGTAGGCCCTCGGCGATGCCGACCTTGGCCAGTAGGCCCTCGGCGATCTCGATCGCTTCGGCCTTGCTCTTGCCCAGTACGCGACGTGGCGCCTCGATCACGTTGTCGAGGATGCTCATGTGCGGCCACAGGTTGAAATTCTGGAAGACGAAACCGAGTTCGCTGCGCAGCCGGTTGATCTGCTGGCTGTCGGCGGCGACCAGGTCGCCGTTCTTGCTCTTCTTCAGGCGCAGCTCTTCGCCGGAGACCAGGATCTGGCCCTGGTGCGGGTTCTCCAGCAGGTTGATGCAGCGCAGGAAGGTGGATTTGCCCGAGCCGGACGATCCGAGGATGGAGATCACGTCGCCGTCGCGGGCGGTGAGGGAGATGCCCTTGAGCACTTCGAGGTCGCCGTAGCGCTTGTGCAGGTTACGGATTTCCAGTGCGGGGGTGGCCTCGGCCATGGATTTTCCTCTTGTTATTCGGATTGGAAGGGCCTTCCTGGCGAAGGCAAGCTAGCACAGCGCTTCAACCGGAGCCAAGCAGGCTGCGTGCCTCTGGAGCGGGGTTGGCGGCATCTTGTCGCATCGCTGCAGTGCGCTGTCGCGTAGGAACAAAACTGTCGGCTTTCGAAGAAAACTCCTGGCGAACCCTGACCTGAAGCAGAGCCTGGAGGTCGGTGCGCGCCCCGTTCCCGGGCACGCGGGACCGCCTATGGAGCCGCCGGCGGCTGCTCCGCGCGCGGCTCCGCCAGCACCTTGGCGGCGGCCAGCGGCGGCGGTGGGGTGATGCCCATCGACACATAGATGCTGGTGAAGGTGTCCATGCCGATCTGTGCCGGTTTCACCCATTCCACCGGAACGTAGAGCAGGCCGCCGCCCACCGGGATCGGCGCGGTCGGCACCAGGATCGCGTAGTGCGCGCGGCCGTCCAGTTCCACCGCTTCGGGGTTGGGCATCAGCGCCAGCACGGCGGCGCCGTCGCCGCCGAAGAAACACCACACCGGACTCATCGCGGCGATGTCGGCGTCCTGCTTCTTGTCCAGCAGGCCGACGAAACGGTCGGCCAGGTTGTACAGGTTGCCGATCAGCGGGGTGCGCCGCAGGGTCAGGTCGAACAGGTTGGCCAGCGGCCGCTTCAGGCCTAGCTGTACGCCGAGGCCAAGCAGGTAGATGGCTACCAGCAGTAGCGCGGTACCGAGCAGGTAGGCCAGTGGTGAATCGCCGGCGAGCGGCTGGCCGATGGCGGCGAAGCCGCGACCGATCAGGCTGGATGGACCGACGAAGCGGTTCAGCAAGCTGACCACCCAGGCCAGCAAGGCTACGGTGAGTACCAGCGGCAGCATCACCAGCAGGCCGGCGAGCCAGGTGGCGAGCAGGGAGTTGAAGCTTTTCTTCAGCATCGATCGGGGTCCTGACAGGGTCCGCCTAGTCTATCGGCACTGCCTGGCTCACGCTCGGCCGTTCGCCGGGATGGGCGAAAGATCCGCCGCGGCGATTCGTCATTCCTTGTAGGCTGTGCGAGTCGCGTTCATTCCAGCAGGCCTTCACGGAGGGCGTATGGCGGAGAGAAAGACCCTGTTGCTGACCGGGGCGAGCCGCGGTATCGGGCATGCCACGGTGAAGTACTTCAATGCCGCGGGTTGGCGGGTGTTCACCGCGTCGCGGCAGAGCTGGGCCAGCGAATGTCCCTGGGCGGACGGCGAGGAAAACCACATCCATCTGGACCTGGAGGACATTCCCGGCGTCGAGGCCAGCCTGGAACTGATCCGCGAGAAGCTTGGCGACGGCCGGCTCCACGCGCTGGTGGACAATGCCGGCATCTCGCCCAAGGGCGAAGGCGGCGAGCGCCTCGGTGTGCTGGAAACCGACTACGCCACCTGGCTGCGGGTGTTCAACGTCAACCTGTTCTCCACCGCGCTGCTGGCGCGCGGCCTGTTCGCCGAGCTGAAGGCGGCGCAGGGAACGGTGATCAACGTGACCTCCATCGCCGGCTCGAAGGTGCATCCGTTCGCCGGGGTGGCCTACGCCACTTCCAAGGCGGCGTTGTCCGCGCTGACCCGCGAGATGGCCCACGACTTCGGCCCGCATGGGGTGCGGGTGAACGCCATCGCGCCGGGGGAGATCGACACCTCGATCCTGTCGCCGGGCACCGAGGAGATCGTCGAGCGCAGCATCCCGCTGCACCGCCTCGGCCGGCCGGAGGAGATCGCTTCGCTGATCTACTTCCTCTGCACCAGCGGCGCATCCTACGTGAATGGCGCGGAAATCCACGTCAACGGCGGGCAGCACGTCTAGGCGAACGGCGGAAAGCAAAAAGGCCCACCCGGAGGTGAGCCTTTTCGTCGTGTTCATGGTGCCCAGGGACGGAATCGAACCGCCGACACGGGGATTTTCAATCCCCTGCTCTACCAACTGAGCTACCTGGGCAACGGGGCGCAATTAAACGGGTTTAGCGCGGCAGTGTCAACACCGGCGAAGAAATTTTTTTTGTTTTTTAACGCCTTACGATCCCCTCGCGGTTTCCGCCGGACTGCCGTGCCTCAGTTCCAGGCCTGGCGTTCCTCGTCGCGCAGCTCCACCGGCAGGCTCCGGCCTTCCTCGGCGGAGCGTCGTGCCAACTCCAGCAGGGCCATCAGCGCGCAGGCCTGTTGCGCCGACACCGGGTTGCGCGACTGACCGCGGATGGCGGCGGCTAGCGCCTGGTAGTAGCGGCTCTGGTCGCCGGCCGGGGTGACCAGCGACTGGCGCAGGCCCTGGCCGTCGATATGCTGCAACAGGTCGGGATCGCGGCCCCAGCCGGCGGAACCGGGGTGCAGTCCCTGGAGCAGTTGCGCTTCCTGGATGTCGGCGCCGGCCTTTAGCAGGCTGCCGTGGTCGCCGTGCACATTGAAGCGTGGCGCCGGATTGGCGGCGAGCATGCTGGCGCGCAGCGCCACCTGGCAGTGCGGATAGTCGAGCAGGACCTCGAACCAGTCGTCGGTCAGCGCGCCCTCGCGCAGCCGGCGCAGGTGTCCGTGCATACGCTGCGGTATGCCGAACAGGCACAGTGCCTGGTCGAGCAGGTGCGGGCCGAGGTCGAACCACAGCCCGGAGCCGGGCAGGTCGTGTTCGCGCCAGCGGTCGCGGACCTGCGGACGGAAGCGCTCGATGGCCGACTCGAAGTAGCGCACCGGGCCGATGCTGCCGGCCTGCAGGGCGGCCTCCACGGCGAGGAAGTCGCTGTCGAAGCGCCGGTTCTGGAACACCGAGAGGACCTGGCCAGGCCGTTCGCGGGCGAGGTCGGCGAGGCGCCGGGCTTCGGCCAGGGTGACGGTGAACGGCTTGTCCACCACCACGTGCTTGCCGGCGCGCAAGGCCCGTTCGGCGAGGCTGGCGTGGGTGGCGTTGGGCGAGGCGATGACCACCAGGTCGATGTCGGCGGCCTCGATGGCCTCATCCGGGTCGGCGCTGATCCGGGCTTCGGGCAGGTCGGCGTGCACCCGCCCGGCGTCGCGCGAGACCACGCGCTCCAGGCGCAATGCCGGTACCGCGCGGATCAGCGGGGCGTGGAAGGTCTTGCCGGCGAAGCCGTAGCCGATCAGCGCGGTGCGGATCGGAGGCAGGCCAGAGAGGGATGGGGTCATGGCGGCCTCCGTCGGGCGGGGTGGGGCTCAGGCGGATGGCGGCACGTAGCCGTCGGCCTTGGCGTAGTCCTCGCCGGAGAGGAACTTGTCCATCTCCTGCTGGAGGAACTTGCGGTCCTCGGCGTTCATCATGTTCAGGCGACGCTCGTTGATCAGCATGGTCTGGTGCTTCTGCCACTCGTCCCAGGCCTTGCGCGACACGTTGTTGTAGATGTCCTCGCCCTTCGCGCCCGGATACGGCGGGCGGTCGAGGCCGGGCAGCTCTTCGTGGTACTTGCGGCACATCACGGTGCGGCTCATGGTCGTTCTCCTGCAGTTGCCGCCGGGCCCGCGGGCCCGGCATTCACGCGGTCGTGCCGCGTCCGAGTTCCTGTTCTGCGCGCTTGAGCAGCTTCTTCACCGGAGCGGCGAGGCCCAGGCGCGGCGGGGTGGCGAGGTTATACCAGAGCCAGTCGCCCTCGGCCACGGCGCGCGGAGCGCCTTCCACCGCCACCAGCCAGGGCTCGATGGCGAGCTGGAAATGACTGAAGGTATGGGTCAGGCCGCTCAGTTCGCGGCGCTCGCCGAGGGCCAGGGAATGGCGCGCGGCGAGCGGTTCGAGGCCGTCGAGGTCGTCCAGTTCGGGGAGGCTCCAGAGCCCGCCCCAGAGTCCGCTGGAAGGCCGCCGGTAGAGCAGTATGGCGCCGTCGCGGTTGGCCAGGATCGGCATCAGCGTGCGCTTCTGCGGCAACGCCTTGCGCGGCTTGGGCTGCGGATAATCGGCTTCGCGGCCGAGCAGGTGCGCGCGGCAGCCGGAGACCAGCGGGCAAAGCAGGCAACTGGGCTTGCTGCGCGTGCAGAGGGTGGCGCCGAGGTCCATCATCGCCTGGGTGTAGTGGTTGACCCGTGCGTGCGGGGTGAAGCGCTCGGCGGCTTCCCACAGCGCCCTGGCCACCTTCGGTTCGCCGGGATAGCCGTCCTGCGCCAGGTAGCGCGCCAGTACGCGCTTGACGTTGCCGTCGAGGATCGGTGCGCGCAGGCCCATCGACAGGCTGGCGATGGCTCCAGCGGTGGAGCGGCCGATGCCGGGCAGTTCGGCGAGTTGCTCGACGTCGCGGGGGAACTCCCCGGCATGCCGCTCGACCACGATCTGCGCGGTCTTGTGCAGGTTGCGCGCACGGCTGTAGTAGCCGAGCCCGGTCCACAGGTGCAGGACTTCGTCCTCGGCCGCCGCGGCCAGTGCCTCGACGTCGGGCAACGCTGCCATGAAACGGTCGAAGTAACCGAGCACGGTGCTGACCTGGGTCTGTTGCAGCATGATTTCCGAGACCCACACCCGGTAGGGGGTGATGCCCTGCTGCCAGGGCAGGTCCTTGCGACCGTGACGGTCGTACCAGTCGAGGACCGCGCCGTTGAAGCCTTCAGGTGTCATTTGCGGTTGAACAGCCCTTTGAGTGCGTCTTTCAGCTCCGGACTGACCTTGTCGCCGAGCTTCTCTTCGAGTTTTTCGTTGAGGCGATTGCCGGCCAGTTTCGCGGCGACCTTGCCCAGGCCTTCCTTGTCCAGGCGGCAGGCCTTGGCGCCGAGTTCCAGCGGGCCGCGGCAGAGCAGCGGCCATTCGATGCCGGCGTAGCGCTGGTTGACCTGGCAGGCCGGGTCCGGCATGTCGCTCTTGTCGCCCTGGATCTCCACGCCGATGCGATAGTCCATGCCCAGCACGCGCAGGTCGATATCGCCGTGGCCGCTGACCGCCAGGCCGGGAATGGCCACTTTCAGGTCAGGGTTGCTGGCCACGCCGTTGGTGAAGTTCAGGCTGCCCTTGAGCTCGCGGAAAGGCGTGTCCTTGCCGCCGTGGGTACCGGCAAGGGCCTTGCGGTTGAGGGTAGCGATGCCCTGGCAGAGCTGTTGTTCCAGGTTGGCGTCGAGCAGCACGCCGTTGATCAGGCTGAAGCGTGCGCTGCCGTTGAGATGGCCGATCCAGGACTTCTCGCTGTTGCCGCTGGTGCGGATGTCGGCGTCGAGGTCGAGCAGCCCCTTCACCGGCGGTTTCTTGCCCTGGGCTTCGAGCAAGCGCTCCACCGGCACGTTGGCGATGTGCTTGGTGGCGGTCAACACGGCGCTGTCCTGGCGTACGTCGAGGTTGGCCTTGGCGTTGAAGCGGCCGTTGTACAGCCCGCCGCGCATGTCGTCGAGGCTGATCACGCCGCCCTGGCCACGCAGCTTCAGGCTGGCGTCGTCGATCGGCAGCTTCTCGACGGTCAGCCGGCCGAAGTTCAGCGCCACGTCCAGGTCGAGCTTGCGCAGGGTCGCCATGGGCAGCAGCGGCGCGTCGCTCCAGGCCTGCCTGGTCGGTTTTTCCGGTAGCGGCGTGTTGCCCTGGGCGGCACTGGCCACGGTGGCGTCGACTTCCGCCTTGCGCGTGGCGCTGGCGGCATCCTGGGCCTGCTTGGCCTTGGCCGGCAGGTAGCGGTCGAGGTCGAGCTTGTCGCCCTTGAGCTGGGCGCGCAGCGATTGCCTGGCGAAATCGGCGATGCCGAAGCGGCCGCTGAAGGCGGTGTCGTCCAGGCCCAGCTTGAGGTCTTCGAGATTCAGGCTGTTGCGGCTGCCGGCCAGGCGGGTGTTCAGCTCGAACTTGCCGAGGGTGTTGGCGTCGGCCATGGCCGGCAGGGTCACACCGATGCCGGCGAGGAACTCGCGCAGGTTCATCGGCGCGATCGACAGGCCGCCGCTGAATTTGGCGTCCTTGTCCAGCTCGCGGGCCTTCAGTTCGCCGAGGGCGCGCAACTGGTTGACGCTCAGCTTCAGGCCGTTCCACTCGGCGATCTGCGCCGACTGGTCGAGCAGCAACTGGCCCTGGGCGGAGAAGGTGGCGGTCTTGCCTTGCAGCGGCTCGCCCGAGGCCTCGCCGGAGAGCCTGGCGTCTTCCAGTTGGTAGCGTCTGAGCGCGGTGTCGAAGCGCAGGTTGCCGGTCAGCTCGGTCTTGACCCGCACCACCGGCTGGTTGGTGCCGAGGTAGGCGTTGAGCTTCAGCGGAATGCTGCTGCCTTCGCGAATGGCGCCGGTACTCAGCTCGATGCCCTCGACGTTGTACTGCTTGCCGCTGGCTTCGTCGGTGTAGGTGACGCGGGCGTTGTTGACGTTGAGGCTGTCGATGTCGAGCTTGATCGGGGTGCGCGGGCTGTCGTTCTGCGGCGCCTGCTCCGGTGCCTGCGCCTGGGCGCCCTTGCCGTCCGCTGCCGGCGGGGTGGCGGAAGGAGCGACCGAGGCCTGGGGCTGGGCCGGCTTGCCGATGTTTTCCCAGTTGCCCTTGCCCTGTTTGTCGCGGACCAGGTCCAGGCTCAGGCCTTCGACGCGGATCGCGCTCATCTGTACGTCCTTGCGCAGCAGCGGCAGGACCCGCACCGACAGGCCGAGCATCTGCAGGTCGGCGAACGGCTTGGTCGGCGTGGCGGCGCTGGCGATGCTGGTGTCGTGCAGTTCCAGGCCCAGCCAGGGGAACAGGCTCCAGCCGATGTCGCCCTTCAGGTCCAGCTCCAGGTTGGCCTTGTCGCGGGCGATCTGGCGGATTTCGTCCTTGTAGTCATTGGGATCGAACAGGTGGGTCAGGGCGAAGCCCAGGGCCACGACGAGCAGTAAGAGTCCCAGGAAGAACAGCCCCAGGACCTTGCCGAATGCTTTCATGGACGAATCCTTTGTGCTGGCAGCGGTGAATGTGCGGGCGAGTATAACAACGCCGTTTTGCCAGGCCGACCCTGCGCGCGGCGAAACCTCGTCTCAGAGTGCTCGGGCGACCCGTTCGGCGAGCGCCAGGCTGGCGGTGAGGCCGGGCGACTCGATGCCGAACAGGTTGACCAGGCCGGGCAGGCCGTGTTCGGCAGGGGTTTGGATGATGAAGTCGGCGGCGGGTTCCCCCGGCCCGCCGAGCTTGGGCCGGATGCCGGCGTAGCCGGCGGCCAGGCGCCGAGGGTCGATGCCGGGGAAGTAGCGCGAGATGGTCTGGGCGAAGGCGGGGCCGAGGGATTCGTCGACGCGGTAGTCGAGGTTGTCCACGTAATTCACGTCGGGACCGAAGCGCAACTGGCCGCCGAGGTCGAGGGTGGCGTGGATGCCGAGCCCTGTGGTGCGCGCCTCGGGCATCGGGTAGACCAGGTGGCGGAACGGCGAGCGGCCGCTGTAGGAGAAATAGCGCCCCTGGCACAGGTGCAGCGCCGGCACCAGGCGCGGATCGAGGCCTTCGGTGCGTTGCGCCAGCGCCTGGGCGAACAGGCCGCCGGCATTGATCACCCAGCCCGCGCGCAACCGGAACGCTTCGCCGACGCTCTGTCCTTCGGCGCGCCAGCCGCCGGCGTGGCGCTCCAGGCGGTCGACCCGGGTGTCCAGCGCCAGTTGTGCGCCGTGGCGCTCGGCGACGGCCTGCAGCGATTGCAGGTAGGCGTGGCTGTCGATGATTCCCGTGCTCGGCGAGAGCAGGGCGGCGACCCCGCGGACCTGGGGCTCCAGCGCGCGCAGCGTGGTGCCGTCCAGCGGCATCAGGTCGTCGACCCCGCAGGCGCGGGCGTTGGCCGCCAGGGCCTGGAGCTTCTCGCGCTCGTTTTCCTCCACCGCCACCAGCAGCTTGCCGATGCGCCGGTGGCCGACGCCGTGGCGGGCGCACCAGGCGTACAGGCGTTCGCGGCCTTCCAGGCAGAGATCGGCCTTGAGCGAGCCGGGCGGGTAGTAGAGGCCGGCGTGGATCACTTCGGAATTGCGACTGGAGGTGTGGCTACCGACCAGCCGTTCGCGCTCCGCCACCAGTACGCCGTGGCCGGCTTCGGCCAGGCGCGCGGCGCAGGCCAGGCCGAGGGCGCCGGCGCCGACTACCAGTACGTCGACGTCGTTCATGCGTCGCTGGCTGCGCGCTGCAGCACGGTGACGATCGCTGCCCGCGCCTGCGGGCTGTTCTTCCAGCAACTGGAGCCGGTCAGGACCGCGCCTTGGGCGAGGATACTTGCGGCATCGCAATCGCGCAGCCGGACGAAACTGTCCAGGCCCATCTGTTCCAGGCGTTGCAGCACGGTCGGGCCGACTCCCTTGAGGGCAAGCAGGGCGGCGCGTTCGGCGGAGGAAAAGGACATGGCGAAGCTCCGTGGCGGGGACCGCCGCCGAGCATATCAGAGGCTGTCCAGCGGCAGCCCGTGGCGCGCGGCGAGGGCGCGGGATTCCAGGTGCCCGTCCGGGGCGACCAGGCGCAGCGGCTTGCCGGCTTCGGCGGCCAGGCGTCGGGCTTCGTCGAGGAGGCGTCGGCCGACCCCGCGGCCGCGGGTGATGCCGCGCACGCAGAGGTGCGACAGCTGCCAGGCGTCGCCGCCGCGCCGCAGCAGGGCGGCACCCAGCAGGCGGTCGTTGAAGCGCCCGGCGATCAGCTCGCCGGCGGCCAGCCCGGCCGCGACCAGCGCCGCGCCGTCGGCATGCGGGGCGAACAGCCAGTCCGGTGCGTCGGCGTAGATCTTCGCCAGGTCCAGGCGATCCTGGGCGCTGGGTTGGGCGAGGGTTTCGACGATCACGGGCATGCGGCTCTCCGCGGCGGGATGGAAGGAGCGCAGTGTAAGGCCTGGCCCGCCGCCCGTGGGGCGATTCGCGCCGACGGTCGCGGCTGGCAGCGCCAGCCCGGGCCTGCCTATAATGCTGGCCCTCTTATAATTACGTGCAGTGTTAGCTGTGGAGCTGGTGATGGCCGAACGCAAGGCATCCGTCGCGCGCGACACCCTGGAGACCCAGATCAAGGTCTCCATCGACCTGGATGGGACCGGCAAGGCCCGGTTCGATACCGGGGTTCCCTTCCTCGACCACATGATGGACCAGATCGCCCGCCACGGCCTGATCGACCTGGACATCGAGTGCAAGGGCGACCTGCATATCGACGATCACCACACCGTCGAGGACATCGGCATCACCCTCGGCCAGGCCTTCGCCAAGGCCATCGGCGACAAGAAGGGCATCCGCCGCTACGGCCACGCCTACGTGCCCCTCGACGAGGCGCTGTCGCGGGTGGTCATCGACTTCTCCGGGCGGCCCGGCCTGCAGATGCACGTACCCTTTACCCGTGCCAGCGTCGGCGGCTTCGACGTCGACCTGTTCATGGAATTCTTCCAGGGCTTCGTCAACCACGCCCAGGTGACCCTGCACATCGACAACCTGCGCGGGCACAACACCCACCACCAGATCGAGACCGTGTTCAAGGCCTTCGGCCGAGCGCTGCGCATGGCCATCGAGCTGGACGAGCGGATGGCCGGGCAGATGCCGTCGACCAAAGGGTGCCTGTGATGCAGACGGTAGCCGTGATCGACTACGGCATGGGCAACCTGCACTCGGTGGCCAAGGCCCTCGAGCACGTCGGTGCCGGCCGGGTGCTGGTGAGCAGCGACGCGGCGGTGATCCGCGAGGCCGACCGGGTGGTGTTCCCCGGGGTTGGCGCGATCCGCGACTGCATGGCCGAGATCCGCCGCCTGGGCTTCGACGCCCTGGTCCGCGAGGTCAGCCAGGACCGCCCGTTCCTCGGCATCTGCGTCGGCATGCAGGCATTGCTGGAGCGCAGCGAGGAGAACGACGGGGTCGACTGCATCGGTCTGTTCCCCGGCCAGGTGCGCTTCTTCGGCAAGGACCTGCACGAAGCCGGCGAGCACCTGAAGGTGCCGCACATGGGCTGGAACCAGGTGAGCCAGGCGGTGGAGCACCCGCTGTGGCACGAGATTCCCGACCAGGCGCGCTTCTACTTCGTGCACAGCTACTACATCGAGGCCGGCAATCCGCGCCAGGTGGTGGGGCACGGGCACTACGGCGTCGATTTCGCCGCCGCGCTGGCCGAAGGCTCGCGTTTCGCCGTGCAGTTCCACCCGGAAAAGAGCCATACCCACGGCCTGCAACTGCTGCAGAACTTCGTGGCCTGGGACGGGCGCTGGTAGCCCATGGCCAGGGCGAAGAGCAAGACGCCGATCCTCCAGCTGGACGCCGCGCAGACCCAGGACGCGGCACTGGCGATCAAGCGCTTCATGGAGGACCGCTTCGAACTGGAGCTGGGCTCCTTCGAAGCCGAGGAACTGCTCGATTTCTTCGCCCGCGAGTTCGCCCCGTACTTCTACAACAAGGCCATCCTCGACGTGCAGTCGTACCTGAAGGAACGGTTCGAAAGCATCGAGAGCGATGTCTGGGCGCTGGAAAAGAGTTGAGTTTCCGCGCGCCTGTCCACCGAATACAGACTTGAACAGGGTTCACCGATGCTGATCATTCCCGCGATCGACTTGAAAGACGGCGCCTGCGTGCGTCTGCGCCAGGGCCTGATGGAAGACGCCACGGTCTTCTCCGACGATCCGGTGGCGATGGCCGCCAAATGGGTCGATGGCGGTTGCCGCCGCCTGCACCTGGTGGACCTGAACGGCGCTTTCGAAGGCAAGCCGGTCAACGGCGAGGTGGTCACCGCCATCGCCCGTCGCTACCCGGACCTGCCGATCCAGATCGGCGGCGGCATCCGCTCGCTGGAGACCATCGAGCATTACGTTCGCGCCGGCGTTAGCTACGTCATCATCGGCACCAAGGCGGTCAAGCAGCCTGAGTTCGTCGGCGAGGCCTGCCGCGCCTTCCCGGGCAAGGTCATCGTCGGCCTGGATGCCAAGGACGGTTTCGTCGCCACCGACGGCTGGGCCGAGGTCAGCGAAGTCCAGGTGATCGACCTGGCCCGTCGCTTCGAGGCCGACGGGGTGTCCGCCATCGTCTACACGGATATCTCCAAGGACGGCATGATGCAGGGCTGCAACGTCGAGGCTACCGCCGCGCTGGCCAATGCCACGCGGATTCCGGTGATCGCCTCCGGCGGCATCCACAATCTCGGCGACATCCAGAAGCTGCTGGACGCCCGCACCCCGGGGATCATCGGCGCCATCACCGGCCGGGCGATCTACGAAGGCACCCTGGACGTGGCCGAAGCCCAGGCGCTGTGCGACAACTTCAAGGCCTGAGGCGAACCGCATGGCACTGGCAAAACGCATCATCCCCTGCCTCGACGTGGACAATGGCCGAGTGGTCAAGGGCGTCAAGTTCGAGAACATCCGCGACGCCGGCGATCCGGTCGAGATCGCCCGCCGCTACGACGAGCAGGGTGCCGACGAGATCACCTTCCTCGACATCACCGCCAGCGTCGACGGGCGCGACACCACCCTGCATACCGTCGAGCGCATGGCCAGCCAGGTGTTCATTCCGCTGACCGTGGGCGGCGGCGTACGCAGCGTGCAGGACATCCGCAACCTGTTGAATGCCGGCGCGGACAAGGTCTCGATCAACACCGCCGCGGTGTTCAACCCCGAGTTCGTCGGTGAGGCCGCCGACCGCTTCGGCTCGCAGTGCATCGTGGTCGCCATCGACGCGAAGAAGGTTTCCGCCCCGGGCGAGGCGCCGCGCTGGGAAATCTTCACCCATGGCGGGCGCAAGCCCACCGGGCTGGATGCCGTGCTCTGGGCGAAGAAGATGGAAGACCTGGGCGCTGGCGAGATTCTCCTGACCAGCATGGACCAGGACGGCGTGAAGAGCGGTTACGACCTGGGCGTGACCCGCGCCATCAGCGAGGCGGTGAACGTACCGGTGATCGCTTCCGGCGGCGTCGGCAACCTGGAGCACCTGGCCGCCGGCATCCTCGAGGGCAAGGCCGACGCGGTGCTCGCGGCGAGCATCTTCCACTTCGGCGAGTACACCGTGCCGGAAGCCAAGGCCTACCTGGCCAGCCGCGGTATCGTGGTGCGCTGAGGCACGTTGCGCCGCAGCGCACAGGGCCGGTGATCGGCTAGCCATTCCTGAGCGCGAGTCGACACTCGCGCGGCTTTCTTTCAGGTACAGTCACGCCCCCCGCATCAGGTGCCGCTAGAGCGCCGATGCCCTGCCATAACGACAAACATTGCGACCGACAGGGAGTCCTCCATGTCCATCTTCCGTCTGGCTCTCGGCTGCGTCGGCAGCCTGGCCCTGCTATGCGCTAGCGCCCTGGCGCGCGCCGAAACCCTGGTCCTGCTGACCGAGAACCTGGTGCCGTTCAACATGGCGGTGAACGGCGGCAACTACGCCAAGAACGATGGCATCAGCGGCATCAGCACCGATACCGTGCGCGCCGCCTGCGAGCGCGCGCAGATCGAGTGCCAGCTGATCCTGCGTTTCCCCTGGGACCGGGTCTACCAGCAGGCGCTGAGCGAGCCCGGCTATGGCGTGTTTTCCACCGCCCGTACGCCGGAGCGCGAGGACAAGTTCAAGTGGGTCGGCCCGCTGGCGGTCAACGACTGGGTACTGATGGCCCGCGGCGACAGCAGCATCCACCTGAACAGCCTGGAAGACGCCGCGCGCTATCGCATCGGCGGCTACAAGAACGACGCCATCAGCCAGCACCTGGTCGACCGCGGCCTGCAGGTGCAACTGGCGCTGCGCGACAACGAGAACGTCGACAAGCTGGCCAGCGGGCAGATCGATCTCTGGGTCACCGCCGATCCGAGCGGGCGCTACGTCGCCCAGCGCGAGGGCCTCAAGGAGGTGAAGGTGGTCCAGCGTTTCCATACCGCCGAGCTGTTCCTGGCGCTGAACAAGGACACCCCGGACGAGCTGGTGCAGAAGTTGCAAACGGCGGTCGACGCGCTGCGCAGCGAAGGCTTGTTGAAGCAGATCCGCGAGCGCTACTGACGCCTCGCCGGCGATGCTGGCAAAAGGCTGGCCTGGCGGCGCGGCGCTGGTTATTCTGCCTCGCTCCAGGCCCCTGACAGGATGACAACAATGCAAAGAAGCCTGCTCTTCGCGCTGCTCGCAACCCTGCTGTTGGTCGGCGGCGCGCGCGCCGAAACCGATCCCGACTACAGCATGGTCCTGCTCACGGAGAACTTCCCGCCGTACAACATGGCGATCAACGGCAAGAACTTCGCCCAGGAAGACAACATCGACGGCATCGCCGTGGATATCGTCCGCGAGATGTTCAAGCGCGCCGGCATCAAGTACAGCCTGACCCTGCGTTTCCCCTGGGACCGCATCTACAAGCTGGCGCTGGAGAAGCCCGGCTACGGGGTGTTCGTCACCGCCCGCCTGGCCGAGCGCGAGGACAAGTTCAAGTGGGTCGGTCCGATCGGCCCGGACGACTGGGTGCTGCTGGCCAAGGGCGACAGCCCGATCACCCTGGGCAGCCTGGACGAGGCGAAGAAATACCGGATCGGCGCCTACAAGGGCGATGCCATCGCCGAGTTCCTCGGCAAGAACGGTTTCGAGGCCGACCTGGCGCTACGCGACCAGGAAAACGCGCAGAAGCTGGTCAAGGGCCAGATCGACCTCTGGGCCAGCGGCGATCCTGCCGGGCGCTACCTGGCCAAGCAGGAAGGCGTGACCGGCCTGAAGACGGTGCTGCGCTTCAACAGCGACCAGCTGTACCTGGCGCTCAACCGCGAGACTCCCGACGAAGTGGTGCAGAAGCTCCAGGCAGCCCTGGACGGCATGCGCAAGGAAGGCTTCGTCGAGGACATCCTCAACAGCTATCTCTGATTCGCTCCGTCCGGCCGACAGGGGGCCGGGCGGGGAAACGCCTTTGCCGGCCCCGCCGGCAATGCCATGGAAGGCCGACGAGCCAGGTATTTCGTCCTGACGCAGGGATGCCGCTAGCCAATAACGATAACCAAGCGAGCGGTGTGACCATGCTGAAAGTCCTGATCCAGACCCTGATCCTGGGGGTGTTGCTGGGGGCCTCCGCGGCCCGTGCCGAATTGCCCGCCGACTACAAGGTGGTGCTGCTGACCGAGAACTTCCCGCCCTTCAACATGGCGGTGGACGACAAGAACTTCGCCCGCGACGATGGCATCGACGGCATCAGTGCCGACATCGTCCGGGAGATGTTCAGGCGCGCCGGCATCGGCTATTCCCTGAGCCTGCGCTTCCCCTGGGACCGCCTGTACCGGTTGACCCTGGACAAGCCCGGCTACGGGCTGTTCTCCATGACCTACACCCCCGAGCGGGTGCCGCAGTTCAAGTGGGTCGGCCCGCTGGCCGACACCAGTTGGGTGTTGCTGGCGCCGGCCGGCAGCAAGATCGCCGTGAAGAATCTCAAGGACGCCGCCCGCTACAAGCTCGGCGCCTACAAGAACGACGCGGTCAGCCAGCACCTGGAAGCCCAGGGCATCCCGGTGATCAACGCCCTGCGCGACCAGGAAAACGTGAAGAAGCTTACCGGCGGGCAGATCGACCTGTGGGCCACCACCGATCCGGTCGGTCGCTACCTGGCCAAGCAGGAAGGCGTGTCCGGCCTGCAGACGGTGCTGCGTTTCAACGAGGCCAAGCTCTACCTGGCGTTGAACAAGGACACTCCGGACGAGGTGGTGGAGCGCCTGCAAAAGGCCCTGGAGCAGATGCGCCAGGAAGGCTTCGTCGACGAAGCCGTCGCCAACTACCTCTGAACCTGGCGGGCGCCCCTCCGTCGGCGCGGCGAGGGGGCGCTCAGTCCAGGTCGTAGGCCTGGACGCCGAGGTCGCGGCTGTCGTACCAGTTGCCGCGGGCCCAGAACACCCGGTCGTGCGCCTCGTCGAAACCGAGCACGCCGAGGTAGCCGGCGATGTCCAGGCGGCGCCAGGATGATCCCCAGTCGTCCGAGTAGTACACCGCGTTGGCGGAGACGCTCGCCGGCTCTTCGTCGGGATACAGCCACAGCGGCACTTCGTAGTGGTTCATGGTGTTGGCCAGCAGCACATTCCTGCCCATGTAGAACTCGCGCAGCCCGGAACTGGACGGCAGGGGCCAGAACGGGCTGGGCAGCTTGCCGGTGATCTTCCATTCGAGCGCTTCGCGATCGAGCTTGGCGATCAGCGAGCGCGATTCGTCCGGGTGGTCGAGCACTGCGATCACCCGACCGTCCATGTTCTGTTCCAGGCGCTCGACGGCCACGCCGTCGGTGCGCCGGATCGCGCCCATCTGCCAGCGTCCGCCCTCGCGGCGCAGTTCGGCCTGGGTGGTGACCAATACCGAGCTGGTCAGGTAGCGCCCTTCGGGCGGGCCATAGCGGAAGGTCTGGCTTACCCAGATCGCGGCGCGCTCCGCATCCAGTTGGGCGACGTGTGCCTTGATCTGCCCGTGCTTGCCGTTGTAGTCGCCCCAGCTGACGCCGTTCGGCGCCAACTCGCGGGCGTAGGCGAGGTCGACCAGCAGCGGCGCGGAGGTGGCGATCGACTCGACGCTGGCGCCGCGGTCGGGCGAATAGAACAGCCCGCTCGGCTGGCTGGGTTCCCGGCCGCCATCGGCACCGCCGTATTCGAAATCACCCCAGACCCAGACTTCGTCCTTGCCGTGGAAGCGCGGTGCGAGAGCCCAGCCCAGTCGATTCGCCTCGGCCATGAAGCCTTCCTCGAGCCGCCGCCAGCTCTTGCCCTGGTCGTCGCTGCGCAGCACCACTGTCTGCTCGCGCTGACCGTTGTCCTTGCCCGGGCGCCGCAGGCCGGTGAGCAGGAAGACGCTGGAACCGTCCGGCGTGACTTCCATGCAGGCGGTCTCGCCGAGCCGCGCCACTTCGTGGAACACGCCGTCCGCGCCCAGGCGCGAGACATAGGTGGTTTCCGGATCGCCGCCGGATAGCAGCATGCCGTTGAGGAAGTTGAAGAGGTGGGGTTCGGACTCTTCTTCCCTGGGCTGGGCGGCCGCCACCAGGTCCAGGTCGATGACGCCCTCGGGCAGTGCCTGCTCGTCGCGGCCGACCTCGCGCCGGCCTACCAGCCAGGTGCCGGCGGGCGTCGCCCGCACGCCGGTGCAGAATTGCTCCATGGCGCGCTGGTCGATGTTCTCGACCTTGCCGACGGTGCTCTCGCCGGGGCTGGCGCCGCCTATCTCGAACTTGGCGCTGGTGAGGATCCAGATGAAACCGAGGGGAATCGCGCCAGCGACCAGCAGGGCGGCGGCGAGCAGGGGCATGGGAGGGGAAGGGCGGGCCATCGGTGCGTCCGTGCAGGAATGACGAGGGCGTCACCTTAACCGCTGCCGCGACGCCGGTAAACCCGGCTTCAGTGCGGCGCCTGGCGTGGGTTGACGTTGCGGTTGCCGCGCTCGCCGATGAGCATCTGCGGCGGTACCAGCTCGATGCCCTGGGCGCGCAGCTTCGGCAGCTCCCGCGCCAGCACGTCGAGGGTGGCCTTGTGCGGGTGGCCGATGAGCAACGCCGAACCCTGCTTGCGGGCCAGGGCGACGCCGGCCTGCAGTTGTGCGGAGACCGCTTCCGGTGTGGCTTCGTTGTCGAGGAACACATCGCGCGAGACGCTCGCCAGGCCGATCCGCTGCGCCTCGCTGGCGGCCACGGTGGCGGCGCTGGTGCGGCTGTCGACCAGGTACAGGCCGCGACGCTGGAGTTCCTCGGCGAGCCAGGCCATCGCCGGGCGCACCGCGGTCATGCGGCTGCCCTCGTGGTTGTTCAGGCCCTGCACGAACGGCACCTTGGCCAGCGCCGCGTCCAGCCGCCGCGCACGCTCTTCCTGGGTCAGCTCCGGCCGCCAGGCGTAGGGACCGCCGGCTGGGTCCATCGGCATGTGCAGGATCACCGTGCGCCCGCGCTGGTGCGCCTCGCGGGCCAGTTCGGCGGCATGCGGGGTTTCCGGGATGATCGCCAGGGTTACGCCGGGGGGCAGGTCGAGGACCCGGCGGTCGCGCGCCAGGTTCTGCCCGAGGTCATCGATGACCACGGTCAGCAGCGGCGGGCGCTGGTAGGGGACGGGGTCCTGGCGGGCCTGGGCCTGGTTGAACAGCAGGCACAGGCCCAGCAGGGCAACGCGGAACGCCGACATCAGTTGCCGCGGGTGACGCTCAGGCCTTTCAGCAGGCTAAGGGCCTGGCTGAGCTGGTAGTCGGAATCCTGCGGGCGCTCGCTCGGCGCGGCACGCTTGCCGGTGGGGCGGTCGGCGCCGCCGTTGCCGTTGGCCAGGTGGCCCTGCAGGTCGGCTTCCTTGAAGCCCTCGAAGCTGCTCCGCTCCTGGGTCACCTTGGCGCGTCCGACCTCGATGTCCGGAACGATGCCCTGGGCCTGGATGGAGCGCCCGTTGGGGGTGTAGTAGAGCGCGGTGGTGAGCTTCAGGGCGCGGTCGTTGTTCAGCGGCAGCACGGTCTGCACCGAGCCCTTGCCGAAGCTGTCGGTGCCCATCAGGATCGCGCGCTTCTGGTCCTGCAGGGCACCGGCGACGATTTCCGCCGCCGAGGCGCTGCCACCGTTGATCAGCACCACCAGCGGAACCTTGTCGCTGGGATCGGCCGGGTCGGCGCTGAAGCGCAGCTCGGAGTTGGCGATGCGGCCCTTGGTGTAGACGATCAGGCCCTTGGTGAGGAAGGCGTCGGCTACCTCGACGGCGGACTGCAGCACGCCGCCGGGGTTGTTGCGCAGGTCCAGGACCAGGCCCTTGAGACGGCCCTTGTTGTCCTTGCGCAGCTGGTTCAGCGCCTTGACCACTTCCTCGCCGGTGTTGACCTGGAACTGGGTGATGCGCAGGTAGGCGTAGCCGGGTTCTAGGACCTGGCTCTTGACGCTCTTGACCTTGATGATGGCGCGCTTGAGTTCGACGTCGAACGGTCTGCCGCCATCGCGGACGATGGTCAGGGTGATCGGGGAGCCGGCCTTGCCGCGCATGCTGTCGACCGCTTCGGTCATCGACTGGCCCTTGGTCGGCTTGCCGTCGATCTGCACGATCAGGTCGCCGGGCTGGATGCCGGCGCGGGCCGCGGGGGTGTCGTCGATCGGCGAGACCACCTTGATGAAGCCGTCTTCGCTGCCGACCTCGATGCCCAGGCCGCCGAACTCGCCGCTGGTGCTTTCCTGCAGCTCGGCGAAGTCCTCCGGGCCGAGGTAGGCGGAGTGCGGGTCGAGGTTGCTGAGCATGCCCTTGATGGCGTTCTCCAGCAGGGTCTTGTCGTCCACTGGCTCGACATAGGCGGCCTTCACCCGGTCGAGAACCTCGGCGAAGGTACGCAGCTCGTCGAGGGGCAGCGGGGCACTGCTACCGTTGGCCAGTGGCGCGGCGTCGGCCGGGGCGTCGGCAGCCTGGGCCGCGCCCGCGCCGAGCAGCAGGGCCAGCGCCAGGGTGGTGGGACGGAAGCAATGCAGCATGTTCAGCTCCTAATCACGAGTTCGGCGCCTATCCCTGCGCGCGGCACCAGGTAGTAGGGTCCGCCGGGCGGCCCTGATGGCGAATGGCGAAGTACACGGCCGGGCTACTCTGGCCGCCGCTGGTTCCAACGGTGGCGATCGGGTCGCCGGCCTTCACGGTGTCGCCGGCGTCTTTCAGCAGGCTTTGATTATGGCCATAAAGGCTGAGGTAGCCGCCACCGTGGTCGAGGATGACCAACAGGCCGGCTCCGCGCAACCAGTCGGCGAATACCACGCGTCCGCCGTGCACCGCGCGGACGGTGCTGCCGGCGCTCGCCGAAATCAGTACGCCGTCCCATTTCGCCCGCGGATCGTCGCCGCGCTGGCTGCCGAAGCGCGCCACGACGCGGCCATTCACCGGCCACGGCAGCTTGCCGCGGGCCGAGCCGAACGCGCCGCCGTAGACCGCGCCAGTGCTTGAGACCAGCGGGCCCGGCGCAGGTTCGCGCGGCGGGCTGGTGACTCGTCCGGGGGCGGCCTGCTGCTGACGCGCACGCTCGCGTTCGGCGGCCAGCGCGCGCTGGCGCTCGCGCTCCGCCGCGGCGGCGGCTTCGCGGGCCTGGCGGGCCAGGGTTTCCTCGATGGTCCGCAGTACCTTGGCCAGCTCGGCCTGGTCCTGTTGGCGGGACTTGAGCTTCTGGTCGCGTTCGCGGTAGTCGCTGTTCAGCTTGGCCAGGGCTTGCTGGCGCTCCTTGCGGGTCGCTGCCAGCGCCTCGCGGCGGCTGTCCAGCTCGCCTTGCTTGCTCAGTTGTTCGGCTTTCTGCGCAGAGATGTCCTGCTCGACGTTGGCCAACTGGCGGAGGGTTTCGTTGAAGCTGGCGAGCTGTTCGAGACGGGCTTTGTTGATGTAGTCGTAGTAGGTGAGGGTGCGGCTGAATTTTTCCGGGTGTTCCTGGTTCAGCAGCAGCTTCAGGTATTCCTCGCGTCCGCTCTGGTAGGCAGCGCGGGCCTGGATGGCGAGGAGGCGCTGTTGCTCAATGCGCGCGTCCTGGAGTTTTTTTTTCTCCCCATCCAGCCGTTTCAGCTCGGCTTCGCTCTTGTCCAGCTCGTCCTGCAGGGCCTTGATCTGTTTTTCCAGGTCGCCCATCTCGGTCTCGGTGGACTTCAGCTGCTTCTGCACGCCGCTCTTTTCCTGCTGGATGCCGTCCAGCAGCTTCTTCAGCTCGCCGATGTCCTTCTGCGTCTGTTCCAGCTGGCGTTGGGTGTCGGCGCGCTCGTCGGCGAAGGCCGGAGCGAGACAGGCGAGGGATAGCAGGAGAGGAAAGAGGCGGAGCATGGGGTGGCGGGCACCTGGGAATTGGACCGGCCTAGTATGCCCGTGGCCGCCGTTAAAAAAAACGCCCCGCACCGCGCGCTGTGGGGCGCTTCCACGTATTTCAGCCGGATGGCAGCGGCGGATGTCGTCGACGACGAAGGTCACGGGCATCAGGCGGGTCTGTAGAGCGGGTAGGTGAACAGCAGCAGATGCGTCAGGTTCAGCCCGAAGTGGAACAGCGTCGCCACCCACAGGCGGCCGCTCCACAGCCAGGCCAACCCGTAGATCAGCCCGGCGAGGCCGGCGAACAGCATCAGCAGCGGGCCGCCGGCGAAGTGCGCCAGGCCGAACAGCGCCGAGGCTAGCGCCAGGGCGGGCCAGGGGCCCAGCCATTGGCCCAGGCGTTGCTGCAGGTAGCCGCGGAACAGCGCTTCCTCGGCAAGGGAAACGAAGAACAGGTTGGCCAGGACGAACTGCCAGAGCCAGGCCGGCGCGTGGAGTTCCGGCCGCAGCAGGCCGACGCCGACAGCCAGCAGAAGCAGCGCCGGCACCGCCGCCACGAGCAGCAGCCAGTGCCAGGGGCGGCCGGGAGCGCGGGCTTCGTCGCGGAACAGGCTCGGCAGGCAGGCCAGTAGCAGGAACGGCACCAGTGCCTTGTCGAAGTTGAAGTACATGGTGAACGGCAGGCTCTGCGGGCCGACCACCGCCTTGTCCAGGACCTTGGGGTTGGCGAAGCCGGGTAGCAGGTGCAGGAACAGGCCCACCGCGCCGGCGACCAGCAGCAGCTCCAGGCCCAGGGCCCAGGCGCGGCGTGCCGCCAGGCGCCGGCGCAACAGGGCGAGGACGCCCAGTACAGCCAGGGCGGCGACCGCAGGCGGAGCGAGAACTCCGTCGTAGAAGGCGAGGCAGCAGGTCGCGAGCAGCAAGGCGAGAGCCAGCAGGCGCTGGAAGGACAGGGCGAGGAGCGAGGTGGCGAGGAGGAACCACATCGGCGGAAATCCTTGTAGGGCAGATGGAAAAGACAGCGCGGGCAAGGCTAGCACGGGCCTCGGCGACGTAGCGGGAGGCAGGGGGGAAGACGCGGAAAATGAAAACCGCGGCACACGTCTCGAGGTCGCGTGGCCAGGCCTGTCGGCCGATCGGCAGCGTTAAAGCGGGGAAGGTGACGTCGTGGAAACGGGGCGCGGCGCCCGGCCCGCTACGGCGGATAACGTCGCAGGCGTTCTCCGCCGATGGCCTGCAGAAGCGGCGGATAACCGCGACGCGGTTATCCGCCCTGCGCGGGAGTTCGTCGTTCGCGGATCAGCCGAGGATGACGATGCTGCGACCGGTCATTTCCGCCGGCTGCTCCAGCCCCATGAGGGTCAGCATGGTCGGCGCCACGTCGGCCAGCACGCCGCCTTCGCGGATGCTCAGCTTGCGCTTGCCGACGTAGACGAAGGGCACCGGTTCGCAGGTGTGCGCGGTGTGCGCCTGGCCGGTGGACTCGTCTTCCATCTGCTCGACATTGCCGTGGTCGGCGGTGATCAGGGCTTCGCCGCCGACCTTGTCCAGCGCCTCGACGATGCGCCCCATGCAGGTGTCCAGGCACTCCACGGCCTTGACCGCGGCCTCGAACACGCCGGTGTGGCCGACCATGTCGCCGTTGGCGTAGTTGACCACGATCACATCGTAGCGTTGTTGCTCGATGGCCTCGACGATACGGTCGGTGACTTCCGGCGCGCTCATCTCGGGCTGCAGGTCGTAGGTGGCGACCTTCGGCGAGGGGATCAGGATGCGCTCCTCGCCTTCGTAGGGTTCCTCGCGGCCGCCGGAGAAGAAGAAGGTCACGTGGGCGTACTTCTCGGTCTCGGCGATGCGCAGCTGGGTCTTGCCATGCTTGGCCAGGTATTCGCCGAGGACGTTGGTCAGCGGCTCCGGCGGGAAGGCACAGGGCGCCGGGATGCTCGCCGCGTACTGGGTCAGCATGACGAAACCTGCCAGTTGCGGGGCTCGTTCGCGGGGGAACTCATTGAATGCCGGCTCGACGAAGGCGCGGCTCAGCTCGCGGGCGCGGTCGGCGCGGAAGTTCATGAAGATCACCGCGTCGCCATCCTCGACCCGCACCGCTTCGGCGCCGGCCGGGACCACCGCGGTGGCCTTGACGAATTCGTCGCTCTCGCCGCGGGCGTAGGCGGCCTCGAGGGCTGCCACCGAGGAGTCGGCGGTGAACTCGGCCTTGCCGTCGACGATCAGTTCATAGGCGGCCTGGACGCGGTCCCAGCGGTTGTCGCGGTCCATCGCGAAATAGCGGCCGATGATCGAGGCGATGCGGCCCTTGCCGAGCCCGGCGAAGGTGGCGTCGAGACGCTCCAGCGACGGTTGCGCGCTTTTCGGCGGGGTATCGCGGCCATCCAGGAAGGCATGCAGGTAGATCTTGCCGGCGCCGCGCCTGGCGGCCATCTGCGCCATCGCCACCAGGTGGTCTTCATGGCTGTGTACGCCGCCCGGAGAGAGCAGGCCGAGGATGTGCACCGCCTTGTCGGCGGCGACGGCCTTGTCGACCGCCCCGGCGATCACCGGGTTTTCGAAGAATTCGCCGTCGCGGATGGCCTTGGTGACGCGGGTGAAGTCCTGGTACACCACGCGGCCTGCGCCGAGGTTCATGTGGCCGACCTCGGAGTTGCCCATCTGGCCGTCGGGCAGGCCGACGTCCATGCCGGAGCCGGAGATCAGGCCGTGCGGCTGGGTCGCCAGGAGGCGATCCCAGACCGGCTTCTTCGCGGCGTAGATGGCGTTGTAGTCAGGGCTTTCGCTGTGGCCGAAGCCGTCCAGGATGATCAGGACCAGGGGTTTGGGCGTGGCAGTCATATGTCCGGCTCTATTTCCGCGGGGTTCAGAAACTGACCAAATTTAGTGGGAACATTGTCGTTCAAGACGTAGGAAGAGGCTGATTGATTAAACCGATGACGCCGATCCGCAACCGAATGCCGCTATCCTCGCTCCCTCTGTCCTGCCCGAGCCGTGCCCGGGCCGGAACTGGCCAGCTTCACAGAAAAGGACCGGCATTCTAACCGTGAAGTTTCCCGCGACGCCATTTCCTGGAGCCGAGCGGGGCGCCGCCCGGCGGGTTCCCCCCTGGCCGGCGCGGTCTGTATACTGGCCGGCATTTTTACGCCCTGGATATCCGTCACCATGCAATTCGTTTCCCGTCTGATCGAGTTCGCCACCAACCACTACCTGCTGGTCGCGGCGCTGCTGGTCCTGCTGGTCCTGCTGTTGCTGCACGAGCTGCGCAAGGGCGGCAAGAGCCTGTCGACCCGCGAGCTGACCGCGCTGGTCAATGCCGACCAGGCGGTGGTCCTGGATATCCGTCCGGCCAAGGAGTTCGCCAGCGGGCACATCGTCGACGCGCTGAACATCCCGGCCGACAAGCTGAACAGCCGCATGACCGAACTGGAAAAGTACAAGGGCAAGACCATCATCCTGGTCGACGCCATGGGCCAGCACTCCGGTACCTGGGGCGGCGTCCTGAAGAAGGCCGGCTTCAACGCCGCCAAGCTGTCCGGCGGGATCGGCAGCTGGCGCGGCGACAACCTGCCGCTGGTGAAGTGACATGCCGCCCGTCGTGATCTACACCACCGCCTGGTGTCCGTACTGCATCCGCGCCAAGCAGCTGCTGCAACGCAAGGGCGTGGACTTCCAGGAGATCGCCTGCGACGGCAAGCCCGAACTGCGCGCCGAGCTGGCACGCAAGGCGGGATCGACCACCGTGCCGCAGATCTGGATCGGCGAGACCCATGTCGGCGGCTGCGACGACCTTCATGCACTGGAGCGCGCCGGCAAGCTGGACGCGCTGCTGTCTGCCTGAAACCATTCATGAATTGACCCAAGGGAAGGCCCGAAAATGACCGAGCAAGCTACCAACGGCGCTGCCGACGAGCAGCAACCCCAGTTCTCCCTGCAGCGCATCTACCTGCGCGACCTGTCGTTCGAGTCGCCGAAGTCCCCGGAAATCTTCCGCCAGGAATGGAACCCGTCCATCAGCCTGGACCTGAACACTCGCCAGAAGCAGCTGGACGGCGACTTTTACGAAGTGGTCCTGACCGTATCGGTGACCGTGAAGAACGGCGAGGACATCACTGCCTTCATCGCCGAAGTGCAGCAGGCCGGCATCTTCCTGATCAAGAACCTCGATCCGTCGAGCATGAGCCATACCCTCGGCGCGTTCTGCCCGAACATCCTCTTCCCGTACGCTCGCGAAGCCCTGGACAACCTGGTGGTACGCGGTTCGTTCCCGGCGCTGATGCTGTCGCCGGTGAACTTCGACGCCCTCTACGCCCAGGAAATCGCCCGCATGCAGGCCTCCGGCGAGATCCCGACGCCGTCGGTCCAGTAAGCCCAGCGCTTGCGAAGAAGCCCGCCTTGCGCGGGCTTTTTCATGCCTGTCGGCCGGCTCAGTCCATGGCGAAGCCGAGCTGGCGCCAGGCTTCGTAGACGGTCACCGCCACCGTGTTGGACAGGTTCAGGCTACGGCAGCCTTCGCGCATCGGCAGGCGCAGGCGCCGATCGGTTGGCAGGGCGTTGCGCACGTCCTCCGGCAGTCCGCGGCTTTCCGGGCCGAAGAGGAAGGCATCGCCGCGCTGGTAGGCCACTTCGTGGAAGGCCCGCGACCCCTTGGTGGTGAAGGCGAACAGGCGTGGCTGGCCGAGGGCCTCGAGGCAGCTCTGCAGATCCGGGTAGCGGCGTACGCTGGCGTATTCGTGGTAGTCGAGGCCGGCACGGCGCAAGCGCTTGTCGTCCAGTTCGAAACCGAGCGGCTCGATCAGGTGCAGACTGCATCCGGCGTTGGCGCAGAGCCTGATAATGTTGCCGGTATTCGGAGGAATCTCCGGTTGAAACAGGATGACGTGGAACATGCAGGGCTCCGGAGCAGATAACGGGCGGCATTCTACCTCCGCCATCGACGATCTGCGGCGCCAGCGCTGGAAAGTCTGGGGTGCGCTGGTGCTTGCCGGGTTGTTGTTCGGGCTGATGCTCGGCAGGTTGTTCGGTCCCGCTTCGCTGCCGACGTCTGCGCCGCAACTGCTGGCGGTCGGGGAGAGCGAGCAGGGCCTGGTCCTGCGCTTCGATCGCCAGGCTGCGGTTACGGCGGCACGGGTGGAGGGTGCCCTGACGTTGCGCATCGTCGCCCGGGGCGCGGCGCAGCAGGGAGACGGGCGATGGCTGGGCCAGCCGTTGCGCTGGCGCGTCCGCGAGGAGGGAAAGGCGCTGCTGTTGAGCCTGGTCTCGACCCGCCCCTTGCAGGGGCGCTGGCAGTGGTCGGAGGACGGCGAGGGCTGGCGCCTGGTCGTCGAACTGCAGGAGCGCGACGGCCGGGAATAAAAGGGGGAATTCTCAGCCTGCCTGTACCGAGGTCCCCAAACGGGAGGGCGGAGGCGCGGATCGCTGCGCTGCCGCCGGGCATAAAAGAGGGGAGTTCTCAGCCTGCCTGTACCGAGGTCCCCGAAACGGGTGTGGCGGTTGCGCGCGGATGCTGCGTCTGCCGCCGGGTGTAAAAGAGGGGATTCCCCAGCCTGCCTGTACCGAGGCCCCCGAAATCTTCGTTATCTGCTCCAATGCAGGGGCTGTGCCAATTCTCATGAGACGCTGGCGGCGCGCTCCCTTTCCTGAAGGGTTGTGGATAAGTCTGTGGGCGAGCTGGTGATGAATGCCTCTGGAAGCCCGTGGATCAAGGGCTTGGCGGCATCCCAGGGGTTTGTGGGAAGTCGATTGCGGAAAAATGACGGAGCGGGCTTTTCCGCCAGCGATTGATGCCGATTTGTCGCCTGCTGGTGCACGCTGCCCAAAATCCGGGCAAGGGCCGCTGCCCCGCCGAACCGGCGAATAACCGCGATGCGGTTATTCGCCCTACGCCACGGTTTGATCGACGGTGCCGAGCGGGCGCTCTGCCGAGGCTGGGGCTGTGCTGCGGACGGTAGGGCGAATAACGCCATAGGCGTTATCCGCCGCGGCTCTGCACAACCGGCGGATAACCGCGATGCGGTTATTCGCCCTACGCCACGGTTTGACCGACGGTATCGGGCGGGCGCCCTGCCGAGGCCGGGGCGGCGTCTCGCTTGGCAGGGGCGCGCGACGGACCATGAAAAACGGGGCCCGAAGGCCCCGTTGGGTCGCTCATGGGAGCAGTGGCGCTTCAGTCGTCGCCTTCGTCGTCGGCTCCATCGACGTTCATCCCCAGCTCCTTGATCTTGCGGGTCAGGGTATTGCGGCCCCAGCCGAGCAGCACGGCGGCATCGCGGCGGCGGCCGGCGGTGTGCTTGAGGGCGGTTTCTATCATGATCCGTTCGAAGGCCGGCACGGCGCTGTCCAGCAGGTTCGACTGGCCGCGGCCCAGCGCCTGGTCGGCCCACTGGCGCAGGGCCTGTTCCCAGTTCGCCGCCGGCGCGCTGTCCTGCGGCTGGGTCAGCAGCTCCGGCGGCAGGTCGTCGATGTGCACCTCGCGGCCGGAGGCCATCACGGTGATCCAGCGGCAGGTGTTCTCCAGTTGTCGGACGTTGCCCGGCCAGCCGAGGTTCTTCAGGTACTCCTCGGTTTCCGCCTTCAGCAGCTTGGGTTCCACCGCCAGCTCCTGGGCGGCGCGGCTGAGGAAGTGCCGGGCCAGCGCCGGGATGTCCTCGCGGCGGTCGGCCAGCCGCGGGATGTGGATGCGGATCACGTTCAGGCGATGGAACAGGTCCTCGCGGAACTTGCCGTCGCGCACCAGGCTTTCCAGGTTCTGGTGGGTGGCGGCGATGATCCTCACGTCGACCTTCACCGGCGTGTGCCCGCCGACCCGGTAGAACTCGCCGTCGGCCAGGACGCGCAGCAGGCGGGTCTGGGTGTCGGCCGGCATGTCGCCGATCTCGTCGAGGAACAGGGTGCCGCCATCGGCCTGCTCGAAGCGTCCGCGGCGCTGGGCGGCGGCCCCGGTGAAGGCGCCCTTCTCATGGCCGAACAGCTCGGATTCCATCAGGTCCTTGGGGATCGCCGCCATGTTCAGCGCGATGAATGGCGAGGCTGCGCGCGGGCTGTGGCGATGCAGGGCATGGGCGACCAGCTCCTTGCCGGTACCCGATTCGCCGTTGATCAGCACGGTGATGTTGGAGTGGCTGAGGCGGCCGATGGCGCGGAATACCTCCTGCATCGCCGGCGCCTCGCCGATGATCTCCGGCGTGCGCGCCTGGTTCGCCGGCAGCTCCAGGCCCTGCTGCTCCTGGGCGTGCTGGTTGGCGCGCTTGACCAGGGAGACCGCCTCGTCGACGTCGAACGGCTTGGGCAGGTATTCGAAGGCGCCGCCCTGGTAGGAGGCCACCGCGCTGTCGAGGTCGGAATGCGCGGTCATGATGATCACCGGCAGGCGCGGATGCAGTTCGCGGATCTGCGCCAGCAGGTCGAGGCCGCTGGCGCCGGGCATGCGGATATCGGAGATGATCACGTCCGGCTGCTGCCGGCCGAGGCGGCCGATCACGCTGTCGGCGCTGTCGAAGCTCACCGTGGTCATGCCTTCCTGTTGCAGGGCTTTTTCCAGTACCCAGCGGATGGAGCGGTCGTCGTCGACGATCCAGACGGTCTCTGATCGGCTCATGGTCAATGCACTCCTTGTTCCAGGGGCAGGAACAGACTGAACACGGTATGGCCGGGGTGGCTCTCGCATTCAATCAGCCCCTGGTGCTGGCTGATGATGTTCTGGGCGATGGCCAGGCCGAGTCCGGTACCGTCCGGACGGCCGCTGACCATGGGGTAGAAGATGGTTTCCTGGAGCTCGGCCGGAATGCCCGGGCCGTTGTCGATGATCTCCACCTTGCACACCAGGCGGTGACGCGTGTGGCCGATGGTGAACTGGCGCAGGGTACGGCTGCGCAGGGTGATGCGACCGAGGCGCAGGTCGTTCTGCCCGGCGATCGCCTGCATGGCGTTGCGTACCATGTTGAGCACGGCCTGGATCATTTGCTCGCGGTCGAGCAGCAGGTCGGGGATGCTCGGGTCGTAGTCGCGGACCAGGGTGATGCTGCCCTGGCTCTCCGCTTCCACCAGGCTGCTGACCCGCTCCAGCACTTCATGGATGTTGGTCGGCGCCAGGTTCGGCAGTTTGTTCGAGCCGAGCATGCGGTCCACCAGGTTTCGCAACCGGTCGGCTTCTTCGATGATGACGTTGGTGTAGTCCTTCAGCGACTCTTCCGGCAACTCGCGAGACAGCAGTTGCGCCGCTCCGCGGATGCCGCCGAGCGGGTTCTTGATCTCGTGGGCGAGCCCGCGCACCAGCAGCTTGGTGGTCTCCTGCTTGGACAACTGCGCTTCTTCGCGGGTGATCCGCATCAGCCGGTCGCGCGGATGGACCTCGAGCAGCAGCAGCGTCTCGTTGCGATTGAGGATGGGCGTCACTGCATAGTCGACCGTGATGCTGACGCCGGTGATAGAGGTCAGGGTCGCTTCGCGCTTGGTGAACGGATGCGCCTGTTCCACCGCCTGGCGCAGCGAGTTCAAGGCTTCCGGCGATTCGGTGAACAGCTCGCTGATGAATTGCCCGTGGCTGCGCTGGCCGCTCACGGCCAGGAGCATCTCCGCTGCCGGGTTCATGTACTCCAGGCGCAGTTCGCCGTTGAGCAGGATCACCGCGGTGGTCAGGTTGTCGAGCAACAGTCGGTGCAGGGTATCGGTCGGCATGGCGGGCAGCTGTTCCAAGGTTGGGCAGGAAAATGCAAAAAGCAAACCAGGCGCCGAAAAGGCGCGTTTTTTCTGCCGAGGCGCTGGCTAGAGGTGCGCCGGGAAGGTTTTCGGCGACGAGCGGTGACCCGAAATGGGGACAGTATAGAAAGTGGTGCGGGTAATCGCACCAATCTGGTGCGTTGACGTGGCCGGCGGCGTTTTCGCCAGGAGAGTCGGGAAAAAAACCGGAAAATCCCGCCCACGGCGGAGTGGGCAGGGGAAGTTCGGCTAGCGCTCGCTCGGCTGTACCGCGCTGACCAGCGGCGTATCGACCTCCGGCAGGGGTTGCCCGGCGATGCTCACTCGATGCAGGTGGAAGGGCTGGCTCGGGGTGCTTTCGACGGTCATGCCGTCGCCATCGATGATTTCCACTGCGACCTGGTGGGTGCCGCGATCGAGGTTCTTCAACGGGAACACCGGGCTGCGTCCCGGCGCTCCGGCAGGCTTGCCGTCGAGCAGCAGACGATAGCGATGGCCGGGCAGCAGCGCCGGCTCGCTGGTGACGGTGACGATGACGTCGCCGCTGTTGGCGCGCAGGGTTGCGTCCGGTTCGGGGAAGAGGATGCGCAGTAGCTGGTAGGCCGGCGGCTTCACCTCCAGCGGCGCGGCGGGCGGACGATAGCGTATGCCCGGCGGCGCCACGCTGTTGCCCGGCGCCAGTTCGACGCGTTGGGCCTTGAGCCCGCTGGGCGGCTGGTCGGTGTAGACGCGGTTGCCCTCGGCGTCGATGTAGGTGTAGACCCCCGCTTGCGCGGCGCAGGCCAGGCACAGCAGGAAGGCGCCGAGAACGCGCGGGATCATCGCTTCTTCCCGAGGTGCACGCGCTGCACGGTGAAGGTCACCGGCGGGCTGGATTGCAGCACCCGTTCGCCGTTGAGTACCTGTACCGCGAGGCTGTGGTCGCCGCGGTCGATCTCGTGCAGGGTGAAGCGGGTGCCGCCGCTGGGCGTGCCGTAGGGTTTGCCGTCCAGCACCAGTTGCAACTGGTGGCCGCTGTGCAGGGCCGGGCGGATGCTGACGCTGACGTTGAAGGTGCCGTTGTTGGCGCGCAGCGCCTCTTCCGTGGGGAGGTCGCTGAGGGCAAGGATCTCGTAGGCGGCGGCCTCGCTATCGGCGGCCGGGGCATTGCCCGCGGAGGACTTTTCCGGCGTGTCGATTCCTACGGTATTGGTCGGCTGCAGTTCGACGGTCTGCGCCTGCACCCCGTCTGGCGGCTGGTTGGTGAATACCTTGTTGCCGTTGGCGTCGGTGTATTGGTAGATCTGCGCCATGGCCGGCAGGGCGGCGGCCAGGAGCAGGCAGCTGGTGATCAGGCGCATGGACGGTCTCCGGGTGAACCTGCCAAGCGTTGCACCGCATCGGCGCGCTGGCAAGCCGTGCATTGTGCGGCATGCGGGTATTCGAAGGTGTGCGCTGGGGCACGTTGGCGGTCGCTGTGCCCCGCCGCGCGGCTGCGTTCGTCTCAGCCGGCACTGGCGGGGCGAACCCTCGTTGCGCCAGAGTGTCTGTGCTTGCGCCGCCGGCCGGCGGCCCCGTTCGAAACGGCGGGTGTCCGGCTTGTATGATGCGGCTGTTTCGGTTTCTCACCTTGGGGACTGCCTTTCTCGTGCCGATCATCGCCCGCTTCACCCTTCGCTCCCGCGTCCTGGCGGCCCTGCTGCTGTGCCTCTGCGCCGCCCTGTTCTACTCGCCGCCGGGCGCCGCGGCGCTGCCGAACCCGTTGGCGGGGAGTTCCTCCGGTGGCGAGAAGGTCAGCGATGCGCAGTTGGAACAATCGCTGAACCAGGTCATCCAGACCCTGGAGAACGACAGGCAGCGCGCCGACCTGCTGAAAAAGCTGAAACAGCTGCGCGACGTGACCAAGAAAGGCAAGGAAAGCGAGGGTGGGGTGCTGGGGCTGATCGGCGATACCCTGACCAGCCTGGAAAAGCAGTTCCAGGGCGCGAACAGCCCGGTCGCGTTATGGGGCAACCAGTTCCAGCTGGCGCGTGCCGAACTCGAGGAGCGCTTTCCCAGCTGGCGCGACCTGCCGGCGATGGTCTTCGATTTTTCGGTGGTGATCCTCCTCTGGGCCTGCCTGGCCAGCGCGCTGCTCTGGCTCAGCCGGCGCATGCGCGAGCGCTTCGGCCTGTCGGCGGAGTTGCCGCAGCATCCGAAGACCCGCGACCTGCTGCTGTTCTCCCTGCGCAAGCTGGGCCCCTGGCTGGTGGCCTTCCTCATCACCCTGTACCTGTCGGTGGTGCTGCCGGACTCCCTGAGCAAGACCCTGGCGATGGTCATGGCCTATGTGCTGGTCTGCGGCACGCTGTTCTCCGCGCTGTGCGTGATTTCCCTCTCGCTGCTCAGCGGCCCGCACCGCCAGCGCGCCCTGGATATCCTGCGGCGCCAGGCGTTCCGCCCGTTGTGGCTGATCGGCAGCCTCGCCGCGCTGGGCGAGGTCGCCCACGATCCGCGGCTGATCGCCGGCCTCGGCGAGCACACCTCGATCTGCCTGAGTACCCTGGCCAACGCCAGCGCCGCGCTGTTCACCGCGCTGTTCGTGATGCGTTTCCGCCGGCCGATCGCCCACCTGATCCGCAACCAGCCGCTGGAGCGCCGCCTCAAGCGCCGTAGCCTGCACGACCTGGTGCAATTGGTCGGCTCGCTGTGGTTCGTGCCGGTGCTGGTGCTGGTGGGGATTTCCCTGTTCGCCACCTTCGTTTCCGCCGGCGACAGCAGTTCGGCGTTGCGCCGGGCGCTGGTCTGCGCGGTGCTGGCGGTGGTGGCGATGACCGTGATCGGGCTGATCCGCCGCCGTTCCAGTCGGGTCGGCGCCGGCCCGCGCCGCAGCGCACCGTACATCGAGCAGTTGCAAAGCTTCGGCTACACCCTGCTGCACATCTTCGTGGTGCTGTTCTTCATCGAGGTCGCCTTGCGCGTCTGGGGCATGTCGCTGATTCGCTATGCGGAAGGCGAGGGCGAGCAGATCAGCATGAAGGTGGTCAGCTTCGGCACCACCCTGCTGGTCGCCTGGCTGATCTGGATCCTCACCGATACCGCGATCCAGCACAGCCTCGGCCTGGGCGGCAAGAGCCGGCCGAACACCCGCGCGCTGACCATGCTGCCGCTGATCCGCAACGTGCTGTTCGCCACCATCGCGGTGATCGCCCTGATCGTCGCCCTGGCCAACATGGGCATGAACGTCACCCCGCTGCTGGCCGGTGCCGGCGTGATCGGCCTGGCCATCGGCTTCGGTGCGCAGTCGCTGGTGGCGGACCTGATCACCGGCCTGTTCATCATCATCGAGGACTCGCTGTCGATCGACGACTACGTCGACGTCGGCGGCCACCTTGGCACGGTCGAGGGCCTGACTATCCGTACCGTGCGCCTGCGCGACCTGGACGGCGTGGTGCATACCATCCCGTTCAGCGAGATCAAGAGCATCAAGAACTACTCGCGCCAGTTCGGCTACGCGATGTTCCGCTGGCCGGTGCCGGCGAGCATGCCGATCGACGACGCGGTGGCGCTGGTGCGCGAGGTCGCGATGGAGCTGCGCAGCGACCCGGCGGTCTACCGCAACCTGTGGTCGCCGATGGAATTGCAGGGCGTGGAGAGTTTCGACAACGGCCAGGCGATCCTGCGCTTCCGCTTCAAGACCGCGCCGATCAAGCAGTGGGAGGTCCAGCGGGCGTTCAACCTGCGCCTGCGTCGGCGCCTCGACCAGGCCGGCCTCGAACTGTCCATGCCGCGTCTCAACGTACAGTTGAGCCGGGCGCCCAAGGCGAAATCCGCGGAACCGGACGAGCAGGGCACGCCGGCGGACGGCGGCATCTAGCGCGACAGGATGACCCGGCAGATGCGGCGCATGTCGCGGTCGTCGATGCCGTCGCACTGCCACGGCGCACGCGATACCACGGCCCGGCACTGGCGGCGCATGTCGCGGCTGTCGATGTCGTCGCAGCGCTTGCGGTCGCCGCGGACGATGGCGCGGCACTGGCGGCGCGTGTCGCCGTCGCGGATGTCGTCGCAGTCGTAGCGCTGTCCCGGCGCCAGCAGCGCGCCGCAGTAACGCCGCAGGTCGCGGCTGTCGATGTCGCCGCAATCCCCGCTGTCGCCGCGTTCCAGTGCGTTGCACATGCGCCGCAGGTCGCGGTCGTGGATATCGCGGCATTCGGTGGCGGCCTGGGCGGGCAGGCTGAGGATGGCGGCAAGCAGGAGCCAGAGAGAGTGACGCATGGACGGTCCTTATCCTTGGGGCGGGGAGCGCGGCAAGTCTAACCGAACGGCGCGGCGAACTTTGCGTTTCTCCATGGGCCGGCCCATAAAAAAGGCCTCCCGAAGGAGGCCTCAAGAGGGTGACTCGTTGTTATAGGAAAGGGTGGATCAGACGCTGTAGTACAGGTCGTATTCCAGCGGGTGCACGAAGGTGCGCACCTTGATCTCTTCTTCGCTCTTCAGCTCGATGTAGGCATCGATGAACTCGTCGGTGAACACGCCGCCCTTGGTCAGGAACGCGCGGCCCTTGTCGAGCTCTTCCAGCGCCTCTTTCAGGCTGCCGCAAACCTGCGGGATTTCCTTCGCCTCTTCCGGCGGCAGGTCGTACAGGTTCTTGTCGGCGGCATCGCCGGGGTGGATCTTGTTCTGGATGCCGTCCAGGCCGGCCATCAGCAGCGCGGCGAAGGCCAGGTAGGGGTTGGCTGCCGGGTCCGGGAAGCGCGCTTCGATACGGCGGGCCTTCGGGCTGGATACGTAGGGGATACGGATCGAGGCGGAACGGTTGCGCGCCGAGTAGGCCAGCATCACCGGAGCTTCGAAGCCCGGGACCAGGCGCTTGTAGGAGTTGGTCGAGGGGTTGGTGAAGCCGTTCAGGGCCTTGCCGTGCTTGATGATGCCGCCGATGAAGTACAGGGCGGTCTCGGACAGGCCGGCATAGCCTTCGCCGGCGAAGGTGTTCTTGCCGTCCTTGGAGATCGACATGTGCACGTGCATGCCCGAGCCGTTGTCGCCGTACAGCGGCTTCGGCATGAAGGTCACGGTCTTGCCGTAGGCGTCGGCGACGTTGTGCACGCAGTACTTCAGGGTCTGCACTTCGTCGGCCTTGGCGACCAGGGTGTTGAACTTCACGCCGATCTCGTTCTGGCCGGCGGTTGCCACTTCGTGGTGGTGGACTTCGACCACCAGGCCCATTTCTTCCAGGGCGTTGCACATGGCGGTGCGGATTTCATGGTCGTGGTCGACCGGCGGTACCGGGAAGTAGCCGCCCTTCACGCCCGGGCGATGGCCCTTGTTGCCGGACTCGATGTCGGCGTCGGTGTTCCAGGAAGCCTGCTCGGAGAAGATCTTGAACATCGAGCCGGAGATGTCGGACTTGAACTTCACTTCGTCGAAGATGAAGAACTCCGGCTCCGGGCCGACGAACACGGTGTCGCCGATGCCGGTGGACTTCAGGTACTCCTCGGCGCGCTTGGCTATGTTGCGCGGGTCGCGCTCGTAGCCTTGCATGGTGCTCGGCTCGATGATGTCGCAGACCAGGATCAGGGTCGGCTCTTCGGTGAACGGATCGAGGACGGCGGTGCTGTCGTCCGGCATCAGGATCATGTCGGAGGCTTCGATGCCTTTCCAGCCGGCGATGGAGGAGCCGTCGAACATCTTGCCGGCTTCGAAGAACTCATCGTCCAGCGCGTCGCGAGCCGGCATGGTGACGTGTTGCTGCTTGCCCTTGGTATCGGTGAAGCGCAGGTCTACCCACTTCACGTCATGGTCTTTGATCAGTTGGTGCGACTTGTACGACATGCTGTCCTCCAGGAGGGATTAGAGCTGGGAGCTTTTTCTGTGCCCCAGTATCGGGTGATGCCGGCCGGAATACTCCGCCAGGGCAACCTGCCTCACAAGTGAGCAAGTTGCGTGCCAGTGCCCGGAATCGGGCAGGGCCCCATGTTTGGCGGGGCCAGGTCTTCTTCAGGGTAGCTGGGCGGCCTTCGGGTGCACCGTTATGGTGCTCCATGTTGGTGCATCATTCCATTTTGGTGCAGCAAAAATAACTGTGCATATTTCTGCTCAATACGTGAGCAATTTCAGATATAATTCCGCCCCTTTTTTTCCGTCGCCCCGCGCGTTCGCGTCCCTCGCATGAAACTCATCGTCAAGACCTTCCAGGAAATCACCATCAAGAGCCGGCCGGTGCGCAAGCGCTTCATCCGGCAGTTGGCGAAGAACATCCGCGCGGTGCTGCGCGACCTGGACCCGGAGCTGAAGGTCGAGGGCGAGTGGGACAACCTTGAGGTAGAGACCGCCGTGGTCGACGCCAAGGCCAGGCGCGAGATGATCGAGCGCCTGACCTGCACCCCGGGCATCGGTCATTTCCTCGAGGTCCACGAGTATCCGCTGGGCGATTTCGACGACATCCTCGCCAAGTGCAAGGCGCATTTCGGCGACCAGTTGGCCGGCAAGACCTTCGCCGTGCGCTGCAAGCGCGCCGGCAAGCACGCGTTCACCTCGATGGAGGTGGAGCGTTACGTCGGCAGCGGCCTGCGCCGCGAATGCGGGGCTGCCGGGATCGACCTGAAGCAGCCGGAAGTCGAGGTGCGGATGGAAATCCGCCTCGACCGCCTGTTCGTCATCCATCGCCAGCATCCGGGCCTGGGCGGCTATCCGCTGGGCGCGCTGGAGCAGGTGCTGGTGCTGATGTCCGGCGGCTTCGACTCGACCGTGGCGGCCTACCAGATGATGCGTCGCGGGATGATCAGCCACTTCGTGTTCTTCAACCTCGGCGGGCGCGCCCACGAATTGGGGGTGATGGAAGTCGCCCACTACCTGTGGGAGAAGTACGGCCGCTCGCAGCGCGTGCTGTTCGTCAGCGTGCCGTTCGAGGAAGTGGTCGGCGAGATCCTTACCAAGGTCGACGACAGCTATATGGGCGTGACCCTCAAGCGCATGATGCTGCGCGCCGCCAGCCGCGTGGCCGAGCGCCTGGAGCTGGACGCGCTGGTGACCGGCGAGGCGATCTCCCAGGTGTCCAGCCAGACCCTGCCGAACCTCTCGGTGATCGACCGGGTTACCGACACCCTGGTGCTGCGCCCGCTGATCGTCAGCCACAAGCAGGACATCATCGACACCGCCCGGCAGATCGGCACCGCCGAGTTCGCCCGGCACATGCCGGAATACTGCGGGGTGATCTCGGTGAACCCGACCACCCAGGCCAAGCCCTACCGCGTCGAGCACGAAGAGTCGAAATTCGACATGGCGGTGCTCGAGCGCGCCCTGGAGCGCGCCACCCAGCGCACCGTCGACCGGGTGATCGACGAACTCGGCCAGGACCTGCAGGTGGAAGAGGTCGGCGAGGTGCTGCCCGGTCAGATTGTCATCGATATCCGCCATCCTGATGCCCAGGAAGACGAACCCCTGGCCCTGGAAGGCGTCGAAGTCCAGGCGCTGCCGTTCTACGCGATCAACAGCCGCTTCAAGGAACTGGACGCCAACCGCCAGTACCTCCTGTATTGCGACAAAGGGGTGATGAGCCGCCTGCATGCCCATCATCTGCTCAACGAGGGGCACACCAATGTGCGTGTTTATCGTCCGGCTTAAGCAGCCGGGCTTGTTCGGCGGCAGCATCCGCCACCGTCCTCCCGACACGTCCGCCGCCTAGGCCGATGCCCGCCCTTCGGCGTGCCGGCCGGACCGGGGCAGCGTCCGCCTGCTGCCCGCCCCTTAATTGAAGAAGCCTGTCGTGTCGGGCGCCGCCCTGTCCGACCCCACCACCGCCGCGAAGCCGCGCTTCGGGCGTTAAACGAGACAAGACTTGTGATCGAAAATCTGCGCAACATCGCCATCATCGCCCACGTCGACCATGGCAAGACCACCCTGGTGGACAAGCTGCTGAAGCTGTCCGGCACCCTCGACCGCAAAGAAGCGGAAAGCGAGCGGGTGATGGACTCCAACGACCAGGAAAAAGAGCGTGGCATCACCATCCTGGCGAAGAACACCGCGATCAAGTGGAACGGCTACAACATCAACATCGTCGACACCCCCGGTCACGCCGACTTCGGCGGCGAGGTGGAGCGCGTGATGTCGATGGTCGACTCCGTGCTGCTGGTGGTCGACGCCCAGGACGGCCCCATGCCGCAGACCCGCTTCGTGACCCAGAAGGCCTTCAAGGCCGGCCTGCGTCCGATCGTGGTGGTGAACAAGATCGACCGCCCGGGCGCGCGTCCGGACTGGGTCATCGACCAGATCTTCGACCTGTTCGACAACCTCGGCGCCACCGACGAGCAACTCGACTTCCCGATCGTCTACGCCAGCGCCCTGAACGGCATCGCCGGCCTCGACCACGAGAAGATGGACGACAACATGGACGCGCTGTTCCAGGCGATCATCGACCACGTCCCGGCCCCGGTGGTGGACACCGAGGGTCCGTTCCAGATGCAGATCTCGCAGCTGGACTACAACAGCTTCCTCGGCGTGATCGGTATCGGCCGCATCACCCGCGGCAAGGTCAAGTCCAACACCCCGGTGGTGGCCATCAGCGACGACGGCAGCAAGCGCAACGGCCGCATCCTGAAGATCATGGGCCACCACGGCCTGCAGCGCGTCGAGGTGGCCGAGGCGGAAGCCGGCGACATCGTCTGCGTCAGCGGCATGGAGGAGCTGTTCATCTCCGATACCCTGTGCGACCCGCAGAACGTCGAGGCGCTGCCGCCGCTGACCGTCGACCAGCCGACCGTGAGCATGACCTTCCAGGTCAACGATTCGCCGTTCGCCGGCCGCGAAGGCAAGTTCGTCACCAGCCGCAACATCAAGGAGCGCCTGGAGAAGGAACTGCTGCATAACGTGGCGCTGCGCGTCGAGCCGGGCGACAGCCCGGAGAAGTTCAAGGTTTCCGGCCGTGGCGAACTGCACCTGTCGGTACTGATCGAGACCATGCGCCGCGAAGGCTTCGAGCTGGCCGTGGGCCGCCCGGAAGTGGTGATCATCGAGAAGGACGGCGAGAAGCAGGAGCCCTACGAGAACGTCACCATCGACATCGAGGAGCAGCACCAGGGCTCGGTGATGGAGCAGATGGGCCTGCGCAAGGGCGACCTGAGCAACATGATTCCCGACGGCAAGGGCCGCGTGCGCCTGGAGTACACCATTCCGGCGCGCGGCCTGATCGGCTTCCGCAACAACTTCCTGACCCTGACCTCGGGCACCGGCATCCTGACCTCGACCTTCAGCCACTACGGTCCGATCAAGGCCGGCGAAGTCAGCAACCGCCAGAACGGCGTACTGGTCTCCATGGCCACCGGCACCGCGCTGACCTACTCGCTGGAGACCCTGCAGAGCCGCGGCAAGCTGTTCCTCGGCCCGGGCGACGAAATCTACGAAGGCCAGTTGGCCGGCATCAACAGCCGTGACAACGACCTGGTGATCAACCCGACCAAGGGCAAGAAGCTCGACAACATGCGCGCTTCCGGCAAGGACGAAGTCATCGCCCTGGTTCCGCCGATCCGCTTCACCCTCGAGCAGGCGCTGGAGTTCATCGCCGACGACGAGCTGGTGGAAGTGACGCCGAAGTCGATCCGCCTGCGCAAGAAGATGCTCAACGAGAACGACCGCAAGCGCTACGAGCGCAGCAAGGTCTAAACCGTTGCCGTACCGGCGCGCCGCAACGGCGTGCCTCGCGGCCGGCAGGCAGGGCAGGGGTGCCCGGCCTGCCGGCCGTTTTGCTATGCGCCGGGCGCTTTCCGGCGGGGCTTGATGGCCCCCGCGGCAGCGGCCCGCAGCAAGCGGCGGAACGTCGGGCAGTCCATGTGCTCGCGCGCCGGACAGGCCGCGGCATGCCGCAGGCCGTCGCGCATGGCGGCGAGGCGGCGGATCGTCCGGTCCAGTTCGTCGGCCTTGGCCGCCAGCGCCGCGCGGTCGATCCGCAGCGCGCCGTCGGCTGCGCCCATGCCGGCAATCTCGTCCAGCGACAACCCGGCGGCGCGGCCCAGCCCGATCAGCGCCAGCCGCTCCAGCACGCCTGCATCGAACAGCCGGCGCAGGCCGTGCCGGCCGCTGGAGGCAATCAGTCCCTTTTCCTCGTAGTAGCGCAGGGTCGAGGCCGGTACCCCGGATCGTCGCGCGACCTCGCCTATGTCCAGTTGCCGCATGCCCTTGACCTCAAGTCGACTTGAAGTGGAAGACTAGCGTTTCGGCACCTGGGCCGTGACGAAATACAGACGAGGTGAACCTCATGTGGGACGAACGCTATGCCGCCGAAGAGTATGTCTACGGAACCGAACCCAACGCTTTCCTGAAGGAGCATGCGCAGCGGCTGGCCGGGCCGGTGCTGAGCGTCGCCGAGGGCGAGGGGCGCAACGCGGTGTTCCTCGCTTCGCTGGGGCTGGAGGTGCTTGGCGTGGACGGCTCCGCCGTCGGCCTGGCCAAGGCGCGCCGGCTGGCCGAGGCGAAAGGCGTGTCGATCGACACCCTGGTGGTCGACCTGGCGGACTACGAACCGCCGGCAGCGGCGTTCGGCGCGGTGGTGTCGATCTTCGCGCACCTGCCCAGTCGCGTGCGCGGCAGACTCAACCGCCTGCTGGAGCGTTCGCTGCGACCGGGCGGTCTCTTCCTGCTGGAGGCCTATCGGCCGGAACAGCTCGGCCGCGGCACCGGCGGCCCGGCGGACGTCGACATGCTGGTGAGCCGCGCGGCGCTGGAGGCGGAGCTGCCGGAGTGCGAGGTGCTGCTGGCGCGGGAAATCGAGCGCGAGGTGGTCGAGGGCCGTTTCCACACCGGCGCGGCCTGTGTGGTCCAGTTCATCGCCAGGAAGAGGTAGCTCGCCACGGGGCGGGCGTCGGAATGCGTCGAATCTCGGGAATGCGGGCTGTATACTCCCGGCGCGGGTTCCGCTCTGGCAGGATGGCCAGGGCAGGTATCAGTGGATCGTGGTACCTCTTGATCAAGGATTCGACGCATGCAATGGATTTTCATGCTGGTGGGCCTGATCCTCGGCGGCTTCGCCGGGGAATCGCTGGTCGGCGCACTCCTCGGCGGCCTCTCCGGCCTGGCCCTGGGACAGGCCGTCTCGCTGCAGAACCTGGCGCAACAGAACGAGCGCCTGCGCAAGCAGATGAGCGAATTCGCCGAACGCTTCGAGCGCGGCACCGAGGTCATCCACCAGCGCCTGCTGCGCGTGGAACGCCAGGCGCAGGACCTTCCCGAAAGCGTTCCCGAGCCGGCCGCCGGCATCGACCAGCCGCTCGCAGACACGCCTCCCGCTCCTCCCGCCGAGGTTGCCCCGTCGCTGGACTGGGACATCGAGCTGCCGCCCGTCGAGGCTGCGCCGCCTCCGCCTCGTCCCCCCGAGCCCGTCCAGCCCATCGAGCGTCAGCCGGCGTTCCAGCCTGACGCCCAGCCAGCGCCGCGCCGTGCCGCCCCTCCAGCGCCTCCACGCGAACCCTCGCTGGTCGAGCGTGGCTTCGCCGCGGCCAAGGGCTGGCTGTTCGGCGGCAACACGGTATTGCGCATCGGCGTGGTGCTGCTGTTCATCGGCCTGGCCTTCCTCCTGCGCTATGCCTCGGAACGGGTGGCGGTGCCGGTGGAGTACCGCTACGCCGGGGTGGCGCTGGCAGCGATGGCGCTGCTCGGCGTCGGCTGGTGGCTGCGCGAGCGGCGCGCAGCCTATGGCCTGATCCTGCAAGGCACCGGTATCGCGGTGCTGTACCTGACCATCTTCGCCGCCATGCGCCTGCATCCGCTGATCTCTCCCGGCGCGGCGCTGACCCTGCTGGTGGTGGTGACGATCTGCTCGGCGATCCTCGCCGTGCTGCAGAACGCCATGGGCCTGGCGGTGGTGGCGGCGCTTGGCGGCTTCGCCGCGCCGATCCTGACCTCCACCGGCAGCGGCAACCATGTAGCGCTGTTCAGCTACTTCGCCCTGCTCAACGCCGGCATCTTCGCCATCGCCTGGTTCCGCGCCTGGCGGCCGCTCAACCTGGTCGGCTTCGTCGGCACCTTCGGCATCGGTTTCGCCTGGGGACTGCGCTCCTATACACCGGAGCTGTTCGCCAGCACCGAGCCGTTCCTGGCCCTGTTCTTCCTGATGTACGTCGGGATCGGCCTGCTCTTCGCCCGCCGCAAGCTGCTGGAGGCCGCGCAGGCGCCTGCCGAGCGCGGCGAACTGCTGCGTTGGTCGGCGCGACAGGCCGACTACATCGACGCCACCGTGCTGTTCGGCCCGCCACTGGTGGGGTTCGGCCTGCAATGCGCGGTGATCGGCCACATCGACTTCGGCATGGCCTTCAGCGCCCTGGCCCTGGGGCTCTTCTACATGGTTCTGGCGCGGGTGCTGCGCGGCCATGCTTCGGCCGGACGCACCAGCCTGCTGGTGGAAATCTGCCTGGCGCTGGGGGTGGTCTTCGGCACCCTGGCCATTCCGCTCGGCCTGGACGCGCGCTGGACCTCGGCCGCCTGGGCCGTCGAGGGCGCCGGCATCTACTGGCTCGGCCTGCACCAGCAACGCCGCCTGGCGCGGCTCTTCGCCCTGCTGTTGCAGGGCGGTGCGGCGTTGGCCTACCTGAATGGCGTGCGGCCGGGTGAGACGACGTTGCTGGAGGGTTCGCCGCTGGGCGCGCTGATGCTCGGTGCGGCGGCGCTGTTCAGCTTCTGGCAGCTGCGTCGCGCGCCGGCGAAAGCGCTGGCCGACTGGGAGCCGGCCTGCCGGCCGTTGCTGGCGGCCGCCGGCCTGGCCTTCCTCTACCTGGTCGCACCGCTCTGCCTGGCCGTCGACGGCACCGCCATCGCCTGGGCCGTGGCCGGCCTGGCGAGCTTGTTCGCCGGCTTGCGCCTGGGCTCGCGTACCTTCCTGTTCTGCGCCTTCGCCGTGCAACTGCTGGGCGGTGCGCTGTTCCTCCTGCATTTGCAGGGCGGCGATGGCCAGGGTGGGGTATTCGACTCGGGCTGGCGTGGCTTGATGACCGCCTCGCTGATTGGCCTGGCGCTGATCGGCGGCATGCTGCTGGCGGCGCGCGACCCGCTGGTGAAGGACGACAGTCGGCTGCTCATGGGCTTGAGCCTGGTGCTGCTGGCCGGTCTGGCGTTCGTCAACCTGGCAGTGCTGTTCGTCCTGCCTTGGCGCAGCGCCAGCGCGGTATGGGCCGGTAGCGGGCTGCTGATCATCTGGCTGAGCCTGGTGCTGCGCCAGCGCCTGAGCTTCTACTTCGGCCTCGCCTTGCAGGTAGTGGGCGGCCTGGCGTTCCTCCTCGCCGGGCCGTCGCTGTTCGGCTCGCTGAGCGGCGAAGGCCTGCGGCCCCTGGCCCATTCCGGGTTCTGGACGCCGGCAGTGCTGGCCCTGGCGGCGCTGGTCGGCGCCTGGCGGCTGCGCCGCGCCGGCGAGCGCGAGCGGGCGCTGGGTATCGGTACCCTCGGCCTGGCCGAGCTGTCGCACCTGCTGCTGCTCTGGGGAGCCGGCTGGTGGGCGCTGACCGCGCTGTGCGAAACCGTCCGCTTCGTGCCTTATGGCCTGCGCGAGCATGCGTTGCTGCTGGTGGCCGCGGCGACAGTGGCGTCGTGGATGCTGCTGGCGCTGCGCGAGCGCTGGCGCGAACTGGCCCTGCTGTGCCTGGCGCTGGTCCCGGTGGCGCTGTTGGCCCTGGCCAGTGCCTGGCGTTTCGATTACCAGCCGTTCGGCGAATTCGGCTGGCTGGCCTGGCCGCTGCTGTTCGCCACGCACCTGCTGTCGCTGCGACGCCTTGCCCCGTTGCTGCCGGCGAAGGCCCTGAGCGTCGCCCATGTGCTCGGTTGCTGGCTGTTGCTAGGGGTGCTGGCGCTGGAGCTGCGCTACCTGTTCGCCCTGCTCGCCGAACAGTACAACGCCTGGCGTTGGCTGGGCTGGGCGCTGGTCCCGAGCGCCTATCTGCTGCTGGTGGCTGGCGGGCGGAGCCTGCCCTGGCCGCTGCGCGACTTCCCGCGGGAGTATCGGCTGCTCGCCGCTGCGCCGGTGGCGCTGTTGCTGCTCGGCTGGTTCTGGAGCGCCAACCTGCTCAGCGACGGCGCCGCCGAGCCGCTGCCTTACCTGCCGCTGGCCAACCCGCTGGAACTGGGGCTGCTGATCGTGCTGTTCGCCCTCTACCGCTGGAGCGACGCCAGCCTGGCCTCGCTCGTCGATGGCAATGCCAGCGCGCGCCTGGGGCGCCAGGCGTTGGCCGGCGCCTCGCTGTTCGCCCTGCTGACCCTGGCGGTGTGCCGCGCCGCGCACCACCTGGCCGGCGTGCCGTTCCAGGCCGAGGCGCTGGCCGCGTCGATGCTGGTGCAGGCGGGGCTGTCGCTGGTCTGGACGCTCTGCGCGCTGGGCCTGACCATCGCCGGTACCCGTCTCGGCCGGCGCGACCTGTGGATGGTCGGCGCGGCGCTGGTCGGCGTCGTGGTGGTCAAGCTGTTCTTCGTCGAGCTGGGCAACAGCGGCAGCCTGGAGCGAATCATCTCCTTCATCGGGGTCGGCGTCCTGTTGCTGGTCGTCGGCTACTTCTCACCCTTGCCTCCGCGTCGTGCCGAGGTCGCATCGGAGGCCGAGCAGCCATGACGCGCTCCTTTTCGTTCAGAACCGCCGGCCTGCTCCTGCTGGGCGCCTGCCTGTCCCTGCCGCTGTCGGCGAAGGAGTCTGCCGAAGGTTTCAGCCGCCAGGTGGCGCTGTCGCTGCAGGGCGAAGGTCCCTGGTATCGCCTGAGCATCCCGATGAGCGTGCAGTTGTCGGCTGCCCATGCCGACCTGCGCGACCTGCGGGTCTTCGATGCCGAGGGCGAGGCCTTGCCCTACGCCCTGATGGCCGGCAGCGAGCGCCAGGCCAGCACGTCGCATGAGGCCGAGGTGCGGCTGTTCCCGTTGCGAGGCACGTCCGCCGCCGACGCGACGCAGCCGAACCTGCGGGTGCAGCGCAACACCAGCGGCACCATAGTCGAGGTGCTGCCGGGCAACGCCGGGCCGGCTGCCGAGACCCTGCGCGGCTGGCTGATCGACGCGAGCGCGGTGACGTTCCCCCTGGAGCGCCTGCGGCTGGACTGGAGCAGCCCGGAGGAGGGCTTCCAGCGCTTCTCCGTGGAAGCCAGCGACGACCTCGAGCATTGGCAGGCCTGGGGTGACGGACAGATCGCCCGCTTGACCTTCAACGGCGAACGCATCGACGTCAGCGAGGTCAAGCTTCCCGGCCGCCAGGCCCGCTACCTGCGTCTGGCCTGGCCGGCCGGGGCAACCGCGGCAGACCTCCATGGCGCCCGCCTGCAAGGCAGCACGCGGAGCACCGAGCCGGCGCCGATGATCTGGTCCGAGCCGCTGGCCGGGCGCCAGGCAGGGGACGGCGAGTACCGCTGGCAGTTGCCGCTGGCGTTGCCGTTGCAGCGGGTGCGGGTGTCCCTGGAGCAGGCGCTGACCCACACCATCGTCCCGGTGGAACTGTCCGGCCGTGATCGTACGGAGAACGCTTCGCCGCGCCGGGAGGCCGCCTGGAGCAGCCTGGCACGCGGGGTCCTCTACCGGCTGCCGATCGACGGCCGCAACGTACAGCAGAACGAGCTGGAACTGCCGGGCTGGGCGGTGCGCGAGCTGCGTCTGCAGGTGGACCAACGAGGTACTGGCCTGGGCCCGGAGGTCCCGTCCCTGAGTGTCGGCCTGCCGGCCAGCGAACTGGTGTTCCTGGTGCGCGGCAGCCCGCCGTACCGGCTGGCGTTCGGCAAGCCCGGCGCGCAGTCGGCGGCGCTGCCGCTCGGCGTACTGATTCCCGGCTATACCGAGAGCAAGCGCGCCACCCTGGGTAGCGCCAGCCTGGGCGAACCGCTGGAGGTGGCCATGGCGGCCGCGGCGCCGGCACCGGGTAGCGACTGGAAGAAGATCGGCCTGTGGGCGGTACTTCTGCTGGGGGTCGCTCTGCTGGTAATAATGGCAATGAGCCTGCTGCGTTCCTCGCCGAACAAGCCATGAGCCGGTTCCGCGCTATGCTGTTCGGCTGAGGAGGCTTTACGACGGGCCCCGGGGCGCATGCCGACGACGCGGCGGCCCGACAATAAAAACAAATCACGGAGTAAGAGAATGATCAGAATGGCGCTCAAGCCACTGGTAGCGGCCTGCCTGCTGGCTTCGCTGTCCACCGCCCCGCAGGCTGCTCCTTCGCCCTATTCGACGCTGGTGGTGTTCGGCGACAGCCTCAGCGATGCCGGGCAGTTCCCCGATCCTGCCGGCCCCGCCGGAAGCACCTCGCGTTTCACCAACCGGGTCGGCCCGACCTACCAGAACGGCAGCGGCGAGATCTTCGGACCGACCGCGCCCATGCTGCTCGGCAATCAGCTCGGCATCGCCCCGGGTGACCTGGCTGCCTCGACCTCGCCGGTCAACGCCCAGCAGGGCATCGCCGACGGCAACAACTGGGCGGTGGGCGGCTACCGGACCGATCAGATCTACGACTCGATCACCGCGGCCAACGGCTCGCTGATCGAGCGCGACAATACCCTCCTGCGCAGCCGCGATGGCTACCTGGTGGACCGTGCCCGCCAGGGCCTGGGTGCCGATCCGAACGCGTTGTACTACATCACCGGCGGCGGCAACGACTTCCTCCAGGGGCGCATCCTCAACGACGTCCAGGCCCAACAGGCCGCCGGTCGCCTGGTGGATAGCGTGCAGGCCCTGCAGCAGGCCGGCGCGCGCTACATCGTGGTCTGGCTGTTGCCCGACCTGGGCCTGACCCCGGCTACCTTCGGTGGTCCCTTGCAGCCTTTCGCCAGCCAACTCAGCGGCACGTTCAACGCCGAGCTGACCGCCCAGTTGAGCCAGGCCGGCGCCAACGTCATTCCGTTGAACATCCCGCTGCTGCTCAAGGAAGGCATGGCCAACCCGGCTTCCTTCGGCCTGGCCGCCGACCAGAACCTGATCGGCACCTGTTTCAGCGGCAACGGCTGCACCATGAACCCGACCTACGGGATCAACGGCAGCACGCCCGACCCGAGCAAACTGCTGTTCAACGACAGCGTGCACCCGACCATCACCGGCCAGCGCCTGATCGCCGACTACACCTATTCGCTGCTGTCGGCGCCCTGGGAGTTGACCCTGCTGCCGGAAATGGCCCACGGCACCCTGCGTGCCTACCAGGACGAACTGCGCAGCCAGTGGCAGGCGGACTGGGAGAACTGGCAGAACGTCGGCCAGTGGCGCGGCTTCGTCGGCGGCGGTGGCCAGCGCCTGGACTTCGACTCCCAGGACAGCGCCGCCAGCGGCGACGGCAATGGCTACAACCTGACCCTTGGTGGCAGCTACCGCATCGACGAGGCCTGGCGCGCCGGGGTCGCCGCCGGCTTCTACCGGCAGAAGCTGGAAGCCGGCGCCAAGGATTCCGACTACCGGATGAACAGCTACATGGCCAGCGCCTTCGTGCAATACCAGGAAAACCGCTGGTGGGCTGACGCGGCGCTGACCGGCGGCTACCTCGACTACGACGACCTGAAGCGCAAGTTCGCCCTGGGCGGCGGCGAGCGCAGCGAGAAAGGCGACACCAACGGCCACCTGTGGGCGTTCAGCGCGCGCCTGGGCTATGACATCGCCCAGCAGGCCGACAGTCCCTGGCACCTGTCGCCGTTCGTCAGCGCCGACTACGCGCGGGTCGAGGTCGACGGCTATTCCGAGAAGGGCGCCAGCGCCACCGCGCTCGACTACGACGACCAGAAGCGCAGCTCGAAGCGCCTGGGCGCCGGCCTGCAAGGCAAGTACGCGTTCGGCAGCGATACCCAGCTGTTCGCCGAGTACGCCCACGAACGCGAGTACGAGGACGACACCCAGGACCTGACCATGTCCCTCAACAGCCTGCCGGGCAATCGCTTCACCCTCGAAGGCTACACCCCGCAGGACCACCTCAACCGCGTCTCCCTCGGCTTCAGCCAGAAGCTGGCGCCGGAGCTGTCGCTGCGCGGCGGCTACAACTGGCGCAAGGGCGAGGACGATACCCAGCAGAGCGTCGGCCTGGCGCTGAGCCTGGACTTCTGAAGCGGTGGCCGGCGCCCGGGCGGCGCCGGTCGCGTTTCCCGTCGACGGAACGATCGGCGCGCGCCGGCATCAAGAGAGTAGTACCCCGCTGTTACTCGCTGCCCGGTCGACCGCCATACACTGCCGATCCGTTTCGTTCGAGGGAATCGCCCGATGAGTTTCAACACCGAAGTACAGCCCGGCATCTGCATGGAGCCGGACGCCATCACCCAGGAATACGTGTTCAACCACACCATGTTGCGGGTCAAGGATCCGAAGCGCTCGCTCGACTTCTACTCGCGGGTGCTCGGCATGCGCCTGCTGCGTCGCCTGGATTTCGAGGAAGGCCGCTTCTCCCTGTATTTCCTCGCCATGACCCGTGGCGAAGAGGTGCCCGACGCGCTCGACGAACGCCAGCGCTACACCTTCGGACGCCAGTCGGTCCTCGAACTGACCCACAACTGGGGCAGCGAGAGCGACGACAGCCAGTACCACAACGGCAACCAGGACCCGCGCGGGTTCGGCCACATCTGCTTCTCGGTGCCCGACCTGGTGGCGGCCTGCGAGCGTTTCGAGACGCTCGGCGTGAACTTCGTCAAGCCGCTGGACCGAGGCATGAAGAACGTGGCCTTCATCAGCGATCCCGACGGCTACTGGGTGGAAATCGTCCAGGCCAGCCTGAACGGCGAGATGGGACGCGGCTGACGACCGTCGATCGGCTGCGCGCCGCGGAAATGAACCGCGCCACCGCCGCCGATCTCCAACCGGCGGTTGCGCGGAGTCAAGCGTGACCGCCAATTCCGCGTTAAACTGCGCGGGTTTTTTCCTCTCTCCGGAGCCATCCATGTCCCGCGTTACCCTGAGCCGCTATCTGATCGAGCAGACCCGCAGCCACAACACCCCGGCCGACCTGCGCTTCCTCATCGAGGTCGTGGCGCGTGCCTGCAAGGAAATCAGCCATGCGGTGTCCAAGGGCGCGCTGGGCGGCGTACTCGGCAGCATGGGCACCGAGAACGTGCAGGGCGAGGTGCAGAAGAAGCTGGACGTGATGTCCAACGAGATCCTGCTGGAAGCCAACGAATGGGCCGGCAACCTGGCCGGCATGGCCTCCGAGGAGATGGACCACCCCTACCAGATTCCGGGGCGCTACCCGAAAGGCGCCTACCTGCTGGTCTTCGACCCGCTGGACGGCTCCAGCAACATCGACGTCAACGTCTCGGTCGGCACCATCTTCTCGGTGCTGCGCTGCCCCAGCGAGTACCTGAACCAGAACGATACCCTGCGCGAGGAGGCCTTCCTCCAGCCGGGCACCACCCAGGTCGCCGCCGGCTACGCCATCTACGGCCCGCAGACCATGCTGATGCTGACCCTCGGCAACGGCGTCAAGGGCTTCACCCTGGATCGCGAGCTGGGCAGCTTCGTCCTCACCCACGACAACATCAGCGTGCCGGAAAGCACCGCCGAGTTCGCTATCAACATGTCCAACCAGCGCCACTGGGAAGCGCCGGTGAAACGCTACGTGGAAGAACTGCTGGCCGGCAAGGAAGGCCCGCTGGGCAAGAACTACAACATGCGCTGGATCGCTTCGATGGTCGCCGACGTCCACCGCATCCTGACCCGTGGGGGCGTCTTCATGTACCCGCGCGACGCCCGCGAGCCGGAGAAGCCCGGCAAGCTGCGCCTGATGTACGAAGCCAACCCGATGTCGTTCATCATCGAGCAGGCCGGCGGCGCCGCCACCAACGGCACCCAGCGCATCCTCGACATCAAGCCGGAGAACCTGCACCAGCGTGTCGCGGTGTTCCTCGGCTCGAAGCAGGAAGTCGAGCGCATCACCGGCTACCACGCGGAGTAGGCCGATGAGCGCGCCCTGGGAGACCCTGCTCGACTGGTGGTTCGGCACCTCCAGCGATGCCGCCGAGGTGGTTGCCCAGCGCAACGGCCTGTGGTTCGGCAAGAACGTCTGCCAGGACGCCGATGCCGGCGGCCGTTTCGGCGACCTGGTGAACCAGGCGCTGGACGGCGGCTTGCAGGAGTGGACGGCCGAGGCCGATGGCTGGCTGGCGTTGATCCTGTTGCTCGACCAGTTGCCGCGGATGATCTACCGCGACACGCCGCGCGCCTACGCCGGCGACGCCCGGGCGCAACGGGTGGTGCGCGAGGGCCTGGAGAAAGGCTTCGACCGCCAGTTGCCGCCGGTGCGCCGGGTGTTCGCCTACCTGGTCCTGGAGCACGCCGAGGACCTGCCCAGCCAGGAGCGGGCGGTAGCCTGCTTCCGCGACCTGCGCGATCAGGTCGGCGGCAGTGCGCGCCAGCCCTTCGATGACTTCTACGACTATGCCGAGCGGCATCATGCGGTAGTCGCCCGTTTCGGCCGCTTCCCCCATCGCAACGCCATTCTCGGCCGCCCTTCCAGCGAGGAGGAGACGGCGTTCCTCAGGGAACCCGGTTCGCGTTTCTGACTCCAAGGCTTCGGATTTCCCCCGCGTATGCCAAGCTGTAGGGCAGCGCTTCCCCCGAACAAGGAGTTCCTCATGGCGTCGTTCCGTACCCTGGCCGTGGTCGCTTTCTGCGTCGTCCTGGCTGCCTGCAGCAAGATCAACCAGGAAAACTATTCCAAGCTCAAGGCCGGCATGAGCAAGGCCGAGGTCGAGGCGATCCTCGGCAAGCCCACCGAGTGCTCCGGCGCGCTGGGCATGTCCAGCTGCACCTGGGGCGACGAGAAGGCTTTCATCAGCGTGCAGTACGCGGCCGACAAGGCGCTGCTCTTCTCCGGCCAGGGGCTCAAGTGATCGGTCTGCCGATCCGGGTGCTCTGCACCCTGTGGCTGGGCTTGTTGCTGGTCGGTTGCGCGGGCTCGCCGAAGAATCCGCCGGCCACCGAGCAGGTCGACCTCCAGCGCTACCAGGGCACCTGGTACGAACTGGCGCGCTTGCCGATGTTCTTCCAGCGCAACTGCGCGCAATCGGAGGCGCATTACCGCTTGCAGGAAGACCAGAGCATCCAGGTGATCAATCGCTGCCTGACCCTGGATGGCGACTGGGAGCAGGTGGAGGGGCGGGCGGTCGCCCAGCAGCCGGGTCGCACCGACAAGTTGTGGGTGCGCTTCGACAACTGGTTCGCCAATCTCTTCCCCAACGTGGCGCGCGGCGACTATTGGGTGCTAGCGGTGGACGACGACTACCGTACCGCGCTGGTGGGCAATCCGAACCGTGAATACCTGTGGCTGCTGTCGCGTACCCCGCAGGTTTCGCAGCAGACCCGCGAACGTCTGCTGGAAGAAGCGCGCAGCCGCGGTTATGCGGTGGACGAGCTGATCTGGCGGGTACCCGACGGCCAGTTGAAGCGGAGCCAGTGAAGGAACGCCCCGCCGGGGCGTTTTTTCTTTCCAGCGCCGTTCACGCCTGGCGGCTGGCGTGGGAAGTATCGGCTTTTAGCGCCCGACGGCTCGAACGAGTGGGGCGGATAAGCGCAACGCGGTTGTCCGCCGCTGTGCAGGGTCAGTCGAGCAGTTCCCCCAGCACCTGGACGAATGCCCGTGCGCTGCGTTCTTCCCCGGCATGCCGGCCGTCGCGCACCACCCATCTGCCGGCCACCATCACGTCGCGCACCTGGCGGTCGCCGCCGGCGAACAGCCAGCGGTTGAGCAGGGCGTCGCCCTCGGCGCTGGCCAGGTAGGGGTCGTTGCCGTCGAGCACCAGCAGGTCGGCGCGGCGGCCCACGGCGAGGCTACCGATCGGCTGCCCAAGGGCCTGGGCGCCGCCAGCCAGCGCAGCGTCGTAGAGCGTGCGGCCGATCATCGGCTGGTCGTCGCGGTACAGCCGGTTGCGTTTCCGGTCGCGCAGGCGCTGGCCGTATTCCAGCCAGCGGAGTTCCTCGACCACGCTGAGCGAGACGTGGCTGTCCGAGCCGATGCCCAGGCGCCCGCCCTGGGCGAGGAAGTCCGTCGCCGGGAAGATGCCGTCGCCGAGGTTGGCCTCGGTGCTCAGGCACAGGCCGGCCACCGCGCCGCTACGCGCCATCGCCGCCACCTCGGCGGGGTCGGCGTGGGTCGCATGGACCAGGCACCAGCGCTGGTCGACCGCGACGTTCTCGTACAGCCATTGCAACGGCCGGCGTCCGCTCCAGGCCAGGCAGTCGTCGACTTCCTTCTGCTGTTCGGCGATATGGATGTGGACCGGCAGGTCGCCGTGGCCGGCGGCGAGGACCGTGGCGATCTGCTGCGGAGTCACCGCGCGCAGGGAGTGGAAGCACAGGCCCAGGGAGTGGCCTGCCGCGTCCAGCGGCGCGCGCAGGCGCTGGAGCAGTTCCAGGTAGGCCTCGCTGCCATTGATGAAGCGCCGCTGGCCCTCGCTGGCCGGCTGGCCGCCGAAGCCTGCGTGGCTGTAAAGCACGGGAAGCAGGGTCAGGCCGATGCCGGCGGCGCTGGCGGCGCGGGAGATGCGCAGGGAAAGTTCGGCGGGGTCGGCGTAGGAGCGGCCGTCGAGGTCGTGATGGACGTAGTGGAATTCCGCCACCGCCGTGTAGCCGGCCTTGAGCATCTCGATATAGAGCTGGCGGGCGATGACCTCGATCTGTTCCGGCGACAGCCGAGCGACCATCCGGTACATCAGCTCGCGCCAGGTCCAGAAACTGTCGTTGGGATTGCCGGCGACTTCGGCGAGCCCGGCCATGGCGCGCTGGAACGCGTGCGAATGGAGGTTGGGCATCCCCGGCAGCACGGCGCCGCCGAGGCGTTCGGCGCCGTCGGCGTTGGCGTCGGGACGAATCTCGGCGAGGACTCCGTCCGCGGAAATCTCGAAACGGACATTTCGCGCCCAGCCTTCCGGCAGCAACGCACGTTCAGCGAAAATTGCGGACATAATCAGCTCACACGCAGTCTGTTTTATTTGTATATACATATACAGACGATTAAGCGGTGCGTAAACTCACTTCATCGACGCCTCGACAAGGAGTCTCTCCGTGACGTCCTCTTCTTCCGATCGTTCCCCGCTGGCCTCGCAACTCGGCGAGGTACCGGCGCCGCTCTACGCGCGGGTCAAGCAGATGATCGTCAGCCAGATCCAGTCGGGCGCCTGGCCGCCGCACCACCGGGTGCCCTCCGAGAGCGAACTGGTCAGCCAGCTCGGCTTCAGTCGCATGACCATCAATCGCGCCCTGCGCGAACTGACCAGCGACGGCCTGCTGGTGCGCATGCAGGGGGTCGGTACCTTCGTCGCCGAGCCCAAGGGCCAGTCGGCACTGTTCGAGGTGCACAATATCGCCGACGAGATCGCGGCCCGCGGGCATCGCCATCGTTGCCAGGTGATCACCCTCGGCGAGGAGGTCGCCGGCCCCGAGCGCGCCCTGGCACTGGACGTGCGCGAAGGCCAGCGGGTGTTCCACTCGCTGATCGTGCACTACGAGAACGATATCCCGGTGCAGATCGAGGACCGCTACGTGAACGCCGCGGTGGCGCCGGACTACCTCAAGCAGGATTTCACCCGGCAAACGCCCTATGCCTACCTGACCCAGGTGGCGCCGCTCACCGAGGGCGAGCATGTGGTCGAGGCGATCCTCGCCGAGCCGGCCGAGTGCAAGCTGTTGCAGATCGAACGCGGCGAGCCGTGCCTGCTGATCCGCCGCCGCACCTGGTCCGGGCGTGTCGCGGTGACCGCCGCGCGGCTGCTGCACCCGGGTTCCCGCCACCGTCTGGAAGGACGCTTCAGCTCATGAGCGAATTCCGCATCCTGCGCGCCGTCGACTACCCGAGAATGCCGTGGAAGAACGGCGCCGGCTCCACCGAGGAGATCGCCCGCGACGGCGGCGACGGCCTGGACGGCTTCGGCTGGCGCCTGTCGATCGCCGATGTCGGCGAGTCCGGCGGCTTCTCCCGCTTCGCCGGTTACCAGCGGATCATCAGCGTGCTGGAGGGCGGCGGCATGCGCCTGCGGGTGGATAGCGCGGAATCCGCGCCGCTACGCGCGCGGCAGGCCTTCGCCTTTTCCGGCGACAGCGAGGTGCACTGCACCCTGCTCGATGGAGCTATCCGCGACTTCAACCTGATCTATGCGCCCCGGCGCCATCGCGCGCGCCTGCAATGGCTGCGGGTCGAGGGCGAGCTGGACTGGCACGGCACGGCGAGCACGCTGCTGCTGTTCGCCCAGCAGGGCGGGGTAGCGATTTCCTTGCAAGGGCAACCTCGCGGGCAACTGGCTGCCCACGACTGCCTGTGCGCCGAGGGACTGCAGGGCTTGCAGCATTGGCGCCTGACGGCCCACGAGCCGGCGTGGGTCTGTGCGGTGGAACTCGATTCGCTGTGATTTGCCGGCGCCGCCAGGAAAAAGCGTCTACACCGAAAGGGTAGGCGCTTTTGTCTATCAAAAGAACCAAACGTTATTAATCCAATATTTTTAATGCCTATATAGTTCCGCATGCCGTCCGACTCCAACCGGGAGACCCGCATGCCCCCGCTTCGCCAGATCCTCGCCGTCCTCGCCCTGGGCGCCAGCCTCGCCAGCCAGACCGCCGTCGCGGCGGAATGCCCGTACCCGGGCAAAGTGGTGTTCGCCGGGCTGAACTGGGAAAGCGGCATGTTCACCACCGACCTGTTGCGCTACGTACTGGAAAAAGGCTACGGCTGCGAGACCGACGCGCTGCCGGGCAATACCGTGACCATGGAAAACGCCCTGCGCCAGAACGATATCCAGGTCACCGGGGAGCAATGGGCCGGGCGTAGCCCGGTGTGGCGCGCGGCGGAGGAGGCGGGCGAGGTGTTCTCCGTCGGCGAGACGGTGAAGGGCGCCACCGAGGGCTGGTGGGTGCCGGAGTACCTGGTCAAGGGCGACCCACAACGAGGCATCGAGGCGAAGGCGCCGGAGTTGAGGTCGGTCGCCGACCTGCCGCGCTACAAGGCGCTGTTCCGCGATCCCGAGGAGCCCGCCAAGGGGCGTTTCTACAACTGCCCGACCGGCTGGACCTGCGAGATCGTCAACAGCCAGAAGCTCAAGGCCTACAGGTTGCAGGACAGCTACACGAACTTCCGCACCGGCACCGGCCCGGCGCTGGATGCGGCGATCAGTGCGGCCTTCCGGCGCGGTGAGCCGGTGCTTTTCTACTATTGGTCGCCGACTCCGTTGATGGGCCGTTTCAAGCTGGTGCAACTGGAAGAGCCGCCGTTCAGCGAGAAGGCCTGGGCCACCCTGTCCGATCCGAAGAACCCCGACCCCATCGGTTCCCGCTCGTTGCCGGCGAAGATCACCATTGGCGTTTCCCGCGATTTCCATGACAAGGCGCCGGCGTTGGTCGAGCTGTTCCGCAAGGTCGAGATCCCCTTGCCGCTGTTCAACGAGCTGCTCGCCGACATGGCGCAGAATCATCGCGAGGTCGGCGAGGTGCGTGCGCAGTTCCTTCGCCAGCATCGCGAAATCTGGAGCCACTGGGTGCCGGCCGAAGTCGCCACGCGCCTCGATACCTCCCTGAAGTAAGCCTCGCCAGCCTTCATGGCGCACTACCTGAGCGGGCGTCAGCGCACCCTGGTGCGGCGGCTCCAGGATACCTTCCAGGCGCGCAGCGAATGGCCGACCTGGCTGCTGGTCGCCTGCCTGTACGGCGGTTGGGCACTGCTCGCCAGCCAGTATCGGCATTGGGGCTGGCCGGTGCTGGCGGGGCTGGTGCCGTTTGCCTCCCTCTACATGTCGTTGCAGCATGAGCTGATCCATGGCCACCCGACCCGCTGGCCGAGGTTCAACGCCGTGCTCGGCTATCTGCCGCTGGCCGTCTGGTATCCCTATCCGCTGTACCGTGACAGCCACTTGCGGCACCACCTCGACGAGCAACTGACCTACCCGGGGCTGGACCCCGAGAGTCGCTACGTCAGTCTGTCCGAGTGGCCGCGCCTGGGCTCCTGGCGGCGGCGCTGGCTCTGCCTGGACAAGACCCTGCTCGGTCGCGCCACCCTCGGCCCGTTGCTGGCCCTGGCGGCGATGGCGCGCCTGGAAGGTTCGCGGTTGCGCCAGGGAGAGGGCGCCGCCTGGCGCCTGTGGGGCCTGCATGCCGTGCTGCTGGGCGGGTTGCTGGCCGGGCTTTGGCGCTGGGCGGGTATCCCGCCCTGGCTGTACCTGCCGGCGGTGGCCTATCCGGCCCTCGGCCTGAGCATGCTGCGCTCTTTCTACGAGCACCGTCCGGCCCGCGAGCCGGCGCAGCGCAGCGTGCTGGTCGAGGCGGGGTGGCCGTGGCGGCTGCTGTTCCTCAACAACAACCTGCATCTGGTCCACCACGATCTGCCGGGCCTGCCCTGGTACCTGCTGCCGCGCGTGTATAACGCAAGCCGCCGTGCCTACCGGCGACGCAGTGGCGATTTCCACCTGCCCGGCTATGGTCGTCTATGGCGGCGCCACGGTTGGCGGCCGGTGGATGCGCCGGTGCATCCCGAGCATTGAAGGCAGGCGGACGAGAGCATGATCGATACCCCGGTGGTGGCGGCGCTGGACATGTATGTCGAGCCGGACTGCGTCAGGCAGGCCGGCGCAACCTTCATCGGCGAGGTCTGCCGGCGCCTGGGCGTGCGCCGTTACGCGCCGGCCGCCGCCGATCTGGCGGTGCAGTGGCGACAGCCTAACCTGCTGTTCGCGCAGACCTGCGGCTATCCGCTGATGACCCAGTTGCGCGGCCAGGTGGCGGTGCTCGCGGTGCCCAGCTACGACTTGCCCGATTGCGCTCCCGGCGAGCATTGCAGTCTGTTCGTCGCCGCCGAAGGACAGGCGCGCCAGCGCCTCGGCGACTTCCGCAATACCCGCCTGGCGCTCAACGACCGCGACTCCAACAGCGGCATGAACCTGCTGCGCCATGCGCTGGCGCCGCTGGGGCGAGACTCGGCGTTCTTCGCCGAAGTGCGCATCAGCGGCGGCCACCTGCGCAGCCTGGCGATGGTGGCGGCGGGTGAGGTCGAGCTGACCTCGGTGGATGCAGTGACCTTCGGCTACCTGCAACGCCACGCACCGGAGCGCCTGGCCGGCCTGCGCGTGCTCGGGCGCAGCGCGCCGAGCCCGGCCTTGCCGCTGATCACCTCGCTGCACTGGAGTGCGGCGCAACGCCGCGAGCTGTTCGAAGCGCTGAACCTGACGCTGATCGAGTGCCCGCACCTGGCCGCGACACTGGCGCTGAAAAGCTTCCTCCCGGCCGGCGAGGAGCATTACCGGATTCTCCTCGACTACGAGCGTCAGGCGCAGGGCTGGGGTTACCCGCAATTGCGCTGAACGGTGTTACCGAAGGCCCCAAACCGGTGCGCGCACGCTTCGACCACGTGCATCCAGGGCCGTTCCGGCAGGCTCCTTCTCCCGGGGGAGAGGCTACCTTCGCTAATTCTTAACTCCAGAAAAATCAACGTGTTGAATGAGATTCACGGGGGTGTGCAGATATCGCCGGAGGGCGTGACGGCAGAATTGGCCCTTCCTTTGCTTATACTTGTATGTACAAGCATAGATGTGTTCGGTAGACCCAGCCCGACCTCTGCTTCGTCCCCGAATTCAGGCGCACCCTCGCGGGGCGCCGCCCGTTGAACGCCACGCCCAGGAGCCTGCCGTGACCACCCCGAGCAAATTCCGCGATATTGAAATCCGCGCCCCGCGCGGCACTACGCTGACCGCCAAGAGCTGGCTGACCGAAGCGCCGTTGCGCATGCTGATGAACAACCTCGACCCGGAGGTCGCGGAGAACCCCAGGGAACTGGTGGTTTACGGCGGCATCGGCCGCGCCGCGCGCAACTGGGAGTGCTACGACAGGATCGTCGAGACCCTCAAGCAACTGAACGACGACGAGACCCTGCTGGTACAGTCCGGCAAGCCGGTCGGCGTGTTCAAGACCCACGCCAACGCGCCGCGGGTGCTGATCGCCAACTCCAACCTGGTGCCGCACTGGGCGACCTGGGAACACTTCAACGAACTGGACGCCAAGGGCCTGGCGATGTATGGCCAGATGACCGCCGGTTCGTGGATCTACATCGGCAGCCAGGGCATCGTCCAGGGCACCTACGAAACCTTCGTCGAGGCTGGCCGCCAGCATTACGACGGCAACCTCAAGGGCCGCTGGGTGCTTACCGCCGGCCTTGGCGGCATGGGCGGCGCCCAGCCGCTGGCGGCGACCCTGGCCGGCGCCTGTTCGCTGAACATCGAGTGCCAGCAGAGCCGCATCGACTTCCGCCTGCGCAGTCGCTACGTCGACGAGCAGGCCAAGGACCTGGACGACGCCCTGGCGCGGATCCAGCGCTACACCGCCGAAGGCAAGGCCATCTCCATCGCCCTGCTGGGCAATGCCGCCGAGATCCTTCCGGAACTGGTTCGCCGCGGCGTACGCCCGGACATGGTCACCGACCAGACCAGCGCCCATGATCCGCTCAACGGCTACCTGCCGGCCGGCTGGAGCTGGGAAGAGTACCGCGACCGCGCGCAGACCGACCCGGCCGCCGTGGTCAAGGCCGCCAAGCAGTCCATGGCGGTACACGTGCGGGCCATGCTGGCGTTCCAGCAGCAGGGCGTGCCGACCTTCGACTATGGCAACAACATCCGCCAGATGGCCAAGGAAGAGGGGGTGGCCAATGCCTTCGATTTCCCCGGCTTCGTCCCGGCCTACATCCGCCCGCTGTTCTGTCGCGGCATCGGTCCGTTCCGCTGGGCCGCGCTGTCGGGCGACCCGCAGGACATCTACAAGACCGACGCCAAGGTCAAGCAACTGATCCCCGACGATGCCCACCTGCACCGTTGGCTGGACATGGCCCGCGAGCGCATCAGCTTCCAGGGCCTGCCGGCGCGCATCTGCTGGGTTGGCCTGGGGCTGCGCGCCAAGCTCGGCCTGGCCTTCAACGAGATGGTGCGCAGCGGCGAGCTGTCCGCACCGATCGTCATCGGCCGCGACCACCTCGACTCCGGCTCGGTGGCCAGCCCCAACCGCGAGACCGAGGCCATGCAGGACGGCTCCGACGCGGTGTCCGACTGGCCGCTGCTGAATGCCCTGCTGAATACCGCCAGCGGCGCCACCTGGGTCTCGCTGCACCACGGCGGCGGCGTGGGCATGGGCTTCTCCCAGCACTCCGGGATGGTGATCGTCTGCGACGGTAGCGACGAGGCCGCCGAACGCATCGCCCGCGTGCTGACCAACGACCCGGGGACCGGGGTGATGCGGCACGCCGACGCCGGCTACCAGGTCGCCATCGATTGCGCGAAGGAGCAGGGCCTGAACCTGCCGATGATCACCGCCCAGCGCTGACCTCGGAAACCGCCTCCACGCCGGCGGGGCGTGGGGGCGGCCGCCCACTGTCCCGACCAGGCCACAACAAGAATGGCGGCGCGCGAGCCGCAGCGGAGTACAGCAGCATGACCCAGGGCAGCGACAGCAAGCCACTGATCGAACGGCGCTCGATCGACTACATCCCGGCGAACGAGCGTCACGGTCGCCTCTACAGCCAGTTCACCCTCTGGCTGGGGGCTAATCTACAAATCACCGCCATCGTCACCGGCGCCCTCGCCGTGGTCCTCGGCGGCGACGTGTTCTGGTCGCTGGTCGGCCTGCTCATCGGCCAGCTCCTCGGCGGTGCGGTGATGGCCCTGCACGCCGCGCAGGGGCCGCGCCTGGGGCTGCCGCAGATGATTTCCAGCCGGGTGCAGTTCGGCGTCTACGGCGCCTGCATCCCGATCGCCCTGGTGTGCCTGATGTACCTGGGCTTCACCGCCACCGGCACGGTGCTTTCCGGCCAGGCCATCGGCCAGCTCACCGGGCTCAGCGACAGCGCCGGGATCTTCATCTTCGCCGCCTTCATCGTCCTGGTGACGGTGCTCGGCTATCGCGTCATCCACATCATCGGGCGGATCGCCAGCGTCCTCGGCATCATCGCCTTCGTCTACCTGTTCAGCCGCCTGATGCTGCTCAGCGACATCGGCGATCTGCTCGCCATCCGCCACTTCAGCTGGGCCTCGTTCCTCCTCGCGGTGTCCCTGGCGGCGTCCTGGCAGATCGCCTTCGGCCCCTACGTGGCCGACTATTCACGCTACCTGCCGGCGTCCACCTCGTCGTGGAAGACCTTCCTCGCCGTCGGCCTCGGCTCGGTGCTCGGCGCCCAGGCCTCGATGGTCCTCGGGGTGTTCTCCGCAGCCCTGGCCAACGGTCAGTTCGCCGGCCGCGAGGTGGCCTACATCGTCGGCCTGGGCAGCAGCGGGACCGTCGCCGCGCTGCTCTACTTCAGCATCGCCTTCGGCAAGGTGACCATTTCCACGCTGAACTCCTACGGAAGCTTCATGTGCATCGCGACCATCATCAGCAGCGTACGCGGTCAACTGGAGATCACCCGCGTGCAACGCCTGTTCTTCGTCCTCGCGATCGTCGGCGCCTCGACGCTCATCGCGCTGCTCGGCCAGCACTCGTTCCTCGCTGCGTTCAAGTCCTTCATCCTGTTCCTGCTGACCTTCTTCACCCCGTGGAGCGCGGTGAACCTGGTCGACTACTACTTCATCACCCGCGAGCGCTATGACGTGCCCGCGCTGGCCGACCCCGACGGCCGCTACGGTCGCTGGAACCTGCCGGGAATCGCCGTCTATACCCTCGGCGTGCTGGTGCAGATGCCGTTCCTGGCGACCACGCTGTACACCGGACCGATGGTCGAGCACCTCGGCGGCGTGGATATCTCCTGGATCATCGGCTTGCTGGTGCCGGCGGTCCTCTACTACCTGGTGGCGCGGCGCAAGGCCACGCGCCAGGCCCCGGCGCGAATGATCCTGCCGGCCGATCCCGGCGCCTTCGAACGTCCCGCGCACGGGGCCTGAGACGAATTTCCAGGGCGGCGCGGCCGCCTTCAATCCCATGAAACGCCGCCGGCGGACGGCGCTGCCGAGCCCGCCGAACCGAACAAGGAGCCTTCGATGAGCCTGCATCTGAAACCCGGCCAACTGACCCTGGCCGACCTGCGCCAAGCCTACCTGGCCCCCGTGCGCCTGAGCCTGGATCCCAGCGCCGACGCGCCGGTCGCCGCCAGCGTCGCCTGTGTCGAGAACATCATCGCCGAGGGCCGCACCGCCTACGGCATCAACACCGGTTTCGGCCTGCTGGCCTCGACGCGGATCTCCCCGGCCGACCTGGAGAAGCTCCAGCGCTCCATCGTCCTGTCCCATGCCGCCGGCGTCGGCGAGGCGCTGGACGACGCCATGGTGCGGCTGGTCATGCTGCTCAAGGTGAACAGCCTGGCTCGCGGGTTCTCCGGCATCCGCCGCAAGGTGATCGACGCGCTGATCGCGCTGATCAACGCCGAGGTCTATCCGCACATCCCGCTGAAAGGCTCGGTGGGTGCGTCCGGCGACCTGGCGCCGCTGGCGCACATGTCGCTGGTGCTGATCGGCGAAAGCCGGGCGCGCCATCGCGGTGAGTGGCTGCCGGCCGCCGAAGCGCTGGCGGTGGCCGGGCTGGAGCCGCTGACCCTGGCGGCGAAGGAAGGCCTGGCCCTGCTCAATGGTACCCAGGTGTCCACCGCCTACGCGCTGCGCGGGTTGTTCGAGGCCGAGGACCTGTTCGCCGCCGCCACCGTCTGCGGCGGGCTCAGCGTCGAGGCCATGCTCGGTTCGCGGGCGCCGTTCGATGCGCGCATCCACGCCGCGCGCGGCCAGCGTGGGCAGATCGACGTGGCCGCGGCCTATCGCGACCTGCTCACCGCCAGCAGCGAGGTGGCGCGTTCCCATGAGAAGTGCGACAAGGTCCAGGACCCCTATTCGCTGCGTTGCCAGCCGCAGGTGATGGGCGCCTGCCTGACCCAGATGCGCCAGGCCGCCGAGGTGCTGGAGATCGAAGCCAACGCGGTCTCCGACAACCCGCTGGTATTCGCCGCCGAGGGCGACGTGATCTCCGGCGGCAACTTCCACGCCGAACCGGTGGCGATGGCCGCCGACAACCTGGCCCTGGCGCTGGCCGAGATCGGTTCGCTGTCGGAGCGGCGCATCTCGCTGATGATGGACATGCACATGTCGCAGTTGCCGCCGTTCCTGGTGGCCAACGGCGGGGTCAACTCCGGCTTCATGATCGCCCAGGTCACCGCCGCCGCGCTGGCCAGCGACAACAAGGCCCTGGCCCATCCGGCCAGCGTCGACAGCCTGCCGACCTCGGCCAACCAGGAAGACCACGTGTCGATGGCGCCGAACGCCGGCAAACGGCTCTGGGCGATGGCCGAGAACGTCCGCGGGATTCTCGCCGTGGAATGGCTGGGCGCCTGCCAGGGCCTGGACTTCCGCGAGGGCCTGAAGAGTTCGCCGAAGCTGGAGCAGGCTCGCCGCCTGCTGCGCGACAAGGTGCCGTACTACCAGGAGGATCGCTTCTTCGCCCCTGATATCGAGGCCGCCAGCCAGTTGCTCGCCAGCGGTTGCCTGAACGCGCTGCTGCCGGCCCGGCTGTTGCCGAGCCTTTGATACCCGCCCCCGGCCGCTCGGCCGGGGCGCTCCAGCAAGAACAACAACAGGAGAGCCGAGGGATGACGCACGACACGGGGCTTCGGCGCGGGCTGAACGCCCGTCATATTCGTTTCATGGCACTGGGGTCGGCGATCGGCACCGGCCTGTTCTACGGTTCCGCATCGGCCATCCAGATGGCCGGGCCGGCGGTGCTGCTGGCCTACCTGGTCGCCGGCGCGGCGGTGTACATGGTGATGCGCGCGCTCGGCGAGATGGCGGTGCACGAGCCGGTGTCCGGCTCGTTCGGCCATTACGCCAGCAGCTATCTCGGCCCCCTGGCCGGGTTCGTCACCGGCTGGACCTACGCTTTCGAGATGATCATCGTCTGCCTCGCCGATGTCACCGCGTTCGGCATCTACATGGGGTTCTGGTTTCCCGACGTGCCGCGCTGGATCTGGGTACTGTCCATCGTGCTGTTCATCGGCGGGCTGAACCTCTGCCATGTCAAGGTCTTCGGCGAGCTGGAGTTCTGGCTGTCGCTGGTCAAGGTCGGCGCCATCGTCGCGATGATCCTCGCCGGGCTCGGCATCATGTTCTTCGGCTTCAGCCTGGACGGCGCGGTGACGTCCGCCACCGGCGTGCACAACCTGTGGCAGCACGGCGGCTTCCTGCCCAACGGTTGGGCCGGGCTGGTCGCCTCGCTGTCGGTGGTGGTGTTCGCCTTCGGCGGCATCGAGATCATCGGCATCACCGCCGGCGAGGCGCAGGACCCGCAGCGGGTGATCCCGCGGGCGATCAATGCGGTGCCGCTGCGCATCCTGCTGTTCTACGTGCTGACCCTGTTCGTGCTGATGGCGATCTTCCCCTGGCAGCAGATCGGCAGCAACGGCAGTCCCTTCGTGCAGATCTTCGACGGCCTGGGGATCGAGTCGGCCGCGGCGATCCTCAATGTCGTGGTGATCACCGCGGCGATCTCGGCGATCAACAGCGACATCTTCGGCGCCGGTCGCATGCTCTACGGCATGGCCCGCCAGGGCCAGGCGCCGGTCGGCTTCTCGCGGGTGTCGCGGCACGGCGTGCCGTGGATGACCGTGTTGCTGATGGCGGTGGCCCTGCTGCTCGGCGTGGCGCTGAACTACCTGATCCCGCAGAGCGTATTCCTGCTGATCGCTTCCATCGCTACCTTCGCCACCGTGTGGGTCTGGCTGATGATCCTCCTGGCCCAGGTCGGCATGCGCCGGCGCATGGGGCCGCGCCAGGTCGCCGCGCTGAAGTTCCCGGTGCCGCTGTGGCCATTCGCGCCGGCGGCGGCGATCGTCTTCATGTTGTTCATCTTCGTGGTGCTCGGCTATTTCCCGGACACCCGCCCGGCCCTGTGGGTCGGGGCTATCTGGATCGCCGTGCTGGTGATCGCCTACCGGCGCTGGGTCAGGCCGAAGGGCGATGCCGCGCATGGCGTGCTTCAGGCCCAGGGAGGGCTGTGACGGAACCGACGGCGGCCTGAGCCGCCGGCCAATAACAACGATCGAGGCCGTTCCCCCGGGCGCGGCCCGCAGGTTTTCCAACTGCCTTTCCCAATCGTGCATCTGGAGCGTCGAACCATGCGATACAAGAAGTCGATGTTGAGTGTTCTCTGTGCCCTCGGCCTGCTCGCCGCCGCGGCGGGCGCCCAGGCGGAAGGCTGGTGCGAGTCCGGCAAGGCGGTGAAATTCGCCGGGCTGAACTGGGAGAGCGGGACCCTGCTCACCGAGCTGATGCAGTTCGTCCTGGCCAAGGGCTACGGCTGTACCACCGACAGCCTGCCGGGCAACTCGATCACCATGGAGCAGGCGCTGAGCACCAATGACATCCAGGTCTTCGCCGAGGAGTGGATCGGCCGCAGCGACGCCTGGAACAAGGCCGCCGCCGCCGGCAAGGTGGTCGGCGTCGGCGAACCCATCGTCGGCGCGGTGGAGGGCTGGTACGTGCCGCGCTACGTGATCGAGGGCGACCCGCAGCGCAAGCTCGAGGCGAAGGCGCCGAAGCTGCGCTCTATCGCCGACCTGGCGCAGTACGCCGAGGTCTTCCGCGACCCGGAAGAACCGGGCAAGGGGCGCTTCTACAATTGCCCGGCCGGCTGGACCTGCGAGCTGGAGAACAGCGAGATGCTGAAAAGCTACGGCCTGGAGGAGACGTTCACCAATTTCCGTCCGGGCACCGGCCCGGCACTGGACGCGGCGGTGCTGTCGAGCTATCGGCGCGGCGAGCCTATCCTGTTCTACTACTGGTCGCCGACGCCGCTGATGGGCCGCGCCGACCTGGTGCGCCTGGAGGAAAGGCCCGGCGTCGACAAGCGCATCAGGATCCAGGTCGGCCTGTCGCGGACCTTCCACGACCAGGCGCCGGAGCTGGTGGCGGTGCTGGAGAAGGTCAACCTGCCGGCGGAGCTGCTGAACAGCGACCTGGCGCGGATGGCCAAGGACAGGATCGATGCAGCGCGCCTGGCGCGCGAGTTCCTCAAGGAGCACCCCGAGGTCTGGCACGCCTGGGTCGACGAGGACGCGGCGAAGAAGATCGAAGCGGCACTCTGAACCCACGACCGACGAGAGCAGACCATGTTTCCCGAACGCCTGACATTTTCCATCGCCGACTGGGTCAACGCTTGGGTCGACGCCCTGGTGACCAACTACGGCGACCTGTTCCGCAAGATCTCCGACACCCTGCTGTGGGCCATCGTCAACCTCGAAGGGCTACTCCGCGCCACGCCCTGGTGGCTGTTGCTGGCGATCGTCGCGGCGATCGCCTGGCACGCCACCCGGCGCCTGCTGCCGACCCTGGTGATCACCGGCCTGCTGTTCCTGGTCGGCGCCGTCGGCCTCTGGGACAAGCTGATGCAGACCCTCGCGCTGATGCTGGTGGCGACCTTCATCTCGGTGCTGATCGGCATCCCCCTGGGCATCCTCGCCGCGCGCAGCAACCGCCTGCGCGCGGTACTGATGCCGCTGCTGGACATCATGCAGACCATGCCCAGCTTCGTGTACCTGATCCCGGTGCTGATGCTGTTCGGCCTGGGCAAGGTGCCGGCGATCTTCGCCACCGTGATCTATGCCGCGCCGCCGCTGATCCGCCTCACCGACCTGGGCATCCGCCAGGTCGACAGCGAGGTGATGGAGGCGGTCAACGCCTTCGGCGCCAATCGCTGGCAGCAGCTGTTCGGCGTGCAGTTGCCGCTGGCCCTGCCGAGCATCATGGCGGGGATCAACCAGACCACCATGATGGCCCTGTCGATGGTGGTGATCGCTTCGATGATCGGCGCCCGCGGACTCGGCGAAGACGTACTGGTGGGCATCCAGACGCTGAACGTGGGCAAGGGCCTGGAAGCCGGCCTGGCGATCGTCATCCTCGCGGTGGTGATCGACCGCATCACCCAGGCCTACGGCCGTTCCCGGCACGAGACGAGCAAATGAGCGGTGCGCAGATGAACAAGATCGAAGTGAAGAACGTGTTCAAGATCTTCGGCCCGCGCGCCGATGCCGCGCTGGCGCTGATCCGCCAGGGACGCAGCAAGGCCGAAGTGCTGGCGCAGACCGGCTGCGTGGTCGGCGTCAACGACCTGTCGCTGACCATCGGTGCTGGCGAGATCTTCGTGATCATGGGCCTGTCGGGTTCCGGCAAGTCGACCCTGGTGCGCCATTTCAACCGCCTGATCGACCCCACCAGCGGCGAGATCCTGGTGGATGGCGAGGACATCCTGCGCTACGACATGGAAGCCCTCCGGCAATTCCGCCGGCGCAAGATCAGCATGGTGTTCCAGAGTTTCGGCCTGCTGCCGCACAAGAGCGTGCTCGACAATGTCGCCTACGGCCTGAAGGTTCGCGGCGAAAGCCGGGCGCAGTGCCACGAGCGGGCCCTGCACTGGATCGCCACGGTGGGCCTGAAGGGCTACGAGAAGTCCTATCCGCACCAGCTTTCCGGCGGCATGCGCCAGCGTGTCGGCCTGGCCCGCGCGCTGGCCGCCGACACTGAGATCATCCTCATGGACGAGGCCTTCAGCGCCCTCGACCCGTTGATCCGCGCGGACATGCAGGACCAGTTGCTGGAACTGCAGAAAACCCTGCACAAGACCATCGTCTTCATCACCCACGACCTCGACGAGGCGGTACGCATCGGCAACCGCATCGCGATCCTCAAGGACGGCCAGCTGATCCAGGTCGGCACACCACGGGAAATCCTCCACCAGCCGGCCGACGACTACGTCGACCGCTTCGTCCAGCGGCGGGTGGCGAACCTATGAGCGACCTACCGAGCGTCGTGTTCGGCGACGGTCCGCTGCGTTGGCAGGAACTGGTCGCGGTGGCCCGGCACGGTGCGCGCCTGGAACTGTCGGCGGCGGCCTGGGCACGGATCGACAATGCCCGCGCCATCGTCTGCCGTATCGTCGCCAATGGCGAGCGTGCCTACGGCATCAGTACCGGCCTCGGCGCGCTGTGCGACGTCCTGCTGGAAGGCGAGCAGCTCGCCGAGCTGTCGCGCAACACCTTGCTCAGCCATGCCTGCGGGGTCGGCGAGCCGCTGCGCGACGAACAGACTCGGGCGATCATCTGTGCCGCCGTCGCCAACTACAGCCAGGGCAAGTCCGGGCTCGACCGTTCGCTGGTGGAAGGGCTGCTGGCGCTGCTCAACCACGGGATTACCCCGCAGGTGCCGGCCCAGGGCTCGGTGGGCTACCTGACCCACATGGCGCACGTCGGCATCGCCCTGCTCGGCATCGGCGAGGTCAGCTACCGCGGCAGCGTCGTGCCGGCCGCCGCCGCGTTGGCGGCAGAAGGCCTGGCGACGGTGCGCCTGGGAGCCAAGGACGGGCTCTGCCTGGTCAACGGCACGCCGTGCATGACCGGCCTCGCCTGCCTGGCCCTGGACGACGCGCAGCGCCTGGCGCAGTGGGCCGACGTGATCGGGGCGATGAGCTTCGAGGCCCTGCGCGGCCAACTGGCGGCGTTCGACGCCGAGATCGTTGCGCTCAAGCCGCATCCCGGGATGCAGCGGGTCGCCGCCAATCTGCGAGCCTTGCTGGCTGGCAGCCAGGTACTGGAGAACGCCCGCGGCATCCGCACCCAGGATGCCCTGAGCATCCGCTCGATACCGCAGATCCATGGCGCCTGCCGTGACCAGTTGGCCCACGCGGCGCGGCAGATAGAGACCGAACTCAACTCGGCCACCGACAACCCGCTGCTGCTGGGTACGCCGGAAGCCTACCGGGTGGTATCCCAGGCCAATCCCCACGGCGAATCGGTGGCGATGGCCGCCGACCTGCTGGCGATCGCCGTGGCCGAGCTGGGCGGGGTCGCCGAGCGGCGCCTGGATCGCCTGGTCAACCCGCTGGTCAGCGGCCTGCCGGCGTTCCTGGTGGGCAAGCCGGGAGTCAACTCGGGGATGATGATCACCCAGTACGTCGCCGCCTCCCTGGCCGGCGAGAACCGCCAGCTGGCGCAGCCGGCGGTGGTCGACAACTTCGTCACCTCGGCGCTCCAGGAGGACCACCTGAGCCTCGGCACCAGTGCCGCGCTCAAGCTTGGCAGGGCCCTGGAGAACCTCCGGCGGATCCTCGCCATCGAGTACCTGCTGGCCGCCCAGGCCTTCGAATTCCTCGCCCCGCAACGCTTCGGCCAGGGCACCGCGGCGGCCTGGGGCATCCTGCGCGAGCGCGTGCCCGCGTACGACACCGACCGCTGGCTGGCTCCCGACATCGCCAGCGCGGCGGCCATCCTCGGCGAGCGGAAGAGTCTCGCCCGGCTGGCCGCGAGCATAGGAGACCTGCAATGAAACGACTCTGGCAGCATTGCCATGCCGCCACCCTCAAGGGCGGCAAGTACTCGATCGTCGAGGACGCCGCCCTGGTCACCGACGGTCCGCTGATCCACTGGATCGGCCCGCGCGCCGAACTGCCGCCCGACGACTACGCCGAACGCATCGACCTCGATGGCGCCTGGCTGACCCCGGGGTTGATCGACTGCCACACCCACGCGGTGTTCGGCGGCAACCGCAGCGGCGAATTCGAGCAGCGCCTGGAGGGCGTCAGCTACGCCGAGATCGCCGCCGCCGGCGGCGGCATCGCCAGCACCGTACGCGCCACCCGCGAGGCCAGCGAGGAAGAATTGCTGGCCAGCGCGCGCAAGCGCCTGGAGCCCTTGCTGCGCGACGGCGTGACGGCGCTGGAGATCAAGTCCGGCTACGGTCTCGACCTGGCCAGCGAACGCAAGATGCTGCGGGTCATCCGCCGCCTCGGCGAACGCCTGCCGGCGACCGTGCGCAGCACCTGCCTGGCTGCCCATGCGCTACCGCCGGAATACGCCGGGCGCGCCGACGACTACATCGAGCATATCTGCTCGACGATGCTCCCCGCGCTGGCCGGAGAGGGACTGGTGGACGCGGTGGACGCCTTCTGCGAGCACCTGGCGTTTTCCCCGGCGCAGGTCGAGCGGGTATTCATCGCCGCCCGCGAGCTGGGCCTGCCGGTGAAGCTGCACGCCGAGCAGCTATCCTCGCTGCACGGTTCCAGCCTGGCGGCGCGCTACCGGGCTTTGTCGGCCGACCACCTGGAGTACATGACCGAGGACGACGCCCGCGCCATGGGCGAGGCGGGCACCGTCGCGGTGCTGCTGCCGGGCGCCTTCTACCTGCTGCGTGAGACCCAGCTGCCGCCGATCGATGCCCTGCGCCGGCACGGCGTGGCCATGGCCATTGCCAGCGATCTCAATCCCGGCACCTCGCCGGCGCTGTCGTTGCGCCTGATGCTGAACATGGCCTGTACCCTGTTCCGCCTGACCCCGGAGGAGGCGCTGGCCGGCGTCACCCTGCACGCCGCCCGGGCGCTGGGGCTGGAAGCCCGCCACGGCAGCCTGGAGGTCGGCAAGCTGGCCGACTTCGTCGCCTGGGACATCGAGCGTCCGGCGGAGCTGGCCTATTGGCTGGGCGATCTGCCGAAACGTGTCATTCGCCACGCCGAGGAGGTATACCGTGGATGAAGTCCTGAGTTTCAAGCGCGGCCGCGTGCCGCTACTGATCAGCATGCCGCACCCCGGCACGCGCCTGACCCCGGCGGTGGACGCCGGCCTGGTGGAGGAGGCGCGGGCGCTGACCGATACCGACTGGCACATTCCCCGGCTCTACGATTTCGCCGAGGAACTGGGCGCCAGCACCCTGGCTGCCCACTATTCGCGCTATGTGGTCGATCTCAACCGCCCTTCCGACGACAAGCCGCTGTACAGCACCGCCACTACCGGCCTGTATCCGGACACCCTGTTCGACGGCCGGCCGCTCTACCGCGAAGGCATGGCGCCGTCCGCCGAGGAACGCATGCGCTACCTGGCCGAAGTGTGGACGCCCTACCACCGGACCATCGCCGAGGAACTGGCGCGGCTGAAGGCCGAGTTCGGCTACGCGCTGCTCTGGGACGCCCACTCGATCCGTTCCCACGTGCCGCACCTGTTCGACGGCCGACTGCCCGACTTCAATCTCGGCACCAACGCCGGCGCCAGTTGCGATCCAGCGCTGGCGGCCCGCCTGGAGGCGGTCTGCGCTGCCGCCGAAGGCTACAGCCATGTGCTCAACGGGCGCTTCAAGGGCGGCCACATCACCCGCCACTACGGCCAGCCGGAGCAGCACGTCCATGCCGTCCAGCTGGAGCTGGCGCAGTGCACCTACATGGACGAGCAGGCCCCGTTCGCTTACCGCGCGGACCTCGCCGAAGCGACCCGCGCGGTCATCCGCGAACTGCTGGAAAGCCTCCTCGCCTGGGGGCACGAGCGCTACGCCTGAGGCGCTCGGAGGCGGCGGACGCCTGGCCCGTCCTGGCGGACGTGAATGCCGCGGATGGGGTGGGGCGTCCGCGTCGGCATTCTGGAAATTTTCTGTTACAAATTTATTGAGGTCAGCGTTGATGCGGCCGGGAGGCCGAGTGCGCAAAGAGTTGCACAACTGTTCTCCTCTATCCTCTCGGCCAGCATTTCCATCGCGCGGGCGCAGGCGCGTCGCGCCCGGAACCGAATACGCCAGGAACGCACGGCTGCGTTTCCAAGAGGACAGTGAATGTTCGCCCCCGCCAACCAGACGCACTTCAGCCTTCGCATCGAAAACCTCCGGCACGACTTCCAGGTACTCGCCTTCCGCGGTCGCGAAGCCATCAGCCAGCCCTTTCGCTTCGACCTGGAGCTGGTCAGCGAGCGATCCGATCTGGACCTCGACGCGCTGTTGCACCAGCCGGCCTTCCTGATCCTCTCGCCGAGCGGGCAAGGGGTCCACGGACAGCTCACCAGCATCGCCCAGGGGGACTCCGGCAAGCGCCTGACCGGCTATCGTGCGACCCTGGAGCCGCGCCTGGCCTACCTGGGGCTGTGCAGCGACCAACGCATCTTCCAGCGCCTCAGCGTGCCGGAAATCATCGGCCGGGTGCTGGAGGGCCACGGCATTCTCGCCGACGCCTACCGCTTCCAGCTGGGCCCGACGCCGTACCCGGCCCGCGAATACTGCACGCAGTACGACGAAACCGACCTGGCGTTCCTCAGCAGGCTCTGCGAGGAGGAAGGCATCCATTACCACCATGAGTTTTCTGCCCAGGGCCATATGCTGGTCTTCGGCGACGACCAGACCTCCTTTCCGCGGCTGCAACGCCCCGTCGCCTACGTGCAGGACGCTGGGCTGGTCGCCGACCAGCCGGTGGTCAAGCGCTTCGGCGTGCGCTTCGACACCCGTGCCAGCCGGGTTACCCGGCGCGACTACGACTTCGAGCAACCCGCGTTGCAGATGCAGGCCGCCCATGGCCCGCAGCCCGGGGCGCAGCAACCGGACCTGGAGGACTACGACTATCCCGGCCGCTTCACCCACCGCGAGCGCGGCAAGCACCTGAGCCGGCGCGCGCTGGAACGGCATCGCGCCGACTACCTACAGGCCAGGGGCGAAAGCGACGAACCGGCGCTGCTCAGCGGACACTTCCTGACGCTGTCCGCGCATCCCCGCGGCGAATGGAACGATCTCTGGCTGCTTACCGAGGTTCTCCACGAAGGGCGGCAGCCGCAGGTACTGGAAGAGTCGATCGACAGCGACGTCGCGCAGGGCCGGGGCGATTTCCGCCAGGGCTATCGCAACCGTTTCGTCGCCACTCCCTGGAGCGCGCATTTCCGCCCCCCGCTGGAGCATCCCAGGCCACGCGTGCTGGGCTGCCAGACAGCGGTCGTGACCGGCCCCGCTGGCGAGACCATCCACTGCGACCAATACGGCCGGGTCAAGGTGCAGTTCTTCTGGGATCGCCTCGGCCAGGCCGACGACAACACCAGTTGCTGGTTGCGCGTCGCCTCCAACTGGGCGGGCAAGCGCTATGGCGGCGTCGCCATCCCGCGGGTGGGCATGGAAGTCCTGGTGGGTTTCCTGGAGGGCGATCCGGATCAGCCGCTGGTCACCGGCTGCCTCTACCACGGCGAAAACCGGGTGCCCTACGAGCTGCCGCAGAACAAGACCCGCAGCGTTTTCAAGACCGACAGCTACCCCGGCGGCGGCGGTTTCAACGAACTGCGCATCGAGGACCGCAAGGGCCAGGAACAGATCTTCGTCCACGCCCAGCGCGACTGGGACGAGAACATCGAGCACGACCAGAAGATCCGCGTCGGCCACGAGCGCCACGACACGGTCGAGGGCGATAGCTACAGCGAGTTCAGGGCCGAGGAACAGCGCACGGTCCATGCCGACCGCAAGGTCGAACTGAAGGCGGCCGACCACCTCAGCGTCGCCGACGCGTTGCACCTGAGGATCGGCACCGGCCAGTTCGTCGAGGCGGGCGACGAGATCCATTTCAAGGCCGGCGACAAGGTAGTGATCGAGGCAGGCATGGAGCTGACCCTAAAGGGCGGTGGCAGCTTCGCCAGGCTCGACCCGGGCGGTGTCACCCTCGACGGCGCCCAGGTGATGATCAACAGCGGCGGCAGCCCCGGCATCGGTAGCGGCGTTCGCGCGCTGTCGCCGCTGCAACCGCTCGCGGCCGACGCCGCGGCGGCGGGAGGCGCCTTGTTGGGAGCCATCGCCCAGAAGATCGGCGAAGCGCCGCAGAAACTCCTGCGTTTCGAACTCAGTCCGTTGCCCGGCGTGCCATCGGCGGCCAGGCAACCGTATCGGCTCTACGCCAACGGTGCCCTCAAGGAGGAGGGCATCGCCGACGAAGGCGGCGCCATCAGCTTCGAACCGCTGCCGGGCGAACGCACCTATCGTATCGAGACGGCCAATGGCCACGCCTACGAAGTGGAGATGGTCGACCGGCCGGACGCACTGCAGGTCGACGATCGGCTCGCCCAACAGGGGTTCCGCGACTACCGGGCGGAAATGCCCCAGCACAAGCCGCGTTCCGCCCCGGACGCCTACCGGCGCGACGCCTCGCGGCCCGGCGCCGCCGACAAGGATGACCCCACGCCATGAGCGACCTGTACAAACCGCAGACCCTCAAGCTATACGCGCAACAGGCCGGCAGCGTCCGGCTGACCCTCGACTGGTTCGCCAACAAGGCTTTCTACCCGCCGCGCGCGGGTGTGCACATCAAGCCGCTGATCAATGGCCAGGCGGCCTTCGACGCGGTGCATGCGGCGATGGAAGCGGCCCGGCACAGCATCGACATCATCACCTGGGGCTTCGACCCGGCCATGCGTTTCAAACGCCCCGACGGACCGCGAATCGGCGAATTGCTGCAGACGAAGGGCCGCGAAGGGGTGCAGGCGCGGGTGCTGGTCTGGAGCAACCAGCTCGCCAGGCTCAAGGAAAACACCATCCCCGGGGCCGGCGTCGGCGGTTCCGGCGGCACCTGGGCGGGCTCGGGCGTCGCCAGCGGCAGCGCGGTGGACAACGAGGTGCTGCGACTGGAGCAGCGGCGCCAGCATAACCTCAACCTCATCGCGCGGCAGCAGGAAGCCCTGGAGCGCTCGGAACGGCTGCACCGCGAAGGCAGGCTGCCGAGCTTCGACCCGCGGGGCGCCGCCCACGCGCGGACGCGCATCGCCGAGCTGGAGGCGGAGAACGCCGAGATCCAGCGCACTCTCGACAGCTGCGGGGCCCAGGGCTACGGCGGCAAGCGCGGTTCCGGCGGCACCCGCCAGGATCCCTGGGGGCAGATATTCACCCGCGACTGGTTCAAGGCGGTACGCGGCGGTGGGTTGCAGAACGTCGAGTTCCGTACCCGCGACTTCGAGCAGACGGCCAGACCGGTGATGAACGGCGAGCAAGTGCGCCTCGTCAATGGGCGGCTGCAAAGCCTGATCCACCTGTTGCGCTCCGATGGCATCGACGACCTGGGCATCGGCCAGTTGCTGGTACTCACCCAGTTCGCCAGCCATCACCAGAAGATGGTCCTGGTCGACTATGGCAGCCCGCAGGCCATCGGCTTCGTCATGGGTCACAACATGCACCGCAACTACTGGGACACCAGCGCCCACCTGTTCGACGACCGCGCCGCCGGTCGCGATCCCGGGTTCGGGCCCTGGCAGGATATCTCCATGCAAGTCCAGGGACCGGTGCTGGCCGACCTCAGCCGCAACTTCAGCGAGGCCTGGGACCTCGAGACGCCGTGGTACAAGCGCTGGTTCTCGACGCCATCGCTGACCGCCGAGCGCGACGCCTTGCCGCTGCCGAAGATCGCCACGCCCGCCAGCAACAGCGTCGCGCAGATTTGCCGAACCCAGCCACAGGACGGCGAGCGCTCGATCCTGGAGCACTATCTCAAGGCCCTGGGCAATGCCACCGACTACGTCTACATGGAAAACCAGTACTTCCGTTATGCCGGCTTCGCCGAGCGCCTGCGGAAGACTGCGCAGGTGCGCAAGGCCCGGGGCGTGCCCGGCGACCTGTACCTGTTCGTCGTGACCAACACCCCCGACTCCAGCGACGCCTCGAAGACCACCTACGACATGATGAAAGGCCTGGGCCAGGAGCAACTGATGCCGCAGGTACAGCGCGACCTGGCGCATGACTTGCGGGAAAAGCGGGAGCAGTTGAAGCAGGTCAGGGAAAACCTACATCCCGATCCCTATGTCCGGCGCGGCCAGGAAAACAACATCGAACGGCTGGAGCGCAAGATCGAAGCGCTCGAACAGAAAGGCGTGACGCCGGAAGTCGAGCAACGCCTCGGCGGTCTTGGCGCGCAGGAGATTCCCGGACTGGCGAAGAACACCGGCGAGGACGACAAGCCCTATCAACTCGCCGAAGTACCCGGCCTCAAGGTGGTCGTCGCCACCCTGGCCACCAGCGACCCTGCCCCCGGCAGCCCGCCGCCAGGGCGCCTGTCCGCCGAAGCCGAGGCCGCCCTCGGGGCACCGCCGCTGAAGGCGCGCTACAAGCACATCTACGTGCACTCCAAGCTGCTGCTGGTGGACGACCTCTATACCCTGCTCAGCTCGGCCAATATCAATGTCCGCAGCATGCATAGCGACAGCGAGTTGGGGATTGCCCAGCCCAATCCGGATTTGGCGGGGGCGATGCGGGAGGAGTTGTGGGGGGCACATGCTTATGAAGTTGCCAAAACGATCGAAGACAACTTCGAACTGTGGAGTCAGAAGATGGATGATAACTGGAAGGCCCAAGTGGCAGATGAGCCTTTTACCTCGCACTTGCTGCGTTTCTGGGATGTCACCACGCCCTATAGTCCCAATCTTACGGTGGACTGAGTAATGCGAAGCTCTATTGGTCTATTCATTTTCCTGTTGAGTTTCGGAGTTCCTGCTATGGCCGACAGTAAGCCGTTCGTCTGTGTTAATGAGAAAGACCATTTACCACCTCTCGATCCCCAGGCCGATACCTGGTATCGGGAAGCAGTTGCGCTAGCTAAGCCTGACACCTTGCGTCCTTGGGGACGTATTGTGGACTTATACAGTAAGGCAGTTGAGCGTGGGCATTGGAAGGCGATGCATAATTTGGCGAATCTTTATCGCACGGGGTGGCCCGGAGGGGTAGAAAAAGATACGCAGAAGGCACTGGACCTCTATCAAAAAATGATCGATCTGGAGGTGCCCCAAGGGTTCTATGATATGGGAGCAATGATCGGCAATCGTGCAGGGGTCAAGAATCCTGCAACTGACGGGCTTACTTTTCTTGATAAGGCTGCTAGCCTAGGAAATCCGCCGGCACTAACCGAACTAGGTAAGCTTTATATATATGTGGCCAAAAAAAAGGATTTGGGGTTGGCGTATACTCACTGTGCTGCTAGCCAGGGCTATGCGCCGGCTAATTATGAGTTGGGAGCGTATTACAAGATAGTGGAGCACAATTTCCCAAAGGCACTGGTTTATTATCAGGCGTCAGTCTCTCAGGGGGGCAAGAGCGCGGCTTTTTTCCTATCACGAGTCTTCGGAAGTGAGACTCCTCCTGCAAGTGCAATGTGGTACGCCCCCGACGAAAAGTTGCGAGAAGCGTATTATTCAATCTACAAAAAGCTTGAGGCCGACCCTGACTTACGTTTCCCCCATCTGATAGAAGACCATCCTCTGCCTCCACATCCAACGCAAGGCTATGATGCCGATCGGCCTGACTGGAGGCCAGAGTGACAACTGTGCGGTGGATTATTGGTGCGTTGGTCGCATCCTGCTTCGCAGCGCTTCCTGTCATGGCTGTTAGCAAGCCTTTTGTCTGCGTTAACGAAAAGGACCATCTACCCCCTCTGGACCCGCAGGCCGATGCTTGGTATCGCGAAGCGGCGACCCTGGCCAAGCCCGATACCTTGCGTCCGTGGCCTCGTATCGTCGGGTTGTACAGCAAGGCGGCCGAGCGCGGCCACTGGAAGGCCATGCACAACCTGGCGAATCTTTATCGTACAGGGTGGCCCGGAGGAGTAGAAAAAGATACGCAGAAGGCATTGGATCTCTATCAAAAGATGATAGATCTGGATGTGCCTCAGGGGTTCTATGATATGGGAGCAATGATTGGAAATCGCGCAGGGGTTAAAAACCCTGCAACTGACGGACTTACTTTTCTTGATAAGGCTGCTAGCCTAGGAAATCCGCCGGCACTAACCGAACTAGGTAAGCTTTATATATATGTGGCCAAAAAAAAGGATTTGGGGTTGGCGTATACTCACTGTGCTGCTAGTCAGGGTTATGCGCCGGCTAGTTATGAGCTGGGGCGTATTACAAGATAGTAGAGCACAATTTCCCAAAGGCACTTGTTTATTATCAGGTGTCAGTCTCTCAGGGGGGCAAGAGCGCGGCTTTTTTCCTATCACGAGTCTTCGGAAGTGAGACTCCTCCTGCAAGTGCAATGTGGTACGCCCCCGACGAAAAGTTGCGAGAAGCGTATTATTCAATCTACAAAAAGCTTGAAGCTGACCCCGACTTACGTTTCCCCAATCTGATAGAGGACTATCCTCTGCCTCCTCACCCGACCCAAGGCTACGACGTGGACCGCCCAGACTGGAAGCCGGAGCGGTAAGTACGCTAGGCGTGGGCCAGAACGACGTCCAAGGTTTCCAGCGGCAGGCCAGGCGGCAAATGCTACATCTGCACGGCCCGCAAACGCTCCTCGGCCTGGCGGGCGAGCATCCGCAGCAGCGGAGCGAGGGTGTGCGGCGGGGTTTCGTCGGCGCGGGTGATGGCGTAGAGGGTGACCGGGAAGGCCGGGCTCAATGGGCGGATCGCGGTGCTGTGCGGGTCGGCGCCGAGGGCGGTGAAGGGATCGACCAGCGCCAGGCCGGCCCCAGCCTCCACCAGGGCGCGGGCGAGGGCGTAGGTCTGCACGGCGATCTTCACCTGTGGCGGTGGCTCCACGGCGCTGAGGTAATCCTCCAGGCGGGCGAACAGCGGGTCGGCGGTGGACAGCCCGATCAGCGCTTCGCCGGCCAGCCCGGCCAGGCTCAGCGGCTGCCGGCGTTCCGCTTCGGGCCAGTGTTCGCGCGGCGCCAGGGCCACCAATACGCCGCTGGCGATGGCTTCGCCGCGCAGGCCGGGGTGTTCCGGCTGCTTCAGGCTCAGGGCCAGGTCCAGTTCGCGCATCAGCAGGCCCTGCACCAGCTCGCGCGAATGCAAGGTGGCCAGTTCGCAGCCGCTCTGCGGATAGCGCGCGCTCCATTCGCCGATCGCCCGCGGCAGCAGCGACAGCGCCAGGGCCGGGGTGGCGCCGATGCGCAGGCTGTGGCCCGGCTGGCGCCGCAGGTTCTGCGCCAGGCGCCGCACGGCCTGCAGGCTATCGCTGAGCTTGGCCACTTCTCGCTCCAGTTCCAGCGCTTCCGGAGTCGCCAGCAGCTTGCCGCGCACTCGCAAGAACAGCGGGAAGCCCAGTTGCTGCTCGGCGTGCTGCAGGACCTTGCTCACCGCCGGTTGGGACACGTGCAGCAACTGTGCGGCGCCGCTGACCGAGCCAGCCTGGCGGATCGCCTGGAACACTTCGATATGGCGGAGCTTCATCGGCGCGAGCCCATAACCTGGATTTATACCCTGGCCATCTTTATTCATTGTCCTACCGCTGTCATCCGCGCCTATCGTCGAAGCCCTGGAAAACACCTGGATAACGATTGTCATGGCTCAGCGGGTTTGCATCATCGGCGCCGGCGTGGTCGGCCTGGCCACGGCCTACGCCCTGGTTCGCGAAGGGTTCGACGTGACCCTGGTGGAAGCGCGCGAGCGGGGCGGGCTGGAAACCAGCTACGCCAATGGCGGGCAGTTGTCCTATCGCTACGTGGCGCCATTGGCCGACAGCGGCGTGCCGGCCCAGGCGCTCGGCTGGCTGCTGCGCAATGATGCGCCGTTGCGCCTGCGGCCGCGCCTTGATCCGGCGCAGTGGCGCTGGCTGCTGGGCTTCCTCGCGGCCTGCCGCGGCTCGCTGAACCGCCGCAATGCCGCGCACCTGCTGCGCCTGGCATTGCTCAGCCAGCGCACCCTGCAGGCCTGGCGCGAGGAGGATGGCCTCGATGGCTTCGACTGGCGGCGCAACGGCAAGCTGGTGGCGTTTCGCCAACCGGCCAGCTTTGCGCGGGCCCGCCAGGGTCTGGCCGATCCTTCGGCGCAATTCGTCCTGACCGCCGCCGAGTGCCTCGCGCTGGAGCCGGCCCTGTCCGCCGCGCCCTTCGTCGGCGGCATCCACACGCCGGACGAGGAGGTCGCCGACTGCCATGCCTTCTGCGTGCAACTTGCCGAGCGCCTGCAGGCTTCCGGACATTGCCGGCAACTGCATGGCCGCAGGGTGACGAAGATCGTCGAGGGCGGCGCGGCGGTGCGTGGCGTCGAGGTCGGCGGCGATCTCATCGAGGCCGATCATGTGGTGCTGGCTGCCGGCTACCGCAGCGCCGAATTGATGCTGCCGGGCCTGCGCCTGCCGCTATACCCGCTCAAGGGCTATAGCCTGACCCTGCCGGTCGGCGCGCAGCACCGTGCGCCGGATACCAGCATCACCGATTACGACCGCAAGATCGTCTACGCGCGGATCGGCGAGCGGCTGCGGATCGCCGCGATGGTCGACATCGTCGGCTTCGACCCCGGCCTCGAGCCCGCGCGCCTGGCACTGCTGCGCCAGCAGGCGCGGGACACGTTCCCGCAGGGCGGCGATTTCGACGCCGCCGTCGAATGGGCCGGCATGCGCCCGGCCACGCCCACCGGGGTACCGCTGGTGGGCAACGGCGGCTACCGCAACCTCTGGCTCAACCTCGGCCACGGCGCGCTCGGCTTCACCCTGGCCTGCGGCAGCGCGCGCCTGCTGGCCGAGCAGATCGGCCGCCGCCCGCCGAGCATCGATACCACTGGCCTGCTGCCGCGCGGCGCGCTGGCTGGCTGATCCCCCCTCGACTGGAGCACTCCCATGGAACCGACCCGTATCGCCACCAACGACCGCCTGTCCGCCGCGGTCTGCTTCGACGCCCTGGTATTTCTTTCCGGCCAGGTGCCGGGCCAGGCCGAGGATATCCATGGCCAGACCCGCGAGGTGCTGGCGAAGATCGACGCGCTGCTGGCCGAGGCCGGGTCGCGCAAGGAGCGTATCCTCAGCGCGACCATCTACCTGAAGGACATCGCCCGCGATTTCGCCGCCCTGAACGAGGTCTGGACCCAGTGGTTGCCGACCGGCCAGGCGCCCAGCCGGACCACCGTCCAGGCGGAGCTGGCGCGTCCGTCGGTGCTGGTGGAGATCACCGTGGTGGCGGCCAGGGGCTGACTTACTTTCCATAGCCATAAGAAAAAAGAGGCAGAACCTCCGATGAAAACCCTTGTATCCAGCACCCTCGCACTCTCCCTGTCGCTCGCCATCGGCGCCGCGCAGGCCGAGGAACTCAGCGGCACCCTGAAGAAGGTTGCCGACAACGGCACGATAACCCTGGGTTATCGCGATGCCTCGGTGCCTTTCTCCTACCTTGGCGATAACAGCGGCCAGCCCATGGGCTATTCGGTGGAACTGGCCGGCAAGGTGGTGGAGCGGCTCAAAAGCACCCTCGGCAAGCCGGAACTCAAGGTGAAGTACAACCTGGTCACTTCGCAGACTCGCATCCCGCTGGTGCAGAACGGCACCGTCGACCTGGAGTGCGGCTCCACCGGGGTCACCGCCGAGCGGCAGAAACAGGTGGCGTTCTCCTACGGCTTCATCTACGTCAAGGGCCAGTTGCTGACCCGCAAGGACAGCGGCATCGCCCACTTCGACGACCTCAAGGGCAAGAACGTGGTGACCACCGCCGGCACCACCAACGAGCGCTACCTGAAGAACTACAACGCCGAACACAAGCTGGGGATGAACGTGGTCAGCGCCAAGGACCACGGCGAAGCCTTCCAGATGCTGCAATCGGGTCGCGCGGTGGCCTTCTACATGGACGATGCGCTGCTCTACGGCGAACGCGCCAAGGCGCGCCAGCCGCACGACTGGGTGGTGGTCGGCGAGCCGCAATCGCGGGAGATCTACAGCTGCATGGTGCGCAAGGACGACCCGCAGTTCCTTGCCCTGGTCAACGAGACCCTGGCCGGGCTGTATCGCTCGGGCGAGATACAGGGCATCTACCAGCGCTGGTTCCAGCAGCCGATCCCGCCCAAGGGGTTGAACCTGGAGTTCCCCATGACCGCGGAGCTGAAGGCGATCCTCGAGAACCCCACCAGCGATCCGGTGCAGTGAGCGTCTAGCGCTGCAGGCCGAGGTGGCGGATCGATGGCGTCGGCGCGTCCAGGCGCGACCAGACGTCGTCGGCCAGTTCGGCCGGATAGAAAGACGGCAGGCCAGGCAATTCGTCGCGGGCGATCCAGCCGACCTCGCGGATATCGAACTCGTCGCCGCCCAGGCCCTTCAGGTTGGCCAAGGTCGGCTCGCCACGCCAGGCGTCGATGCGGTAGAACAGCTCCATGTGGAAGCGCCCGGCGGCGGGTTCGGCGAATTCGCGCACGTAGACCAGCGGGCCGACGTCCACCCGCAGGCCGGTCTCCTCGAAAAACTCGCGCCGGACGGTATCCTTCGTCGATTCGTCGCATTCCGACTCGAAGCCGCCGCCGGGCGGAATCCAGTAGATGTCGCCGCCGACCTCGTGGCGGACCAGCAGGATGCGTTGCTCCACCACCAGCAGGCCGGCGGCGCGGATACGGTGTCGCAAGGCCTCGGCCATGCTCGCTCTCCCGGCGCCAGGCGCCGTTGCTTGGATTGATGGTTTCCTGTCTACCGGGGCGGACATGAAAGCCGCTCGGTTTTTTTCCCGGCGCCGAAGTATCATGCGCGGCAGAGCAAAGGACGGGCCCCGCTGTCGACGTTTGCGCCGGGGGCCGAACACATCGCCTCGGGAGCGCATCATGCTAGTTCTGTATCCGGAAATTAAACCCTACGCTCGCCACGAGCTGGCCGTCGACGAACCGCATGTGCTGTATGCCGACGAAAGCGGTTCGCCGGACGGACTGCCGGTCGTTTTCGTCCACGGCGGCCCCGGCTCCGGTTGCGATGCCCTGTCGCGTCGCTTCTTCGATCCCAACCTCTACCGTATCGTCACCTTCGACCAGCGCGGTTGCGGCCGTTCCACGCCCCACGCCAGCCTGGAGAAGAACAGCACCTGGGAGCTGGTGGCGGACATGGAGCGCCTGCGCGAGCACCTGGGTATCGAGAAGTGGGTGCTGTTCGGCGGTTCCTGGGGCTCGACCCTGTCGCTGGCCTACGCGCAGACCCATCCCGAGCGGGTCCATGCGCTGATCCTGCGCGGCATCTTCCTCTGCCGTCCGCAGGACATCCACTGGTTCTACCAGGAAGGCGCCAGCCGCCTGTTCCCCGACTATTGGGAAGACTATGTCGCGCCGATCCCGCCGGAAGAGCGCGGCGACCTGCTGGCGGCCTTCCACAAGCGCCTGACCGGTAGCGACCAGATCGCCCAGATGCACGCCGCCAAGGCCTGGTCGACCTGGGAGGGCCGCACCGCCACGCTGCGCCCCAACCCCATGGTGGTGGACCGCTTCACCGAGCCGGGCAGGGCGCTGTCGATCTCGCGCATCGAGAACCACTTCTTCGTCAACCAGGGCTTCCTCAGGCCCAACCAGTTGCTCGAGGACATGCACCGCATCGCCCATCTGCCTGGCGTGATCGTGCATGGCCGCTACGACGCCATCTGTCCGCTGGACAATGCCTGGGCCCTGCACCAGGCCTGGCCGAACAGCGAACTGCAGATCATCCGCGACGCCGGGCACACCGCCAGCGAGCCGGGGATAGTCGATGCGCTGGTGCGCGCCACCAACGAGATCGGCCGGCGACTGCTCGACCTGCCGCCGGAGGCCGAATGAAGGCATTGCTGCAGCGCGTCGGCGCGGCGCGGGTGGAGGTTGGCGGCGAAATCGTCGGCTCCATCGATCGCGGCCTGCTGGTGCTGGTCGGGGTCGAGCCCGAGGATGGCGAGCGTTGCGCGGCGAAGATGCTGCACAAGCTGCTCAACTACAGGGTGTTCGGCGACGACGAGGGCAAGATGAACCGGTCCTTGCTGGACGTGCAGGGCGGCTTGCTGCTGGTCTCGCAATTCACCCTGGCGGCGAACACCCGCAGCGGACTGCGTCCGAGCTTCTCCAGCGCGGCGCCGCCGGCGCAAGGAGAGACGGTGTTCGAGCACCTGGTGAAACTGGCGCGGGAGGCCTATCCGCAGGTGGCGACCGGGCGTTTCGGCGCCGACATGCAGGTGCACCTGGTCAACGACGGGCCGGTGACCTTCCTGCTGGAGAGTTGATCGGCGTCGAGGGGATTGTCCCCAAGGTGCTTCAGGGAGGGATGGCGGGGCCGGAACGGTGAATTTTTGTGACAGATACATGGCCTTTTGTCACAACCTCGGTGCATCATCCGCACGCCGATTTCATGCTGTACAGGACAGGCCGGCCGGCATCCCGATGCCGGGCGGGGCGTCCTGCAACCCAATGGACGGGAATCATTCCGCCCGGGCAGGGTCGGAACCTCTGGGGTCGCTAGCCGACGAGCGGCATGCCCCCTGGTTTTCCAGGCCCGGTGCACGTAACGCGAATGACTGGAAACAGGCATTCTTTTTGTCAGATCGCGCCAAATCTGGCTATCTATCGGGTTTGGCAGCGAATGTGGCGAAACCATGTTCGACCGGCACTCCGGTGCCGTCGGAGACCCCTGAACGGTCAGGGCGTCTTCAGTAATTCATGTTCACGGACGAGGGGGCCTCGTGATTTTCCGTTCCGTTTCAAACACCGATTTCCGCGCCCGCGTGCGCACCCTGCTGCTTGCCGGCTCGACCGCGCTGGCATTCGTCGCCGCCCCGGTATGGGCGTTCAGCATCGACGACGTGGCGAGCAAGGCCAAGGACCTGGCCGGCGACAAGTATTCCGCGCCGACCAGCAACCTGCCATCGGAATTCAGCGAAATGAAATTCGCCGATTACCAGCAGATCCGTTTCATCAACGAGCGCGCCTACTGGGGCAAGCTGAAGACGCCGTTCAAGCTGAGCTTCTATCACCAGGGCATGCACTTCGACACGCCGGTGAAGATCAACGAGGTGACCGCTACCACGGTCAAGCCGATCAAGTACGATCGCACCAAATTCGATTTCGGATCCCTGAAGTTCGACGAGAATGCCACCAAGGATCTCGGCTATGCCGGTTTCCGCGTGCTCTATCCGATCAACAAGGCCGACAAGCAGGACGAGATCGCCACCTTCCTTGGCGCGAGCTACTTCCGCGTGGTCGGCAAGGGCCAGGTCTACGGTCTGTCGGCGCGCGGCCTGGCGATCGATACCGCGCTGCCTTCGGGCGAAGAGTTCCCGCGCTTCCGCGAATTCTGGATCGAGCGGCCGAAGGCGCAGGACAAGCAACTGGTGATCTACGCCCTGCTCGACTCGCCGCGGGCCACCGGCGCCTACCGCTTCGTGCTGCGTCCGGGCAAGGATGCGGTGATGGATGTCCAGGCCCGCGTGTTCCTCCGCGACAAGGTCAGCAAACTGGGCCTGGCGCCGCTGACCAGCATGTACCTGTTCGGCTCCAACCAGCCGTCCGAGCAGCACAACTTCCGGCCCGAGCTGCATGACTCCAGCGGTCTGCAGATCCATGCCGGCAACGGCGAGTGGCTGTGGCGTCCGCTGAACAATCCGAAGCACCTGTCGGTGAGCACCTTCAGCGTCGAGAACCCGAAAGGCTTCGGCCTGCTCCAGCGCGGCCGCGAGTTCTCCCGCTACGAAGACCTGGACGACCGCTACGACCTGCGTCCGAGTGCCTGGATCGAGCCGAAGGGCGACTGGGGCAAGGGCACCGTGGAACTGGTGGAAATCCCGACCCCGGACGAAACCAACGACAATATCGTCGCGTTCTGGAACCCCGAGACCCAGCCTGAGGTCGGAAAGCCGCTGGACTTCGCCTACCGCCTGCACTGGACCATGGATGAAGACGAGCTGCACGACCCGAAATCCTCCTGGGTCAAGCAGACCATGCGCTCGGTCGGCGACGTGAAGCAGAAGAACCTGATCCGCCAGCAGGACGGCAGCACCGCCCTGGTCGTCGACTTCGAAGGGCCGGCCCTGAAGGACCTGGCGCCGGACGCGCCGGTGACCACCCAGGTCAGCACCGACAGCAACGCCGAGGTGGTGGAGAACAGCCTGCGTTACAACCCGGTCCTGAAAGGCTGGCGCCTGACGCTGCGGATCAAGGTCAAGGATCCGAAGAAGCCGGTGGAAATGCGCGCGGCGCTGGTCGACGAGGCGCAGAAGCCACTGAGCGAAACCTGGAGCTATCAGCTGCCTGCCGATGAATAACCCATCCACTACGAAAGCACCGCTGGCCGACTACCTCGCTCATCTTCCCCTGGCGGAAGAGGAGCGGGAGCGACTTGGCGAGTCCGCTTCCTTCTCCGAGCTGCACGCTCGCCTGGCGGGAGCGGAAGGCGCCGCTGCCGATGCCGGGGGCGATCCCGCCCTGGCCTCGGTACGCGCCCGCCTGCAGCTGGGCACCCCTGAGCTGGACGACGCCGAGATGTTCGGCGTCGACGCCCAGGGTCGCACCTTCCTCAAGATTTCCCCGCCGATCCGCCGTACCAAGGTGATTCCCGAGCCCTGGCGCACCAACATCCTGGTGCGCGGCTGGCGTCGGCTGACCGGACGCAGCAACCCGCCCAAGCCCAAGCGTGCCCTGCCGCGGGCCCGCTGGCAGCGGGTCGGCTCGCTGCGCCGGTTCATCCTGCTGTTGTTGATGCTGGCGCAGACCTCGGTCGCCACCTACTACATGAAAGGCATCCTGCCCTACCAGGGCTGGGCCTTCGTCGACCTGGAGGAACTGGCCCAGCAGAGCCTGCTGGATACCGTCCAGCAGGTGCTGCCCTATGTCATCCAGTTCGGCATCCTGGCGCTCTTCGCGATCCTCTTCTGCTGGGTCTCGGCCGGCTTCTGGACCGCGCTGATGGGCTTCTGGGAGCTGCTCACCGGGCGCGACCGCTACCGGATCTCCGGCAGCAGCGCCGGCAGCGAGCCGATCGCCGCCGACGCCCGCACGGCGATCGTCATGCCGATCTGCAACGAAGACGTGCCGCGGGTATTCGCCGGCCTGCGGGCGACCGTCGAGTCGATGGCCGCCACCGGCGAGATGGAACGCTTCGACTTCTTCGTCCTCAGCGACACCAACGACCCGGATATCGCCGTCGCCGAGCAGCAGGCCTGGCTCGAGCTGTGCCGCGAGACCAAGGGCTTCGGCAAGATCTTCTACCGTCGCCGCCGGCGCCGGGTGAAGCGCAAGAGCGGCAACATCGACGACTTCTGCCGGCGCTGGGGCGGCGACTACCGCTACATGGTGGTGATGGACGCCGACAGCGTGATGAGCGGCGACTGCCTGGCCAAGCTGGTGCGCCTGATGGAGGCCAATCCTGAGGCGGGGATCATCCAGACCGCGCCGAAGGCGTCCGGCATGGACACCCTGTATGCGCGCATGCAGCAGTTCGCCACCCGCGTCTACGGCCCGCTGTTCACCGCCGGCCTGCACTTCTGGCAACTCGGCGAGTCGCACTACTGGGGCCACAACGCGATCATCCGCATGCAGCCCTTCATCGACCACTGCGCCCTGGCGCCGTTGCCGGGCAAGGGCTCGTTCGCCGGCGCGATCCTGTCCCACGACTTCGTCGAGGCTGCGCTGATGCGCCGTGCCGGCTGGGGCGTGTGGATCGCCTACGACCTCGACGGCAGCTACGAAGAACTGCCGCCGAACCTGCTCGACGAACTCAAGCGCGACCGCCGCTGGTGCCACGGCAACCTGATGAACTTCCGCCTGTTCCTGGTCAAGGGCATGCACCCGGTGCACCGCGCGGTGTTCCTCACCGGGGTCATGTCCTACCTGTCGGCGCCGTTGTGGTTCTTCTTCCTGGTGCTTTCCACCGCGCTGCTGGCGGTGCACCAGCTGATGGAGCCGCAGTACTTCCTGGAACCGCGGCAGTTGTTCCCGATCTGGCCGCAGTGGCATCCGGAGAAGGCCATCGCGTTGTTCTCCACCACCCTGACCCTGTTGTTCCTGCCCAAGCTGCTCAGCGTAATGCTGATCTGGGCCAAGGGCGCCAAGGGTTTCGGCGGGGTGATCCGAGTGACCCTGAGCATGCTCCTGGAGATGTTCTTCTCGGTGCTGCTGGCGCCGGTGCGCATGCTCTTCCACACCCGCTTCGTGCTGGCCGCCTTCCTCGGCTGGTCGGTGCAGTGGAACTCGCCGCAGCGCGACGACGACGCCACGCCCTGGAGCGAGGCGATCCGCCGGCACGGCATGCAGACCCTGCTAGGTATCGCCTGGACCCTGCTGGTGGCCTGGCTCAACCCGCGCTTCCTGTGGTGGCTGTCGCCGATCGTCGGTTCGCTGATCCTGTCTATCCCGGTATCGGTGATCTCCAGTCGGGTGAAGCTGGGCCTGCGCGCCCGCGATGAAAAGCTGTTCCTGATCCCGGAGGAGTACGACACGCCGCGCGAGCTGCGCGCCACCGACGAGTACACCTACGAGAACCGCTGGCATGCGCTCAAGGATGGCTTCCTCAAGGCCGCCGTCGATCCGTTGCTCAACGCCCTGGCCTGCGCCATGGGCACGGCTCGCCACAACCGTGCGCAAGCCATCGAGACGGTGCGCGGCGAGCGTATCGGCAAGGCCATCGAGAAGGGCCCGGAACAGCTCGACGGCGCCACGCGCCTGGCCCTGTTGAGTGACCCGGTAGCACTTTCGCGCCTGCATACGCGGGTCTGGGAAGAGGACCGCGACGACTGGCTCGGCCGCTGGCGCAAGGCCGAGGCGGACGACCCCCACGCCGCCAGCGTACCGCTGGCCCAGGTAGTGCCCGGCGACGCCGGCCTGCTGCCCGCCGCCCAGTCCTGATCCCATGCCCCCGGCGGAACGCCGCCGGGGGCATGGTCTGTTTCTTGCCTGTTTTCCCCGTGCGGCGCTGCTGTTACCCTGCGCCGGCAATCCAGAAAGTCTCGTATCGTTCGCCAGCTGAGGTACTATCGGCCGCCTTTTGCGCAGCCGGTCATGGCCTGCTGCCCGCCCGGGACGGCGACACGACGAGAGCATCCGTTCGACGACTGTGTTTCTAAGACTGCTGGGGATTGGGGAATGAAAAAGTATCTTGCTTCATTGGTTCTGGGCGTCTGCGCCCTGGTGGGCGTGGCTTCGGTCCAGGCGGCCGGCGCGGTGGAGGACGCGGTCAAGCGCGGCACCCTGCGGGTCGGCATGGACCCGACCTACATGCCGTTCGAGATGACCAACAAGCGCGGCCAGATCATCGGCTTCGAAGTCGACCTGCTCAAGGCCATGGCCAAGTCCATGGGCGTCAAGCTGGAGCTGGTCTCCACCAGCTACGACGGCATCATCCCGGCGCTGCTGACCGACAAGTTCGACATGATCGGCTCGGGCATGACCCTGACCCAGGAGCGCAACCTGCGCCTGAACTTCTCCGAGCCCTTCATCGTGGTCGGCCAGACCCTGCTGGTGCGCAAGGAGCTGGAAGGCAAGATCAAGTCCTACAAGGACCTGAACGATCCGCAGTACAGCATCACCTCGAAGATCGGCACCACCGGTGAGATCGTTGCCCGCAAGCTGATCAGCAAGGCCAAGTACCACGGCTTCGACAACGAGCCGGAAGCGGTGATGGACGTGGTCAACGGCAAGGCTGACGCCTTCATCTACGACTCGCCCTACAACGTGGTGGCGGTGAGCAAGTTCGGCGCCGGCAAGCTGGTCTACCTCGACCAGCCGTTCTCCTACGAGCCGCTGGCGTTCGGCCTGAAGAAAGGCGACTACGACAGCATCAACTTCATCAACAACTTCCTCCATCAGATCCGCGAAGACGGCACCTATCAGCGCATCCACGACAAGTGGTTCAAGAACACCGAGTGGCTGAAGGAAATGGAATGAACCGCTGACGGCCCCCGCGAAGGGGGCCGTCGTACCTGCGCATTCCATCGTTCGAGAGAGTTTCCGTGACCAAGAAGAAACGTTCCGTCTGGCCCTGGCACCTGCTGACCGGGCTGATCCTGCTGGTCCTGGCCTGGGCGCTGTGGTTCTCCACCTCGCTGATTTCCTATGAATGGCGCTGGAACCGCGTTCCGCAGTACTTCGCCTACCAGGCCGAGGAGCCGTTGCGGGCCAACGAGATCGGCCGGGTCGAGGCTATCGAGGAACAGGGCAGGGACGCGCGCGTCACGCTGCTTGGCGAGAGCGGCGAGAAGCAGGTCGTGACCGTCGCCCAGGACAGCCTGCAATTCTCCGAAGGCGACGACGTGGCCGAGGGCGACGCGGTCGGGGTGACCCGCCACTGGGCCGCCGGCCCACTGCTCTGGGGCCTGTGGACCACCCTCTGGCTATCGCTGGTGTCCGGTGCCATCGGCTTGGCGATCGGCCTGGTTGCCGGCCTCTGCCGGCTGTCGAAGAACCCGACCCTGCACGACCTGTCGACGATCTACGTCGAGCTGGTGCGCGGCACGCCGTTGCTGGTGCAGATATTCATCTTCTACTTCTTCATCGGCACCGTGCTCAACCTGTCCCGCGAGTTCGCCGGGGTCGCGGCGCTGGCGCTGTTCACCGGCGCCTACGTGGCCGAGATCATCCGGGCCGGCGTGCAGTCCATCGCCCGCGGACAGAACGAGGCCGCCCGCTCCCTGGGCCTGAACGCCGGCCAGTCGATGCGCTACGTGATCCTGCCGCAGGCCTTCAAGCGCGTGCTGCCGCCGCTGGCCGGGCAGTTCATCAGCCTGGTCAAGGACACCTCGCTGGTCTCGGTGATCGCCATCACCGAACTGACCAAGAGCGGCCGCGAGGCGATCACCACCTCGTTCTCCACCTTCGAGATCTGGTTCTGCGTCGCCGCGCTGTACCTGCTGTTGAACCTGCCCCTTTCGCACATGGCATCCCGACTGGAGCGGAGGCTCGGACAAAGTGATTGAAGTACGCAACCTGCTGAAGGTCTTCGATACCCGCGGCCAGGTAGTGCGCGCGGTGGACGACGTGAGTACCCGCGTGGCCAGGGGCGAGGTGCTGGTGGTGATCGGTCCGTCCGGTTCCGGCAAGTCGACCTTCCTGCGCTGCCTGAACGGCCTGGAGGAGTTCGACGAAGGCTCGGTGAGCATCGACGGCGTCGACCTGGCCGACCCGAGGACCGACATCAATGCCTACCGCCGCGAAGTCGGCATGGTGTTCCAGCATTTCAACCTGTTCCCGCACATGACCGTGCTCGAGAACCTCTGCCTGGCCCAGCGCGTGGTGCGCAAACGCGGCAAGGCCGAGCGCGAGGCCAAGGCGCGGGCGTTGCTGGCCAAGGTCGGTATCGGGCAGAAGGCCGACGAATATCCCTCGCGCCTGTCCGGCGGCCAGCAGCAGCGCGTGGCGATCGCTCGCGCGTTGTGCATGGACCCCAAGGTGATGCTGTTCGACGAACCGACCTCGGCGCTCGATCCGGAGATGGTCGGCGAAGTCCTCGACGTCATGAAGACCCTGGCCGTGGAAGGCATGACCATGGTCTGCGTGACCCACGAGATGGGCTTTGCCCGCGAAGTGGCCGACCGCGTGCTGTTCTTCGACCACGGCAAGCTGCTGGAGGACGCGCCGCCGGCGCAGTTCTTCGACAATCCGCAGGACCCCCGGGCCCAGGCCTTCCTCCGCCAGGTCCTCTAGTATCGCGCTAGGCGAACGGCTTGCCCGGCGGCGGCAGGAGCGACGTCGGACTCTGCCGCGCGGCCGGCTGGATATCGTTGTCCTCCAGCCAGTCCAGCGCCCATTCGCGCAGGCGCTCGTTCTGGTAGCGGTACCAGTCCTGCAACAGTTCCGGGTACTCCATCAGAGAGTGCTTGAAGGCCTTGAACGGCTTGCGGCTCTGCAGCGCGTTGGCGAGCGTCGCATAGGCGTGCGGCTCTTCCACCTCGCGGAGGAAATCCTGCATCAGTCCCAGCGACTGGGTGGTGCTCAGCGGGTCGATCAGCAGCAGGCGTTCCGGCTCGTTTTCCAGCAATGCGTCCAGTTCGGGATCGGGCGCCTCGGCGGAGATCAGCAGCACCTTGCCGCTGTGCAGGTCGAGGTAGTGGTCGATTCCCGGAGTATCCAGGGCGAAGGCCAGTTCGTCGATATCGATGGTCATCGGGCGCATGGCGTCATCTCCCAAAAGGCGAAAGCCTGATCCTACGCAAAGGTGCCCCTCCTGTCCGCTTTCGATGGACGGGAGGGGCTGCCGATGCAAGGAGGATCCTCTCGGGATGTTACAGGCGGAAGCGTCCCACCTGCGCCTGCAACTGCGTGCCCAGGCGCGCCAGTTCGCCGCTGGAGGCGGCGGTCTGCTCGCTGGCGGCGGCCGACTGTTCGGCGACGTCGCGCACGCTGAGGACGCTGCGGTTGATCTCCTCGGCCACCGTGCTCTGTTGCTCCGCGGCAGTGGCGATCTGCAGGTTCATGTTCTGGATGTCGGAGACGGTGCGGGTGATGCTGTCCAGCGCGGCGCCGGCGCGGCGCGCCAGTTCCACCGTGCTGGCGGTCAGCGAGCGGCTGTTCTCCAGGCGTTCGGCGGCTTCACCGGCGCCCTGCTGGAGACGCTGGATCAGGCCCTCGATCTCGGCGGTGGACTGCTGGGTGCGCTGGGCCAGGCCACGGACCTCGTCGGCGACCACCGCGAAGCCGCGTCCGGCGTCGCCGGCGCGTGCCGCTTCGATGGCGGCGTTGAGCGCCAGCAGGTTGGTTTGCTCGGCCACCGACTTGATCACGTCGAGGACGCTGCCGATCTGCTCGCTGTCGTTCTTCAGGCGCGCCATGGCTTCGCTGGAAACGTCCATTTCGGTAGCCAGGCGCTCGATGCGGGTCACCGCCTGGTCGACCACCGCGTCGCCCTGGCGCGCCTCTTCATCGGCCTGGCGAGCGGCCTGGGAGGCCAGCTCGGCGTTGCGCGCGACGTCCTGCACGGTGGCGGCCATCTCGTGCATGGCGGTGGCGACCTGGTCGGTCTCCACTTTCTGGCTGTTGACCCCGGCGCGGGTCTGCTCGGTGACCGCCGAGAGTTCCTCGGCGGAGCTGGCCAACTGGCTGACGCCGTCGCCGATCCGCCCGACCAGCTCGCGCAGGCTGTCGCCCATGCGCTGCATGACTCGCTGCAACTGGCCCAGTTCGTCGCGGCGCTGGAGGGTCAGGGGATTCTGCGGACGCTTGCCGAGGTCGCCGGCGGCGATGGCCTCGGCCTGCGCGAGGGCTTCGTCCAGCGGCCGGACGATCTGCCGGTTGATCGCCCAGCCGGCGACGCAGCCGAAGGCCAGGGCCAGCGCGGCGATCAGCCAGAGGCTGGCGCGGTCGCGGCTGGCGGTGCTCTCGCGCAACTGGCGACCGGCTTCGGTGAGGGTCCGGCCGGCCCGGGCCATATCCTGGGTGCTGCTTTGCATCGCTTGCTGCGCCTGGCGCGTGCGGACGACGCCGGCACGGAACTGCTCGATGCCGCCACGATAGCCCTGGAGGCTGCGCATGGCCTGTTCCAGCGCCGCATCGGCCTCGCCGGGCAATTGGCCTCGTAGCGTCGTGCCGGCCTGGCGGAGGGCGTCGAACGCGGCGAACGCGGCCTGCTCGGCCTTGTCGCTGCGCTCGAAGACGTAGCCGCGCACCTGGTAACGCAGCATGAGCAACTGTTGGTGCAGGTCGGCCACCGCACGGCTGCGTTGCAACGCCTGCGGGTCGCCGGCCTGCTGCGCGAGGCTGGCGTCCATCAGTTCCTCGAGGCGGGCGAAGCTGTCCAGCGCCTGCTGTGCAGTGCCCACCAGCACACCGCGGGCGGCGCTGCGTTGCTGATCGGCTGCGGCGAGGTCGTCGAAGGCCTTGCGGTAGGCTTCGATGGCTTCGGCCTGGTGGGCCAGGGCGGCCGGGTCAAGCTCGCTGTCGCGCAGCGCCTGCAGGCGCTGGAGCATCCCGGCCAGGGTTTGGCGGACCTGCTCGGCCTGGCGCGGGTCGCTGCCGGCTTCGAATGCCAGGCGGCCTTGTTCGGCTTGCTGGGCCTGTTCCATCAGGCTGGCGACTTCGGCGAGCTGCTCGCTGAGGGCGGTCTGGTGCGTGAGGGTGCGGTTGCTGCTGATCACCACCAGCAGAAGCAGCGCGAGGAGGACACCGAAACCGACCATCAGCTTGCGGCTGACGCTCAGCTTGGCCAGTTGGAGAACCCACCAATCGTACATCGTCATTACTCCAGGCAGTGCGACACCCTGGGTTGGCAGCCCCATGGCGTGGCGGAACAGGTAATGGCTCAGCGTCGTCGCGTCCGGCGTGCGGGCGCGGAGGGCCGGTACGTGGCCGGCGGGCGAGGTCTTATGGTTGTCGTGCGGAGCCCTGCGCGACAGAGGATGTCGGCCGGGCGGGGAAAACCTTCAGTCTTTTACCGGAGTTTTTTCAGAACAACCGCGCAAGCAAGGCGCTGACCGCGGTTTCCACGCGCAGGATACGTTCGCCGAGCTGCACCGGATGCAGTCCGGCTTCGCGCAGCTTGTCGACCTCGTAGGGAATCCAGCCGCCTTCCGGGCCGATCGCCAGGGTCACCGGCTTCTCCACCGCGCGCGGACAGGCCGGCCAGGGGCCGGGATGGCCGACCAGGCCGAGGCTGCCGGCGGCCAGGGCCGGCAGGCGGTCTTCGACGAAGGGTTTGAAGCGCTTCTCGACGATGATTTCCGGCAGCACCGTATCGCGGGCCTGCTCCAGGCCGAGGACCAGGTTCTCGCGGATCGCCGCCGGGTCGAGGAACGGGGTCTGCCAGAAGCTCTTTTCCACGCGGTAGCTGTTCAGCAGCACCAGCTTCGGTACGCCCATCGCGGCGATGGTCTGCAACACCCGGCGGAGCATCTTCGGTCGCGGCAAGGCCAGCAGCAGGGTGATCGGCAGCTTGGCCGGCGGCGGCTGGTCGAAGCGCACCTCCAGGGTCGCCTCGCTGGCGTCGAGCTTCAGCAGGCGGCCTTCGCCCATCCAGCCGCCGAGGCGGCCGACCCGCAGGGTGTCGCCGTTCTCGGCGCGGTGCACTTCGTGCAGGTGCTTGAGGCGGCGATCGTGCAGGACCGCACGATCCGCCGACACGAAGTCGGCGTCGTCGAGGAGCAGCAGGTTCACTGGCGGGTGGCCGGAGGCTGGTCGCCGTCGCTGGCCGGTTGATCGTCTGGATGCTCGCCGCGCTTGCGTACCAGGCGGCCGAACAGCAGGCCGATCTCGAACAGCAGCCACATTGGCACCGCGAGCATGGTCTGGGAGAAGATGTCCGGCGGGGTCAGGACCATGCCGACCACGAAGCAGCCGATGATCACGTACGGGCGGATCTTCTTCAGGTACTCGACGTCGACCACCCCGATCCAGATCAGCAGCACCGTGGCCACCGGGATCTCGAAGGCGACGCCGAAGGCGAAGAACAGGGTCAGGACGAAGTCCAGGTAGCTGTTGATGTCCGTCATCATCGCCACGCCCTCGGGCGTCACGCTGGCGAAGAAGTGGAAGATCATCGGGAACACCAGGAAGTAGGCGAAGGCCATCCCGGCGTAGAACAGGATGATGCTGGACACCAGCAGCGGCAGTGCCACGCGCTTCTCGTGCTTGTACAGGCCGGGCGCGATGAAGCCCCAGACCTGCGCGAGGATCACCGGCATGGCGAGGAACAGCGCCACCACCATGGTCAGCTTGAACGGCGCGAGGAACGGTGAGGCGACGTCGGTGGCGATCATGCTGGTGCCTTCCGGAAGGAAGCGGCGCAACGGCTCGGAGACCAGGGTGTAGATCTTCTGCGAGAAGTAGAACAGGCCGGCGAAGATCAGAAAGATCGCCGCCACGCTGCGCAGCAGGCGCGTACGCAGTTCGGTCAGGTGCGAGACCAGGGGCATTTCCTGGTCGTGCTCGGGCTGCTCGGGTTTATCGGCGCTCATGGATTACGCGGCGTCTCGGACGGTGGCGAAGGGGGAGTGGAGGTAGCGACTGCCGGCGGTGCCGCGGCGTCCGCGGGCGGAACCGCAGGCGTGCTGGTCGGCGGCGGCGTGGGTACGCTCGGCGCCGGGCTCTCGGCCGCCGGCGGCGGGGTTTCCTGCGGGGGATTCTGGCCGGTCAGCGGGGCCAGCAGCTTCTGCGCTTCGCGCTCCATCGAGAGGATGTGCTCGTTGTGCAGTTGCCGGCGGATCTCGTCCGCACCGATTTCCCGTTCCACTTCCTGCTTGATGGTATTGAAACTGCGCTTCAGGCGGCCGATCCACAGGCCGGCGGTACGTGCGGCGCCCGGCAGGCGCTCGGGGCCGAGCACCAGCAGGGCGACCAGCCCGACCAGCAACAGTTCGCTGAAGCTGATTCCGAACATCGATGGCTACCCGTCAGTCCTTGCGCGCCGGCTCTTCGACCTTCTGCGCCTGGGCGTCGATGGTGTGCGGCTGGTTCAGCGGTTGGGCCGGCTGGGCGGCGGGCTGGTCCTTCTTGTCGTCTTCCTCGGTGTTCACCGCCTTGCGGAAGCCCTTGATCGCTTCGCCGACGTCGGAACCGAGGTTCTTCAGGCGCTTGGTGCCGAACACCAGTACCACGACGATCAGGATGACGATCCAGTGTTTCCAGTCAAAAATGCCCATGTCGTATTCCTCGCAATGTGTAGGTTCAGGCCGATGGTTGGCGGGCGGCTTTCTCGGCGTGGCCGGAAAGGCCGAAGCGGCGCTCCAGTTCGTCCAGCACGGCTTGCGGATGCTGGCCGAGGGCCGAGAGCATCACCAGCGAGTGGAACCAGAGGTCGGCGGTTTCGTAGATCAGGTCCTGGCAGTCGCCGCTGGCCGCGGCATCCTTGGCGGCGATGATGGCTTCCACCGACTCCTCGCCGACCTTCTCCAGGATCTTGTTCAGGCCCTTGTGGTACAGGCTGGCCACGTAGGAACTGTCGGGCGCGGCGTTCTTGCGCTCCTCGAGCACCGCCGCCAGACGGGTCAGGGTGTCACTCATGGTGGTGTCCTGCGTGTTCGTAGATGGCGTCCGGGTCCTTCAGCACCGGATCGACGGTCTTCCAGGCGCCGTTCTCGAAGACGCGGTAGAAACAGCTTTCCCGGCCGGTATGGCAGGCGATCCCGCCGACCTGCTCGACCATCAGGATGACCACGTCGGCGTCGCAGTCCAGGCGCAGTTCGTGCAGCTTCTGCACATGCCCGGACTCCTCGCCCTTGCGCCACAGCTTGCCACGCGAACGCGACCAATAGATTGCACGGTTCTCGCTGGCGGTCAGGGCCAGCGCCTCGCGGTTCATCCAGGCCATCATCAGCACGCGCCCGGTCTCGTGATCCTGGGCGATCGCCGGGACCAGGCCGTCGGCGTTCCAGTGAATCTCATCCAGCCAGTCTTTCATGGTCTTTCCACGTTCGTTGCCGGTACGTTGCGTGCGTTTCCGGCGGAAATGGGAGTAGTGTGCCAGCCGGGAGCGCGACTGGCTATCGGCGCGGGCCTAGTGGCCGTGCGCGGCGCTAGCGGCGCAGGATCAGGAACACCCCGCCGGCCAGCATCACCCACGCCGGCCAGGCTTCCAGCTGCTGACCCAGGCCGACCTCGGCGGCGCCGACCAGCAGCACCGCGCCCACCAGGCGCCCGAGCCAGTCGTGGCGGGAACCTTTCCACTCCGGCGGCGGCGCATTGTGGGCGTGCGGTTGTGACAGGCGTTCGAGGGTATCGCGGGCCATTTGCGACAGGTGCGGCACCTGCTCGACCTGTTGCTGGAAATTGCGCAGCAACTGCTTCGGGCTGACCCGTTCGCGCATCCAGCGCTCCAGGAACGGCTGTGCGGTGGCCCACAGGTCGAGTTCCGGGTAGAGCTGGCGGCCGAGGCCTTCGATGTTCAGCAGGGTCTTCTGCAGCAGCACCAGTTGCGGCTGGATCTCCATGTTGAAACGACGCGCGGTCTGGAACAGGCGCAGCAGGACCTGGCCGAAGGAGATGTCCTTCAGCGGCTTCTCGAAGATCGGTTCGCAGACGGTACGGATCGCCGCCTCGAAGTCGTTGACCTTGGTTTCCGCCGGGACCCAGCCGGAGTCGATATGCAGTTGGGCGACCTTGCGGTAGTCGCGCTTGAAGAAGGCGATCAGGTTGCGCGCCAGGTAGTCCTGGTCCTCGTCGGTCAGGCTGCCGACGATGCCGCAGTCCACCGCGATGTATTGCGGGCTCCAGGGCGCGCGGGTGCTGACGAAGATGTTGCCGGGGTGCATGTCGGCATGGAAGAAGCTGTCGCGGAACACCTGGGTGAAGAAGATCTCCACGCCGCGCTCGGCCAGTGCCTTGAAGTCGGTGCGCTGGTCGCGCAGGGTTTCCAGGTCGGTCACCGGGATGCCGTAGATGCGCTCCATCACCAGCACCTTGGGCCGGCACCAGTCCCAGTAGACCTGTGGCACGTAGAGCAGCGGCGAGCCTTCGAAGTTGCGCCGCAGCTGCGAGGCGTTGGCTGCCTCGCGGAGCAGGTCGAGTTCGTCGACGATGGTCTTCTCGTAGTCGCTGACCACTTCCACCGGGTGCAGGCGCCGCGCCTCGCTGGAGACCCGCTCGGCGAGGCGGGCGAGGATGAACAGCCAGGCGATGTCGGAGCGGATCACTGGTTCCAGGTTCGGCCGGATCACCTTCACCACCACTTCCTCGCCGCTCTTCAGGCGCGCGGCGTGGACCTGGGCCACCGAGGCGGAGGCCAGCGGTTCGCGTTCGAAGCGGGCGAAGACCTGTTCGATCTTCGCGCCCAGTTGTTCCTCGATGCGCTTGACCGCCAGCTCCGGCGGGAAGGGCGGCACCTTGTCCTGCAGCCAGGCCAGTTCGTTGGCGATGTCGTCGGGCAGCAGGTCGCGGCGGGTGGAGAGAATCTGGCCGAACTTGATGAAGATCGGTCCGAGGTCCTGCAGCGCCAGGCGCAGGCGCGCGCCGCGGGTCAGTTCCAGCTTGCGCCGCGGCAGCCAGCGCCAGGGCAGGGTGGCACCGAGCAGGCGCAGCCACCAGGGCAGCATCGGCAGTTCGAGGATCAGGTCGTCCAGGCGGTAGCGGATGACGACGCGCTGGATGCGCAGGAGGCGGCGGACAGCGAGGAGCTTCATGCGTCGGGCTTGGTCTTTTGGCTGAGGCGTCCGACGCGCGCGTCGAGACGATCGAGGGCCAGCTTCAGCTGGTCCAGTTCGGCGAAGCGGGCTTCGGCTTCGTGCTGGCCGACCAGCGTACGGCTTTCCTCGGCAAGGTAGTCGGCCAGGTTCAGGCGCAGGCTGTGCAGGCTCTGCGCGCTCCAGCGCGAAGCGTCGCGCAGGCCGCTGCCGAGCACCTGGGTGGCGAGCGGGCCGAGCCAGCGCGACAGTTCGTACTCCCAGTCCAGCTCCAGGCTCTGCAGGATGCCGGCCAGTTCCAGCAGGGCCGCGCTGTCGCCGTCCATGCTGACTTCCGGGCTGTGCAGGACGCGGGTCTTGTCGCGCGCCAGGGCCAGGTGCAGGAGGTTGCCGGCCGGCGCACGCAAGGTGCAGTCGACCTCCGCCTCATGCTGCGCGGCGAAGTGCAGGCCGTCGCCGGCGGGCAGGATGAAGACCCGCAGCGGCGGGCTCAGGCAGTCGACCTCGATGACCTTGGTGGAAAGCCTGCGCAGGCGCGGCAGCGCTGTCCCGTCGAGGCGCAGGACGCGATTGATGCCGGTTTCGGCGGCGGCCAGCACGGCCTGGATCAGCAGCGAGCTCATCGGCGCGCCCTCGGTTAAGGCTTGATACCGCGGTGCAGGGCGACGATGCCGCCGGTCATGTTGTGGTAGGTCACGCGGTCGAAGCCGGCTTCCACCATCATCGCCTTCAGGGTTTCCTGGTCGGGGTGCATGCGGATCGACTCGGCCAGGTAGCGATAGCTCTCGGAGTCGTTGGTGACCAGCTTGCCCATCAGCGGCAGCAGGCTGAACGAATAGGCGTCGTAGGCCTTGGACAGCAGGTTGCTGCTCGGCTTGGAGAACTCCAGCACCAGCAGGCGGCCACCGGGCTTGAGCACGCGCAGCATGGAGCGGATCGCTTCGTCCTTGTGGGTGACGTTGCGCAGGCCGAAGGCGATGGTCACGCAGTCGAAGTGGTTGTCCGGGAAGGGCAGCTTCTCGGCGTCCGCCTGGACGAAGCTGACGTTGCCGGAGACGCCCTTGTCGAGCAGCTTGTCGCGGCCGACCTTGAGCATCGAGGCGTTGATGTCGGCCAGCACCACCTCGCCGGTCGGGCCGACCAGGCGCGAGAACTGCCGGGTCAGGTCGCCGGTGCCGCCGGCGATGTCGAGCACGCGGTTCCCGCTGCGCACGCCGGACAGCTCGATGGTGAAGCGCTTCCACAGGCGATGGATGCCACCGGACATCAGGTCGTTCATCAGGTCGTACTTGGCTGCCACCGAGTGGAATACCTCGGCGACCTTCTTCGCCTTCTGGCTTTCCGGAACGTTCTGGTAGCCGAAGTGGGTGGTGGGTTCGGCGTCGGCGCCTTTGCGGGGATCGTTCATGACGTTCTCACCTGGAAAGAATGCCGGGCATTCTAACAGGATGTGGGGAAAGTGCTGTGCCGCCGTCCGACGGCGCGGGTGCGGTGTTTTGTCTGGCCGCGTATAGTTTTCCGATCTGCAATCAGGAGTCGATCCATGTCGCGTATCCACATCGAACGTCCGCACAGCCTGGGGCTGGACGCCGCACGGGCCAAGGCGGAGAAACTGGCCGAACGTCTGGCGAAGGAGCACGGCGTGCAGTGCGAATGGCAGGGCGACGAGCTGACCTTCAAGCGCAGCGGCGTCGACGGCAGGATCGCGGTGGGGGCGGACAAGGTCGCGGTGGACGTCAAGCTCGGCCTGATGCTGTCGGCCATGAGCGGCCTGCTCAAGGGCGAGATCGAGAAGGCGCTGGACAAGGCGCTGGCCTGATCCCGCCGGGCGTTCGCCGTCCTGGCGGCGCCCATCTTCCGCTTAGTATGCGGTTTCTAATTTTCCCCGATACCTTGCTCTCACGCTGCCAGCGTTCCGGCGGCGCCTGCGGTTTCTTCAACCCAACGAGCGTGAGGTGCCCCATGGCCAAGATTGCCCTGAAGAAAAAGACCGTTTCCGAATCCACTTCCCTGGTCTCCGAGATCCGCCACTATGCCCGCCAGATCTGGCTTGCCGGCCTGGGTGCGTATTCCCGCCTGGGCACCGAAGGCAGCGACTACTTCAAGGAATTGGTGAAAGCTGGCGAAGCCCTGGAGAAAAAAGGCAAATCGCTGGTCACAAGTCAGGTCGATTCGGCCAATGACAGTGTCAAGACCGGCCTCTCTTCGGTGAAGGGAAAAGTCGAAGACCAGCTCGACAGGATCGAGCAGGCATTCGACAGCCGTGTCGCTAGCACGTTGAACCGGATAGGCATACCTTCCCGGAACGATGTCGAAGCACTCTCTGCTAAGCTGGATGAGCTGAGCGCAGTGCTCGAGCGTGTCGCGAGAACCCAATAAGGAGAGCAGGATGGCTGGCAAGAAGAAGAGCGAAAAAGAGTCCAGTTGGATCGGCGAGATCGAGAAATACTCGCGGCAGATCTGGCTGGCTGGTCTGGGGGCCTACTCGAAGGTCAGCAAGGACGGCAGCAAGCTGTTCGAGACCTTGGTGAAAGACGGCGAGAAGGCTGAAAAAGAAGCGAAGTCCGATGTGGACGCGCAGGTCGGTGCGGCGAAGGCTTCCGCCCGCTCTGCGAAGAGCAAGGTCGACGAGGTTCGGGACCGTGCGCTCGGCAAGTGGAGCGAGCTCGAGGAAGCTTTCGACAAGCGCCTGAACAGCGCCATCTCGCGTCTCGGCGTGCCGAGCCGCAACGAGGTGAAGGAGCTGCACGGCAAGGTCGATACGCTGACCAGGCAGATCGAGAAACTCACCGGCGTCAGCGTCAAGCCGGCGGCGAAGGCAGCGGCCAAGCCTGCGGCGAAACCGGCTGCCAAGCCCGCGGCGAAAACCGCAGCGGCCAAGCCGGCAGCTAAACCGGCAGCCAAGGCCGCCGCCAAGCCTGCGGCGAAACCCGCGGCGAAAAAACCTGCAGCGAAGACCGCGGCCGCCAAGCCGGCAGCCAAGCCCGCCGCCAAACCGGCTGCGAAGGCCGCCGCGAAACCGGCGGCCAAGCCGGCAGCCAAGGCTGCGGCGAAGCCTGCTGCGAAACCTGCCGCAGCCAAGCCCGCCGCGAAGCCGGCAACCAAGCCGGCCGCTGCGACCGCCGCCAAGCCCGCGGCGAAACCTGCCGCCAAGCCGGCTGCGAAAAAGCCTGCGGCGAAGAAGCCGGCCGCCAAGCCCGCCGCGGCGAAACCGGCCGCTCCCGCCGCGTCTTCGAGCGCGCCCGCTGCCCCCGCCGCCACACCGGCTGCCAGCGCTCCGGCAGCGAACGCTCCGGCGACGCCGAGCAGCCAGGGCTGAGTCCTGGCGGCAACGCACACGCCCGGCACTCGCCGGGCGTTTTTCATTCCGGTCCCAGGTAGCGCTGCGCCAGGCTTTCCGCCGAGCGTTGGGCCTCGCTGCGCAGATGCGGGGCGACCAGCATCATGATCTGGTAGACCACCGTGCGCACCTCGCCCTTGCTGCCCAGTACCCGCTGGTAATCCAAGGAGAACAGCAGGGTCAGGGTGATCTGTTCGACCAGTTGCCCGAGTGCCGGCGCATCGCTGCGCAACTGCCGGTCGGTCTTTAGGCGGGCCAACAGGGTGGCCAGGGTCCGCTTCAGCGCGCCGAGCCAGGTACGGATGCCGCGAGCCAGCCGTGGCAGGCGCCCGGTCAGGTTGGACAGGTCCTGGAACAGGAAGCGGTAGTGGGCGAGGCGCTCGACGATCAGATGCAGGAACAGCCAGTAGTCCTCCGCGCCCAGGCGCACCTCCTCGGGCGGATCGAGCAGCGGCGCCAACTCGGCCTGGAACCGCTCGAACAGCGCCATCACCAGCGGTTCCTTGCCATGGAAGTGGTAGTAGAGATTGCCCGGGCTGATGCCCAGTTCGTTGGCGATTTCCAGTGTCGAGACGTTGGGTTCGCCCTGTTCGTTGAACAGCAACAGCGAGCATTCGAGGATACGGTCGCGTGTCTTCATCCGGACTTCTTCTGGGGATCGAGGTGCCCGGCTCCAGGCGCCCGGGCCGGGTCTTTCAGCGTATATGCACGTAGGTGCCCGGGGCTGCTTCGAGGGGCGGATGCGTGGCGCTGCCAAGGTTGAAGTCAGGGTCGCCCAGCTCGCCCGAGCGCTCCTGCAGCCAGCCCAGCCAGACCGGCCACCAACTGCCCTCTTCGCGCTTGGCGTCGTAGTACCAGGCGCGTGGATCGCTGCTCAGCTTGTCGTTCTCGAAGTAGCAGGCCTTGGGGTTTCCGGGAGGGTTGAGGATGCTCTGGATGTGCCCGCTGTTGGACAGGATGAAGCGGCGCTGGCCGCCCAGCAGGAGGGCCGAGCGATAGACCGCGTCCCAGGGCGTGATGTGGTCGGTGATGCCGGCGACGTGGAAGCTGTCGATCGCCACCTTGCCCAGGTCCACCGCGGTCCCGCTGACTTCCAGCGCGCCCGGGCGGGTCAGCGGGTTGTGCTTGAACAGGTCGAGCAGTTCGCCGTGGAACGCCGCGGGCAGCCGCGTGTTGTCGTTGTTCCAGTAGAGGATGTCGAACGCCGGCGGCTGCCTGCCGAGCAGGTAGTTGTTGACCCAGTAGTTCCAGATCAGGTCGTTGGGGCGCATCCAGGCGAACACCTTGGCCATGTCGCGCCCGTCCAGCACGCCATGCTGGTAGGAGCGGCGCTTGCTGCTCTCCAGGGTCTGCTCGTCGGCGAAGAGCATCGCCGGGCTTTCCATCTGGCTGTCGAGCAGGCTGACCAGGTAGGTGACGCTACTGACCTTGCGCAGTTGCCGGCGCACCTGGAGGTGGCCGAGCAAGGCGGCCACGGTGAGCCCGCCGGCGCAGGCGCCGGCCAGGTTCACGCTGCGGCTGCCGGTGATCTCGCGGCTGACCTCGATGGCTTGGTCGAGGGCCTCGACATAGGTGCTCAGGCCCCATTCGCGGTGCTGGGCGTCGGGGTTGCGCCAACTGATGACGAAGACCTGCAGGTTGTTCTTCAGGGCGTACTGGACGAAGCTCTTTTCCGGCGACAGGTCGAAGATGTAGTACTTGTTGATCTGCGGCGGCACGATCAGCAGGGGCTTGGCGTACTGGCGCTCGCCCAGCGGCTTGTACTGGATCAGTTCCAGCACCTCGTTGCGGAACACTACCGCGCCTTGCGTGGTGGCGAGGTTGCGGCCGATCTCGAAGGCGGTCTTGTTCACTTGGCTGGGCATGCCGCCGTTGTGCACCAGGTCTTCGAGCAGGTGGCGGACGCCATTGAGCAGGCTGATCCCGCCGGTATTGAACAGTTCCTTTACCGCCAGTGGATTGATCAGGCTGTTGCTGGGTGCCACGGCGTCGGAGAGCAAGGCGACGAGGAAGCGGGCGCGGGCGCGATCGTCGCAGTCCAGGTTGCTTTCGTCGATCCAGGCGAGCAGTTGCTTCTGCCACGCCAGGTAGGCCTGCAGGGTGCGCCGGTAGAAGGGATTGAGGCGCCAGGATGGATCCTGGAAACGGGCGTCCTGAGGGTTCGGCTGGTGCAGGGTGTCGCCCAGCAGCACCTTGCCCAACTGGCCTCCGAAGGCGACCAGGTGCCGCGCACTGTGCAGCGGCTGGCGCAGGCCGTGGACGGCCAGGCTGCGGACCGTCGTCAGCAGGTCCTTGCCGCGCAGGCCGACGATGGCGCTCTGCGCACTCATGAACTCGGCGGGCACCGGCACGCTACCCGATTCCTGTTTTTCTCGCATGGACCACACTCCGTCGTAGGACCACAGTCTGGATGCCATGGGCGATAGTCCCCTGGCTCGGAATACTCAGTTATAGCCTGTGAATTCCGTTTCACCCGGGGCAGAACCGCACACCTGCCTGAACAGGGAGGATGCCGCCCGACAGTGGGGCAGCAAGCGCTGTACCACAACGCCGGGAGGGGCGTCGCAGAGCTTGCGCTGTCGCGGCGAAGCCAGGCGCCATGCGCCGTTGCGGAACATTGACTATGCACCTGCACCATGACGAAGCAGTGTCTGCTGCCCTGGTGTTGCCCGCGCAGCAGTTCAGCCGGTCTTGGGCAGGAACGGACGAGGGTGCATGACGGCGCGGCGGCGCTCCTCGGCGAGGAACTTCATGATGATCGGCGCCACCGATTCGGCGCGGGTCACCAGGAACAGGTGGCCGTCGTCGATCACGTGCAGTTCGGCGTTGGGAATGCGCCAGGCCAGCACACGCATGTTGATCAGCGGGATGATCGGGTCGTCGTCGCCGGCCAGCACCAGGGTCGGCTGGCGGATCCGATGCAGCCAGTGGATGCTGGTCCAGCCGAGCCCGGCGAACAGTTGCCAGTAGTAGCCCAGCTTGCCCGACGAACGCACCTTGCTGGCATGCGCCATGGCCAGCTTGGGGTCGCGGCGGAAGGCCCCGCCGTAGATGTCCGGGGCGATGTGTACGCCATAGGAGGGCTGGATGTAGCGCCGCGGGCTGGCCATGCGCATCAGTACCTTCGGCTTGCCCGGCACCATCACCGCGCCAGCCGAAGTGGCGGCGAGGATCAGCTTCTTGCAGCGTTCCGGATAGTCGTGGGCGAACTGCTGGGCCAGCGCGCCGCCCCAGGACACGCCGATCGCGTTGACCTGGCCGTAGTCCAGGTAGTCGAGCATCCGCGCCGCCAGCTTGGCCAGGCCGGGAAAGCGGTAGGGCACGCTGGGCGTCGAGGAACCGCCGACGCCGGGAACGTCGAAGGCGATCACCTCCAGTTCCGGGTCGAGCGCCTGGACGAAGGGAAATACCAGTTCCAGGTTGGCGCCTATGCCGTTGAAGATCAGCAGCGGAGTGCTTCCTTCCTTGCCCGGCCGCACTGCGGTGCGGATGGTCTGGCCGTCGAGGTCGATGGTCCGGAAGACGAAGGGCTGGGGCATGCTCGGGGTCCTCGGCGGCGCAGCCGCGGGCTCGGCGATACGGGGCCTGGCCGGCTTCCGCGCGGCGCGGGGCCGCACCGGAGGCGCTGGCGGGGTTTCGTCGGCGGAGGCCGCGGATCGCTCCTGCGGCAGTTCTTCAGGCTGGTCGCTTTTCATCGTTCATGCACGTAGGTTCCGGGCGCGGCTTCGCCGGCCGGATAGGTCTTGTTGCCCAGGCTGGCGGGCGCCTTGCGGGTCTTGCCGGAGCGTTCGGCCAGCCATTGCTGCCAGTGCAGCCACCACGAATCGGCGTGCTTGCCGGCCTGTTCCAGCCAGGCCTTGGGCTCGGCGGGCAGTTCCGGATTGGTCATGAAGCGTGCCTTGGGGTTGCCCGGTGGGTTGAGGATGCTCTGGATGTGGCCGCTGTTGGAGAGGATGAACTCGCACTTGCCGCCCAGCAGCCTGGCCGACTTGTAGCACGACTCCCAGGGGGTGATGTGGTCGTTCAGACCGGCGACACAGTAGAAGTCGCAAGTCACCTGCTTCAGGTCGATGGGCGTGCCGGAGACCTCCAGGGCGCCGGGGCGGTTCAGCGGGTTGCTCTTGAACAGTTCGACGAACTCGCCGTGCAGCGCGGCGGGCAGGCGTGTGGTGTCGTTGTTCCAGTAGAGGATGTCGAACGCCGGCGGCTGCCTGCCGAGCAGGTAGTTGTTGACCCAGTAGTTCCAGATCAGGTCGTTGGGGCGCATCCAGGCGAACACCTTGGCCATGTCCTTGCCCTCCAGCACGCCGGACTGGTAGGAGCGACGCTTGGCGGCCTCCAGGGTCTTCTCGTCGGCGAACAGCGCGACCTGGGTATTCAGTTCGAAGTCGAGCACGCTGACCAGCTGGGTGAAGGCGTTGACCTTCTTCTCGCCGCTGGCGACGTAGTGGCCGACCAGGGTCGCGGTGGTGATCCCGCCGGAGCAGGCGCCGAGGAGGTTGAGGTCCTTGCTGCCGGTGATCGACAGGACTACCTCGATGGCCTCCTTGAGCGCCTCGATATAGGTGGTCAGGCCCCATTCGCGCTGCGACTTGGTCGGGTTGCGCCAGCTGACGATGAAGGTCTGCACGCCGTTGCGCAGGCAGAAGCGCGCCAGGCTCTTGTCCGGCGACAGGTCGAAGACGTAGAACTTGTTGATCTGCGGCGGCACCACCAGCAGCGGGCGTTCGTGCACCGACTCGGTGATCGGCCGGTACTGGATCAGTTCCAGCACGTCGTTGCGGAACACCACGGCGCCCTCGGTGGTGGCCAGGTTCTTGCCCACCTCGAAGGCGTCCATGTCCACCTGGCTCGGCATCCCGCCGTTGTTCACCAGGTCCTTGGCCAGGTGGCCGAGGCCGTCCAGCAGGCTCTTGCCGCCGGTCTCGAAGAAGCGCTTGACCGCCGCCGGGTTGCTCAGGCTGTTGGTCGGCGACATCGCCTCGGTCAGCAGGTTGATGACGAACTGGCCACGACTGATGTCTTGCGGCGACAGGTCGCTGTGGCTGATCCAGCTGTGCAGTTCCTTGCGCCAGGCCAGGTAGGTCTGCATGTAGCGCTTGTACAGCGGATTCTGGCTCCAGGCCGGGTCGGAAAAGCGCCGGTCGTCGTCGCCTGGGCGCAGCTCCGACTGGCCGAGCAGGACGTTCTTCAGCTCCAGGCTGAAATGCGCCACGTGCCTGGCGCTGTGCAGTGGCTGGCGCACCGCCTGGAGCAGGACCATGCGCGCGGAGGTGAGCAGGTCCTTGCCCCGGATGCCGATCACCGGATTCAGGTTCAGCGTGTTTTCTGCGGCTTGCTTGGGAAGCTCGTTATTGTTCTTTTGACTCATCGGCAACGCTCCATTGTTCGAGGCGAAACAGGGGACCGCAACGAAACCGGGGACCAGGTGTCCGGCCGGCTACTGCTCGACTACCAGCCCACCCGCACGTTTCAGGGCGGGGCGGACGCACGTCAGGGAAGGGAACCCGGACAAGGGGCTGCACCGTCTTGGTTACGCGAGTTTCCGCTGGCGTGCAAGCTGGCAGAAGCATCGGTGGCCGGCGTGGCTGGCCCGGCGAGCGGCCGACCTGCGGACTAGAGCGTTGCTGCCGTGCAGGGTAGGACATTCGCCGTGGCGACCGCGCCGACCGGATGTCTGGTCTGGCAGTCTGCGGGGCGAATGTTGCAAATGACGTGCCCTCGTTCGGGGCAGCGGGGAAAAATCGCCTGGATGCCGTGTGCCGCGAAGGGGCACTCGGCCCGGCGCTTCAGAGCATCAGCTTGACGACCGACTCGTCGGGGTCGCGCGACTTGCCGGCGCTGGCCAGCTCCGTCAGGTAGTCGGCCCACAGCTGTTCCTTGCGGGTCGCCAGCTCGTACAGGTAGTCCCAGGTGAACAGGCCGCTGTCGTGGCCGTCGTCGAAGCTCAGCTTCAGTGCGTACTGGCCGGCGGGTTCGACGCCGACCAGGCCGACGTTCAGCTTGCCGTACTGCAATACCGGGTTGCCGTGGCCCTGGACCTCGGCCGAGGGCGAATGCACGCGGAGGAACTCGGCGGGCAGGTCGTAGCTGTCCTCGCCGTAGCGCAGGGTCAGGGTCTTCGAGGCTTTGTGCAGCTGGATGGCGGAAGGGATACGCATCGCATCGGACTCGCGGAAGGGCGGAGTACAAGGATACCCCGGTTCGGGACCGCGCGGCCCGCCGCCACGGTGCTGGCCGTGGCGGCGGCGGTGGTCAAAGGATGTAGCGGGACAGGTCCTCGTCCTCGGCCAGCTCGCCGAGGTGGCTGTTGACGTAGCCGGCATCGATCAGGATCGGCTTGTCGCTATGCTCGCTGGCCAGGTCGGCTGCGCTGAACGAGACCTCCTCCAGCAGCCGCTCAAGCAGCGTATGCAGGCGGCGGGCACCGATGTTCTCGGTCTTCTCGTTGACCTGCCAGGCGATCTCGGCAAGGCGCTTGATGCCGTCCTCGGCGAACTCGATGGCCAGTCCCTCGGTCTTCAGCAGCTCGCGGTACTGCTCGGTGAGCGAGGCATGCGGCTCGGTGAGGATGCGCTCGAAATCGTTCGGGCTGAGGGCCTTGAGCTCCACGCGGATCGGCAGGCGGCCCTGCAGCTCGGGAACCAGGTCGCTCGGCTTGCTCAGGTGGAAGGCGCCGGAGGCGATGAACAGGATGTGGTCGGTCTTGACCATGCCCAGCTTGGTGTTCACCGTGCAGCCCTCGATCAGTGGCAGCAGGTCGCGCTGTACGCCCTCGCGGGAGACGTCGGCGCCGCCGGCGTTGGCGCGCTTGGCGATCTTGTCGATCTCGTCGATGAAGACGATGCCGTGCTGCTCGACCGCCTCCAGGGCGCGTGCCTTGAGCTCTTCCTCGTTGACCAGGCGCACCGCCTCTTCGTCGCGGATCAGCTTCAGGGCCTCGGCGACCTTCAGCTTGCGGGTCTTCTTCTTGCCCTTGCTCATGCCGGAGAACAGGTTCTGCAACTGGTTGGTCATCTCCTCCATGCCGGGCGGGGCCATGATCTCCACGCCGGCCGGGTTGTCGGCCACCTCGATGTCGATTTCCTTGTCGTCCAGCTGGCCTTCGCGCAGGCGCTTGCGGAACAACTGGCGGGTGTTGCTGTCCTCGCGTGCCGGCTCGTCGCCGAAGCCCATGGCGGGACGCGCGGCCGGCAGCAGGGCATCGAGGATGCGCTCTTCGGCGGCGTCCTCGGCGCGATACTTGACCTTCTGGATCTCCTGTTCGCGGAGCATCTTCACCGCGGCGTCGGCGAGATCGCGGATGATCGACTCGACGTCGCGTCCGACATAGCCGACCTCGGTGAACTTGGTCGCCTCGACCTTGATGAACGGCGCGTTCGCCAGGCGCGCCAGGCGGCGGGCGATCTCGGTCTTGCCGACGCCGGTGGGGCCGATCATGAGGATGTTCTTCGGCGTGACCTCGGTGCGCAGCTCGGCCGGCAGTTGCATGCGTCGCCAGCGGTTGCGCAGGGCGATGGCGACGGCGCGCTTGGCGTCGTCCTGGCCGATGATGTGGCGGTTGAGTTCGTGGACGATCTCGCGGGGCGTCATGGACATTCGTTTACTCCAGCGGGGGACGAGCGCTTCAGACGGCGCTGTCCAGCTCCTCGATGGTCAGGTTCTGGTTGGTGAAGACGCAGATCGAGCCGGCGATGTTCAGCGCGGTCTCGGCGACTTCCCGAGCGCTCAGCTCGGCGTTGTGCTGCAGCAGGGCCAGGGCCGCGGCCTGGGCGAAGCCGCCGCCGGAGCCCATGGCGATCAGGCCGTGTTCGGGTTCGACCACGTCGCCGTTGCCGGTGATGATCAGCGAGGCATCCTTGTTGGCGACCGCGAGCATGGCTTCGAGGCGGCTCAGGGAGCGGTCGGTGCGCCAGTCCTTGGCCAGTTCGACGGCGGCGCGGACCAGGTGCCCCTGGTGTTTCTCCAGTTGCTGCTCGAAGCGCTCGAACAGGGTGAAGGCATCGGCGGTGGCGCCGGCGAAACCGGCCAGTACCTGACCGTGATACAGGCGCCGGACCTTCTTGGCGTTGCCTTTCATCACGGTGTTGCCCAGGGAAACCTGGCCGTCGCCGCCCATGACGACTTTGCCGTTGCGGCGGACAGATACGATGGTGGTCAAGGGGGAAATCTCCACACTGCGGGGCCGAATGCCCGGAATGCTGGGAGATATAGGGGCGATCCGCGGCTTTTCAACCGCACGCACCGCCGTGCGTCGGAACGCACGGCGTGGCCCGCGTTCAGCGGGCCTTGCGTTGCTGTAACAGCAGGTTGCTGAAGCCGTTGGAGGACAGTGTCTTCTGCGCCTGGGACAACTGGTCGCGGCTGTTGAACGGGCCGACCATCACCCGGTACCAGGTCTCGTCGCGGACGTTGCCGGCCTCGACGTTCACCGACTGCCCGAGCAGGATGATCTGCGCGCGCACGCGGTCGGCGTCGGACTGCTTGCGGAACGAGCCGGCCTGCAGGAAGAACTGCGTGCTGGCGGCGACCACCGCTTTCGGCAGCGGCGGTGGCACCTGCCCGGCGAGTGCGGCCTTGGCCCGCGCTTCGTCGGCCTTGGCCAGCTCGGCGGGGGTGGGCGGCGGCGGGGCCTTCTCCGGTACCGCTTCCGGCGGCACCACGACCTCGGACTCCGGCAGCAGGGTGTAGAACTCGTACTTCGGCTTGGCCTGGGCCGGCGTCTGCGTTTGCGCGGGCTGCTGGGCCTGGCCGTTCTGCTGCGGCTGCTTGCCCTGCACGGCGGCCGGGCGCTGGGCGTCCGGGCGTTCGCGCTGGACGTCCTTGCGCCCGGGTTCGAGCTTCATCAGGAACATGATGAAGCCGCCGATGGCCAGGCCGGCGACCAGCCAGACCCAGCCGGGAACGCCGTTCTTCGCGGCGGGCGCCTGGTAGCGGCTGGCGCCGCGCTTGGGGGCGGGTTTCTTCTTTGCCATGGGGGTTCCCGGACTCCTGTTCGGGCGGGTTCGATTACATGCGTTCCAGAGTCTTCAGACCGAGCAGCTCCAGGCCCTGTTCCAGGGTACGGCCGGTCAGCGCGGCGAGACGCAGGCGGCTGTCCTTCTGCGCCGGGTCCTCGGCGGTGAGGATCGGGCAGTGCTCGTAGAAACTGGAGAACAGCCCGGCCAACTCGTACAGGTAGGCGCAGAGCAGGTGCGGCACGCCCTTGAGCGCGACGTTGTTGATCAGGTCGCCGAACTGCGCCAGTTGTGCGGCCAGGGCCAGCTCCTGGGGCTGCTCGAGGACGATCTTCCCGCCCAGTTGCTCGCGGCCCTGGCCGAGCTTGCGGAAGACGCTGGCCACGCGGGTGCAGGCGTAGAGCAGGTAGGGTGCGGTGTTGCCTTCGAAGCTGAGCATCAGTTCGAAGTTGAAGCTGTAGTCGCTGGTGCGGTGCTTGGACAGGTCGGCGTACTTCACCGAGTCGATCCCCACCACCCGGCCGATCTCGCGCAGCTGGACCTCGTCGAACGGCTCCTCGCCACGCTCGGCGCGCTGCTCGTTGCGTTCCTTGACCAGCGCATAGGCGCGGCTCTCGGCCTCTTCCAGCAGGTCGATCAGCTTCACCGTACCGCCGTCGCGGGTCTTGAACGGACGGCCGTCGGCGCCGTTCATGGTACCGAAGCCCATGTGCTCCAGCTCCATGCCGGCCGGAACGAAACCGGCGCGCCGCGCCACTTCGAAGACCTGCTGGAAGTGCAGGGCCTGGCGCTGGTCGACGAAGTACAGCACGCGGTCGGCGTGCAGCACGTTGTGCCGATAACGCATGGCGGCGAGGTCGGTGGTGGCGTAGAGGTAGCCGCCGCCGGCCTTCTGCACGATCACCGGGAGTGGATTGCCCTCGGCGTTCCTGAACTCTTCGAGGAAGACGCACAACGCGCCGTTGTCTTCGGTGAGCAGGCCCTTGGCGGTCAGGTCGGCGACCACCTGGGCGAGGTCGTCGTTGTAGGCGCTCTCGCCCATGACGTCGGCCATGCTCAGCTTCACGCCGAGACGGTCGTAGACCTTCTGGCAGTGCGACAGGGAAATCTCGTTGAAGCGGGTCCACAGGCGCAGGCAGTCGGGGTCGCCGGCCTGCAGCTTGACCACCAGTTCGCGGGCGCGGTCGGCGAATTCGGGAGACTCGTCGAAGCGTTTCTTCGCCGCGCGGTAGAAGACCTCCAGGTCGTGCAGCTCGGCCTCGGCGTCGACCGGTTGCTCTTCCAGGTAGGCGAGCAGCATGCCGAACTGGGTGCCCCAGTCGCCGACGTGGTTCTGCCGGATCACCGTGTCGCCGAGGAACTCGAGGACGCGCGCGACGGCGTCGCCGATGATGGTCGAGCGCAGGTGGCCGACGTGCATTTCCTTGGCCAGGTTCGGCGAGGACAGGTCGATCACCACGCGCTGCGCCGGGCCTGCCTTGCGCACGCCGAGACGTTCGTCGGCGAGGGCGCGGTCGAGGCTGGCGGCGAGCCAGACGTGATCCTGGAAGAAGTTGAGGAAGCCGGGGCCGGCGATCTCCACCTTGGCCAGTTGCTCGTGGGCGGGGATTGCCTCGACCAGCCTGGCGGCCAGGTCGCGCGGCTTCATCCCGGCCGGCTTGGCCAGCATCATGGCGATGTTGCTGGCGAAATCGCCGTGGCTACGGTCCTTGGTGTTCTCCACCTGGATGTCCGGGGTCAGGCCGGCGGGCAGGGTGCCGTCCGCGGTCAGTTGGTCGAGGGCTTGCTGGATCAGCTGGCGAATCGTGTCTTTCATCGTTCTCTCCGTGCTCGCGGGCAGAGGGGCGGCGCGCGACGGTCGGGCAGGGGAAGGGCCGGCGGATGCGGCGCTCCGAAGTTCACTCCCCGCGATGTGCGCGGGGTGGCCGGTCGAGGCTCAGAACCGCGCATTATCCGTGGGCGGACAGGCGTTGCCAACCGTTGCGGCGATTAGCCGACAGTTTGCGCCGGACATCGCGGATTCCGGCTGACCCCAGTCAAGCGGGGCGTCTTCCTGGAAGGCGCTCAGAACAGGTCGATCGGATCGATATCGAGCGACCAGCGCACCTGGCGCCCGCCGGGCAACTGTTCGAGGCTCTGCAGCCAGGGCGTCAGCAGGCGATGCAGCGGCGCCCGGCTCATGCACTGCAGCAGCAGTTGCGCGCGGTGCTTGCCGGCACGCCGCTCCATGGGCGCGGGCACCGGCCCGAGCAGTTCCACCTCCGGTCCGCCCATCTGCTCGAGCAATTGCTCGGCGGCACTGCAGGCGCTGTCGAGGAAGGCTTCCGCCTGGCCCGGCTTGTGCGCTTCGGCGCGCAGCAGGGCGAGGTGGGCGAAGGGCGGCAGGCCGGCGGCGCGGCGTTCGCTGAGGGCCTGTTCGGCAAAGGCGAAGTAGCCGTCCTCGGTGAGCTGGACCAGCAGCGGGTGATCGGCCAGGTGGGTCTGGATCAGTACCCGCCCGGGCTCCTCGGCGCGTCCTGCGCGGCCGGCGACCTGGACGATCTGCTGGGCCATGCGTTCGCTGGCGCGGAAGTCGGCGGAAAACAGGCCGCCATCGGCATCGAGGATCGCCACCAGGGTGACCCGTGGGAAGTGGTGCCCCTTGGCGAGCATCTGGGTGCCGACCAGGATGCATGGCTCACCGCTGTTGATGGTGGCGAAGAGGTCGCGCATGGCGTGCTTGCGCGAGGTGCTGTCGCGGTCGATGCGCAGCACCGGATGGTTCGGGAAGAGAATCCGCAGGCGTTCCTCGGCGCGCTCGGTGCCGGCGCCTAGCGGACGCAGGTCGAGCTTGCCGCATTGCGGGCAGTTCATCGGCGGCCGCTGGCGGTGGTCGCAGTGGTGGCAGCGCAACTCGCCGCTGCCCTGGTGCACGGTCATCCGCGCGTCGCAGCGCGGGCATTGGCTGATCCAGCCGCAGTCGTGGCAAAGCAGGGTCGGAGCGAAGCCGCGGCGGTTGAGGAACACCAGGACCTGCTGGCCGGCCGCCAGGGTATCGCCGATGGCCTGTTGCAGCGGACGGGAAAGGCCGGCGTCGAGCGGCATGCTCTTCACGTCGAGGCGGATGAACTTCGGCGGGTGCGCGCCACCGGCGCGCTGGGTCAGGCGCAGTAGGCCGTAGCGGCCGGCCTGGGCGTTGTGCAGGCTTTCCAGGGCGGGCGTGGCCGAACCGAGCAGGATCGGCACGTTCTCCAGGCGCGCGCGTACCAGTGCCAGGTCGCGGGCGTGGTAGCGCAGGCCGTCCTGCTGTTTATAGGAGGCGTCGTGTTCCTCGTCGACGATGATCAGTCCCGGCCGCTTCAGCGGCGTGAACAGTGCCGAGCGGGTGCCGATGACGATGTCGGCCTCGCCATCCCGGGCGGCGAGCCAGGCGTCGAGGCGCTCGCGGTCGGTCAGGGCCGAATGCAGCAGGGCGATGCGCGCGTTGAAGCGGCGTTCGAAACGCGCCAGGGTCTGCGGGCCCAGGTTGATCTCGGGAATCAGCACCAGGGCCTGGCGGCCTGCGGCCAGGGTTTCGCGGATCAGTTGCAGGTAGACCTCGGTCTTGCCGCTGCCGGTGACCCCGGCCAGCAGGAAGCAATGGAAACCGCCGTGGCTGGCGCGAACCGCTTCGAAGGCGGCGCGCTGCTCGGGGTTCAGCGGCAACTCCGCCTGGGCCAGCCAGCCGCCTTCGCGCGGCGGGGTGCTGTGGCGCCGCACCTCCAGTTCGACCAGGCCTTTTTCCTTGAGCAGGTCGAGGCTGTCCTTGTTTATTTCCAATTGGTTCAGCAACTCATGGGAAACCCCGTGCGGATGCTGCTTGAGAATCGCCAGGGCCTGGCGCTGGCGCGGCGCTCGGGCCAGGCGCGGATCGTCGAGGCTGGATTGCGCGGTGGCATGCCAGAAGCGCTGCTGGCGCGCCTCGGCCGGCTCGCCCTGGCGCAACAGGTTGGGCAGCGCCCAGGACAGGGTGTCGCCGAGGCTGTGCTGGTAGTACTGGGCGGTCCAGCGACAGAGTTCGAGCAGGTGCGCCGGCATCGGCGGCTTGGCGTCGAGTACCCTGAGGGCAGGCTTGAGCTTGTCTTCGGGTACTTCGGAACGGTCCGTCACCTCTATCAGAACGCCAACCAGCTCCCGGCGCCCGAACGGCAGCAGCAGGCGAATCCCCGGCTGTAGGGCGCTGCGCGGAATGCCGCGGGGCGCGCGGTAGTCGAACAGGCGGCGGAGTGGCGAAGGCAGGGCTAGGCGTAGGATCAGGTCTGACACTCAGCGGCTTCCGGGGATGAAGGAAACGAGGACTGGGCCGGCGATGTTAGCAGACGACCGGCGGGCGGGGTCGCTTGCATAGATGAATCGGTCTGGTATGATCCACGCCCTTAATTACGTGCGGTGCCTGGTAAACGCGCTGGGTGGCGGCACACAACGCCTCGAGGATTGAATCATGAAAGCGGACATCCATCCGACTTACGAAGCTATCGAAGCTACCTGCAGCTGCGGTAACGTCATCAAGACCCGTTCCACCCTGTGCAAGCCGATCCACCTGGACGTGTGCTCCGAATGCCACCCGTTCTACACCGGCAAGCAGAAGGTGCTGGACACCGGCGGCCGTATCGACCGCTTCAAGCAGCGTTTCGGCGTATTCGGCGCCACCAAGTAAGCCGCTTGCCGCGAACGCGCGCAATGCTACTTGTCGCTGTACCGAGAAAGGCGTCCCTGGTGGGCGCCTTTTTCATGTCCGTGGTTTCCGCCTTCGCCGGTGCGGCGGAGGCCTGCCGGCCTACCGGTGCCTTGCAGAACGTCGAGGTGGCGCGGGTGGTGGACGGCGATACCGTGCGCCTGCGCGATGGCCGCAGCGTGCGGCTGATCGGTATCAATGCACCTGAACTGGCGCACAACGGCCGCACCACCGAGCCCTTCGCCGAAGCCGCGAAGCAGCGGCTGCAGGCGCTGGTATCGGCCAGCGACGGGCGTCTCGCCCTGCAGCCGGGCCGCCAGCCCCGCGATCACTACGGGCGGACCCTGGCGCACCTGTTCGATGCCAGCGGCGCCAACCTCGAGGCGCGCCTGCTCGGCGAGGGCCTGGGCTACCTGGTGGCGGTCGCGCCGAACACCGAGCTGACGGCCTGTCAGCAAGCGGCGGAACGTGCCGCGCGTTCGGCTAATCTGGGTGTATGGAAGCGTTCGCCGGTGCTTTCGCTCGATCGACTGGCGCAGAGCGGCTTCGCCGTGGTCCGCGGGCGAGTGCTCGAGGTCGAACGCAACCGGGGCGGTATCTGGCTGGAGATGGACGGTCCGCTGGTCCTGCGGATCGAGCCGAAGGTGCTCAAGGCGTTCGATGCGAAACGGGTGATGCAGATGGCGGGACGTTCGCTGGAAGTGCGTGGCTGGGTGGTCGATCGTTCCCGCCGTGGCGCTGTGCCGGCCGGCAAGGCGCGCTGGCAGATGTCGGTGACCGATCCGGCGATGCTGGAATGGTTGCCATGAAGACCGCCTGGCTCCTGCTGCTGTTGCTGGGAGTCGGCGCGCTGGGCGGCTGCGCGGTGAACCCGGCCACCGGCAAGAGCGATTTCGTGATGATGAGCGAGCAGCAGGAACTCGGCATGGGCGCTCGCTACAACCAGGAAATCCTCAAGCAGTTCCCCCGCTACAACGATGAAAAGCTCCAGGCCTACGTGCAACGGGTAGGCGAGCGGGTCGCCCGCAGCAGCCACCGCAGCAACCTGCAATATCATTTCACCGTCATCGATTCGCCGGACATCAACGCCTTCGCCCTGCCGGGCGGCTACATCTATATCCATCGCGGACTGATCGCCTACCTTGGCTCCGAGGCCGAACTGGCCGCGGTGCTCGGTCATGAGGTCGGCCATGTCACGGCGCGCCACAGCGTGCGCCAGCAGAGCCAGGCCAGCGCCTGGAACATCCTTGGCCAGGCGGTGGCGATCGGCACCGGGGTCGGCGCCGCCGGCGACCTGGCCAACGTGCTCGGCACGGCCTTCGTCCGCGGCTACGGGCGTGACATGGAACTGGAGGCCGATGGTCTCGGCGCCCAGTACCTGGCCCGCGCCGGCTACGATCCGACGGCGATGATCCAGGTGGTGCGGGTGCTGAAGAACCAGGAGGACTTCGCTCGCGAAGAGGCCGCGCGTAATGGCCAGGCGGTACAGGCCGGCGGCTACCACGGGTTGTTCGATACCCATCCGGACAACGACCGGCGCCTGCAGGAAGTGGTCGGCCCGGCCCGGCAGCTGGCCAACGGACAGCAGGAAGTGGGGCGCGAGGTCTTTCTTCGCCATCTGGAAGGCATGCCGTTCGGCGACTCGGCATCGGCCGGTGTGCGTCGCGGGCAGAACTTCTACCATGCCGAGCTGGACTTCACCCTGAGCTATCCGGCGGGCTGGAAGATCCTCAACCAGCCCAGCGCCCTGCTTGGCTATCCGGCGGACGAGCAGTCGTTCATCGGCATGAAGCTGGTGCCCCATGATTCCCGCCTGACGCCCGCGGAGTTCCTGCGCAAGAACGCCGGGCAACGGCTGGCCCAGGAAGAGTCGCTGAAGCAGGCCGGGCTGAACGGCTACACGGCGGTGGTGCCAGGCAACCCAGCGCGACGGGTTGCTGTGATCTACCAGGGCGACCGCGCCTACCTGTTCGTCGGCGTGGTCAAGGTCGGTTCCCTGGAGACCCAGGACGACCGCTTCCTCAGCGTGATCCGCAGCTTCCGTCCGCTGCGCGACAAGGAGCGGGCCCTGGCGCAGCCGCGACGCCTGCATCTGGTGCAGGTCAAGGCGGGGCAGACGCTGGAGCAATTGGCGGCTGGCGGCGAGGGGTCATTGAGTGACTCCGTGGCTCGTCTGCGTCTGCTGAATGACCTTTATCCGAGCGGTGAACCCCGTCCGGGCGATTGGCTTAAAGTCGTACGCTAGAGGTCTTGACAGCCGGGTCCTGACGATCTTGTGGGGCGTCGTCTTCTTGCGTATGCTCGGTCGCCCCGTCTGTCCAACAAGCAATAAAGCGGAAGTGCCCAAATGTCCGATCTTAAAACCGCTGCCCTCGAATATCACGCACAACCCCGTCCGGGAAAACTGAGTGTCGAGCTGACCAAACCCACCGCTACCGCCCGGGACCTGTCCCTGGCCTACAGCCCGGGTGTCGCCGAGCCGGTGCGTGAAATCGCCCGCGATGCCGAGCTGGCCTACCAGTACACCGGCAAGGGCAACCTGGTGGCAGTGATTTCCGACGGCACCGCGATTCTCGGCCTGGGTAACCTCGGCCCGCTGGCCTCCAAGCCGGTGATGGAAGGCAAGGGTGTGCTGTTCAAGCGCTTCGCCGGCATCGACGTGTTCGACATCGAGGTCGACGCCGAGAGCCCGCAGGCTTTCATCGATACCGTCAAGCGTATTTCCATCACCTTCGGCGGTATCAACCTCGAGGACATCAAGGCTCCCGAGTGTTTCGAGATCGAGCGCGCGCTGATCGAACAGTGCGACATCCCGGTGTTCCACGATGACCAGCACGGCACCGCCATCGTGACCGCGGCGGGCATGCTCAACGCGCTGGAACTGGCCGGCAAGAAGCTGGAAGAAGCGAAGATCGTCTGCCTCGGCGCCGGCGCTGCCGCCATCTCCTGCATGAAGCTGCTGGTGAGCATGGGCGCCAAGGTCGAGAACATCTACATGATCGACCGCAAGGGCGTGATCCACGCCGGTCGCGACGATCTGAACCAGTACAAGTCGGTGTTCGCCACCGAGACCGACAAGCGTACCCTGGCCGACGCCCTGGAGGGCGCCGACGTGTTCGTCGGCCTGTCCGGCGCCAACCTGCTGGAGCCGGAAGACCTCAAGCGCATGGCGCCGAACCCGATCGTGTTCGCCTGCTCGAACCCGGACCCGGAGATCAAGCCGGAACTGGCCCATGCCACCCGCAACGACGTGATCATGGCTACCGGACGTTCCGACTATCCGAACCAGGTCAACAACGTGCTCGGTTTCCCCTTCATCTTCCGCGGTGCCCTGGACGTACGTGCCACGCGCATCAACGAAGAGATGAAGATCGCCGCCGCCCTGGCCCTGCGCGACCTGGCCAAGCAGCCGGTCCCGGAGGACGTCTGCGCCGCCTATGGCGTGGACAAGCTGGAATTCGGCCGCGAGTACATCATTCCGAAGCCGATGGACAAGCGCCTGATCACCGTGGTCTCCGATGCCATGGCCAAGGCTGCCATCGAGACCGGCGTGGCTACCCTGCCGTATCCGAAGAACTATCCGCTGAAATCGGTGGACGAAGTCTTCAACGGCTGATCGATCCGCCGGATAAGATAAAAAGAAACCCCGCCTTGGCGGGGTTTCTTTTTGCCTGCGCCTCGCGTTCCGTCGTCGTCAACGAAGCGCAGGCGCCGGTTCAGAACAGGTCGATCGGCGCGCCTTCGTCATCCGGCAGCGGGCTGCCAGGGAAGCTGCCCGGCGGCAGTTCGTTGACCGAGGGCGGGGTGTCCTCGTTCTTGAACATCTCGAAATAGGCGCCGGGAGTGCCCGGCGCGGCCGAACGGCCGGTCACCGGGTCGATGCGCAGGCTGACGATGCCTGGCGGCTCGGCCATGGTGTGCATCGGCTTGTCCTTGAGGGCGAAGCCCATGTACCTGATCCAGATCGGCAGCGCGACGGTACCGCCGTACTCGCGGCGACCCAGGGTCTCCGGCTGGTCGAAGCCGACCCAGACGCTGGTCACGTAGTCGGAGTTGTAGCCGGAGAACCAGCCATCCTTGGAATCGTTGGTGGTGCCGGTCTTGCCGGCCAGGTCGGTGCGCTTCAGCGCCAGGGCGCGGCGCCCGGTACCGCGCTTGATCACGTCCTGCAGCATGCTGGTCATGATATAGGCGGTACGGGCATCGATGATCCGTTCGGCCGGGGTCGGCTCGAAGGTGGTCTGGGCCTTGGCGGCGACTTGCTGGGCTTCGATCGAACCTTCGCCTTCGGCGCTCTCCGGATGCTCGGGGTCGCCAGGATTCCCGGCGTCTTCCGCATCCGGCGCAGCGACCTGTTCTTCCACCGGTACGCGGGGCGGATTGGCCTGGTACAGCACCTGTCCGTCGCGGCTCTCGATGCGTTCGATGACGTACGGATTGACCTTGTAGCCGCCGTTGGCGAATACGCTCCAGGCGCCGGCGATTTCCATCGGTGTGACTGTCGCGGTACCCAGGGCCAGGGAGAAGTTGCGCGGCAGTTCGTCGCGCTGGAAGCCGAACTTGGTGATGTAGCTGATCGCCCGCTCGATGCCCAGGCCCTGCAGGACGCGGATCGAGACCATGTTGCGGGACTTGTACAGGGCTTCGCGCAGCGGGATCGGGCCGAGGAAGGTGTTGGTGTCGTTCTTCGGTCGCCAGACCTTGTCCAGGTACTCGTCGACGAACACGATCGGCGCATCGTTGACCAGGCTGGCGGCGGTGAAACCGTTGTCCAGGGCCGCGCTGTAGATGAACGGCTTGAAACTGGAGCCCGGCTGGCGCTTGGCTTGGATCGCGCGGTTGTAGTTGCTCTGCTCGAAGGAGAAGCCGCCGACCAGCGAGCGGATCGCCCCGTCCTTCGGGTCCAGGGAGATCAGCGCGCTCTGTGCGGCGGGAATCTGTACGAAGCGCAGGGTGCCGTCTTCCTGGCGCTGCACGCGGATCTGGTCGCCGGCCTGGGCCACGTCGGCGGGCTGGCGCGGCATCGGGCCCATGCTGTTGTTGCTGAGGAAGGGGCGTGCCCATTTCATGCTATCCCAGGTCACGGCTTCTTCCTTGCCGTCGCGGGTCATCACCATGATCCCGCTCTTTTCCACCTGGGTGACGATCGCCGGCTCCAGGCCGCCGATGCTGCGTTGCTGGCCCAGGTGCTTGAGCCAGGCGTCGCGGGTCTGGCCCGGTAGGCGGGTCTCCGGGCCGCGGTAGCCGTGGCGCTGGTCATAGTCGATGAGGCCGTCGCGGACCGATTGGCTGGCGGCGTTCTGCAGGTCGCTGCGGACCGTGGTGATGACCTTGTAGCCCTCGGTATAGGCCTCGCTGCCGTAGCGGCCGACCATCTCGGCACGGGCCATCTCGGCGATGTAGGGCGCATTCAGTTCGGGGGTCTGCACGTGGTAGGAGGCGTTGATCGGCTCCTCGACGGCGGCCTGGTAGCGTTGCTGGTCGATGAAGCCGAGCTTGAGCATGCGCTCGAGGATCCAGTTGCGCCGTTCCGTGCTGCGGGTCGGGTTGACCAGCGGGTTGTAGCGCGAGGGCGCTTTCGGCAGGCCGGCGATCATCGCCATCTCGGCCAGGCTCAAGTCTTTGATCGGCTTGCCGTAATAGACCTGTGCGGCAGCCTCGATGCCATAGGCACGGTTGCCCAGGTAGATCTTGTTGACGTAGAGCTCGAGGATCTCGTCCTTGGTCAGCTGTCGCTCGATCTGCAGGGCCAGGAGGATTTCATTGATCTTTCGCGAGAAGCTTCTTTCATTGGTAAGGAAGTAGTTCTTCGCTACCTGCATGGTGATGGTGCTGCCGCCAGTCTGGATGTGACCGCTTTTCAATAATTGCGCGGCGGCGCGCATTAGGCTTTTCACATCGACGCCATAATGGTTGGCGAAATTGTCGTCCTCGGCGGACAGCAGGGCATGGATGAAGTCCTGCGGGATGTTGGCGAAGCGGATCGGCGTCCGGCGCATCTCGCCGAACTCGGAGATCAGCTTGCCGTCCTCGCTGTAGACCTTGAGGGGGATCTGCAGCTGGACGTTACGCAGAGCTTCCACCGAGGGCAGGCTGGGACTCAGATAGAGATAGGCGCCGCTGAAACTGAGCAGCACTCCACAAATCAGGGTGACGCAAGTCCACCACAGGAACTTCAGCAGGCGCATGGGTAGATTCGGATTTCCAGGAAAAAGAAAGAGTTAAGCGAATAGGACAGGAAAAAGGCAAAAGCTGTTCACATTATAAGCAATTTTTCTGTGACCTAGCCATTTGCCTGGCCTTCGGCTCTGGTATCTAATGTGAAAAAAGAAGAATCGTTCGTAAGTATTGAACGCTAATAGGGAATTGGTCGTGCTAGGGCTCATAAAGAAGAAAGCGAACACCTTGCTGGGGATCGACATCAGCTCGACCTCGGTAAAGCTCCTTGAGTTGAGCCGCTCCGGAGGCCGCTACAAAGTGGAGGCCTATGCCGTCGAGCCGCTTCCGCCGAATGCAGTCGTGGAAAAGAACATCGTCGAGCTGGAAGGGGTCGGCCAGGCGTTGTCACGGGTGCTGGTCAAGGCGAAAACCAACCTGAAGTCGGCCGTGGTCGCCGTCGCCGGTTCGGCGGTGATCACCAAGACCATCGAGATGGAGGCCGGGCTTTCCGAGGATGAACTGGAAAACCAGCTGAAGATCGAGGCCGACCAGTACATCCCCTATCCGCTGGAGGAAGTCGCCATCGACTTCGAGGTCCAGGGGCTCTCCGCGCGCAATCCCGAGCGCGTGGACGTACTCCTGGCCGCCTGTCGGAAAGAGAACGTCGAGGTTCGCGAAGCGGCCCTGGCGCTGGCCGGCCTGACCGCCAAGGTGGTCGATGTCGAGGCCTACGCGCTGGAGCGCTCCTATGCGCTGCTGAGCAGCCAGCTGGGTGCCGACACCGACCAGTTGACCGTGGCGGTAGTGGACATCGGCGCGACCATGACCACCCTGAGCGTCCTGCACAACGGACGCACCATCTATACCCGCGAACAGCTGTTCGGCGGTCGCCAGCTCACCGAGGAGATCCAGCGGCGTTACGGACTCTCGGTGGAGGAAGCCGGTCTCGCCAAGAAGCAGGGCGGTCTTCCGGATGACTACGACAGCGAAGTTCTGCGTCCGTTCAAGGACGCCGTGGTGCAGCAGGTTTCCCGCTCGCTGCAGTTCTTCTTCGCCGCCGGACAGTTCAACGACGTCGACTACATCGTCCTGGCGGGCGGTACGGCGTCTATCCAGGATCTCGATCGGTTGATCCAGCAGAAGATCGGCACCCCGACCCTGGTCGCCAACCCGTTCGCCGACATGGCGCTGAACGGCAAGGTGAATGCCGGCGCCCTGGCCAGCGACGCTCCGGCGTTGATGATCGCCTGCGGCCTGGCGTTGAGGAGTTTCGACTGATGGCACGGATCAACCTTCTACCCTGGCGCGAAGAGCTGCGCGAGCAGCGCAAGCAGCAGTTCCTAGTGATTCTTGGCGGCGTCCTGGTGGCATCGGCGGCGCTGGTATTCCTTGGCGACCAGTACTTCACCGCGGCCATCGAGAACCAGAACGCCCGCAACGACTTCCTGCGCAAGGAAATCGTCGTACTCGACGCCCGGATCAAGGAAATCAGCGAACTGAAGTCGCGGCGCCAGCAATTGCTCGAGCGGATGAAGATCATCCAGGACCTGCAGGGCAACCGTCCCATCATCGGACGGGTGTTCGACCAGCTCGTGCGGACCTTGCCCGACGGCGTGTATTTCACCGACCTGAAGATGACCGGCAAGAACATCGCCATCGCCGGCGCGGCCGAGTCCAACAACCGCGTTTCCAATCTCATGCGCAACATGGACGCGTCCGAGTGGCTGACCGCCCCGACCCTGAACGAGGTCAAGGCGGTGACCCAGGGCGCGGTGGACCAGGCCAACGTGTTCCAACTGACCGTGCAGCAGACGCAGCCCGGCGAGGAAGACGCCAAGGCGAAGCATGGGGTTGCGCAAGGAGCCAAGAAATGAGTCTGGCCAGTTCCCTGGAAAGTCTGCGCAAGATCGATATCAACGATCTCGACCTGAACAACATCGGTTCCTGGCCGGCGGCGGTCAAGGTCATCGTCTGCGTGCTGCTGACCGCGGCGGTCCTGGCGCTGGGCTACAACTTCCATCTGAGTGACATGCAGGCTCAGCTCGAACAGCAGGCCGCGGAAGAGGAGACGCTCAAGCAGCAGTTCTCCACCAAGGCCTTCCAGGCCGCGAACCTGGAAGCCTACAAGGCACAGATGAAGGAGATGGAAGAGTCCTTCGGCGCCTTGCTGCGGCAGTTGCCCAGCGACACCGAGGTACCCGGGCTGCTCGAGGACATCACTCGTACCGGCCTGGGCAGCGGCCTGGAGTTCGAGGAAATCAAGCTGCTCCCCGAGGTTGCCCAGCAGTTCTACATCGAGCTGCCGATCCAGATCAGCGTGGTCGGCGGCTACCACGACCTGGCGACCTTCGTCAGCGGCGTGTCCAGCCTGCCGCGGATCGTCACCCTGCATGACTTCGAGATCAAGCCGGTCGCGCCCGGCAGCACGTCCAAGCTGCGCATGAGCATCCTGGCCAAGACCTATCGCTACAACGACAAGGGGCTGAAGAAATGAGAGCCCGCCTGATTCTGAGCAGCCTGCTGCTCGCCAGCCTGGCCGGATGCGGTGGCGGTTCCGATTTCGCCGACCTGCAGTCCTACATGGACGAGGTTCGCGCCCGACCCAAGGGTACCATCGAGCCGTTGCCGAAGTTCCAGCCGTACGAGGCCTTCACCTATAGCGCCGCGTCGCTACGCAGCCCGTTCCAGCCGCCGGTGAAGATCGACCTGACCGTGCGGCAGAAGGGCAACAAGGTGATCAAGCCCGATGAGACGCGGGTCAAGCAGTTCCTGGAAGGCTTCAACATCGAGACCTTCGAGATGGTCGGCACCCTGTCCAACGCCCAGGGCACCTTCGCCCTGGTGAAGGGCGCGGGTGGCGTGCACCGGGTGAGGGTCGGGGACTACCTGGGGCGCAACGACGGCAAGGTCGTCGGCATCAGCGAAGGAAAAATAGACGTGATCGAAATCGTTCCTGACGGAGAGGGGAACTGGCTGGAGCGTCCGCGCAGCCTGACTCTCAAGGAACGCTCCTGAGGGCGGGGAAAAACATGCATAACCAACAGCAGTCTGTACAACGGAGTCGGACGATGAACAGTGGCCTCTCGCGCCTCGGGATCGCTTTGCTGGCCGCCATGTTCGCGCCGGCATTGCTCGCCGCGGACCTGGAGAAACTCGACGTGGCGGCACTGCCTGGCGACCGGGTCGAGCTAAAGCTGCAGTTCGACGAGCCCGTCGCCGCGCCGCGTGGCTATACCATCGAGCAGCCGGCGCGAATCGCCCTCGATCTGCCGGGGGTGCAGAACAAACTCGGCACCAAGAATCGCGAGCTGAGCGTGGGCAATACGCGCAGCGTCACGGTGGTCGAGGCGAAGGATCGCACACGGTTGATCATCAACCTGACCGCGCTGTCGTCCTACACCACCCGGGTGGAAGGCAACAACCTCTTCGTGGTGGTCGGCAATTCGCCGGCCGGCGCCAGCGTCGCTTCCGCCGCTCCGGTCAAGGCAAGCCCGGCTCCGGCCAGCTATGCCCAGCCGATCAAGCCCAAGCCGTACGTGCCGGCGGGTCGTGCCATCCGCAACATCGATTTCCAGCGTGGCGAAAAGGGCGAGGGCAACGTGGTCATCGACCTGTCCGACCCGACCTTGAGCCCGGATATTCAAGAACAGGGCGGCAAGATCCGCCTGGACTTCGCCAAGACCCAGCTGCCGGATGCGCTGCGGGTTCGCCTGGACGTCAAGGACTTCGCCACGCCGGTGCAGTTCGTCAACGCCAGCGCGCAATCCGACCGTACCAGCATCACCATCGAGCCGAGCGGGCTCTACGACTACCTGGTCTACCAGACCGACAATCGCCTGACCGTCAGCATCAAGCCGATGACCACGGAAGACGCCGAGCGGCGCAAGAAGGACAATTTCGCCTATACCGGCGAGAAACTGTCGCTGAACTTCCAGGACATCGACGTGCGTTCGGTACTGCAGCTGATCGCCGACTTCACCGACCTGAACCTGGTGGCCTCGGATACCGTGCAGGGCAATATCACCTTGCGCCTGCAGAACGTGCCGTGGGACCAGGCGCTGGACCTGGTGCTGAAGACCAAGGGCCTGGACAAGCGCAAGCTCGGCAACGTGCTGCTGGTGGCCCCGGCCGACGAGATCGCCGCCCGTGAGCGCCAGGAGCTGGAAGCGCAGAAGCAGATCGCCGAGTTGGCGCCACTGCGTCGGGAACTGATCCAGGTGAACTACGCCAAGGCCGCGGACATCGCCAAGCTGTTCCAGTCGGTGACCAGCGATGGTGGCCAGGAAGGCAAGGAAGGCGGGCGCGGCTCGATCACCGTCGACGACCGCACCAACAGCATCATCGCCTATCAGCCCCAGGAGCGACTGGACGAACTGCGGCGGATCGTTTCGCAGCTGGATATTCCGGTGCGCCAGGTGATGATCGAGGCACGCATCGTCGAGGCCAACGTCGGTTACGACAAGAGCCTCGGTGTGCGCTGGGGTGGCGCTTATCACAAGGGCAACTGGAACGGCTACGGCAAGGACGGCAATATCGGGATCAAGGACGAGGACGGCATGAACTGCGGCCCGATCGCCGGCAACTGTACTTTCCCCACCACGGGAACCAGCAAGTCGCCGTCGCCGTTCGTCGACATCGGCGCCAAGGATGCCACCTCCGGGATCGGCATCGGCTTCATCACCGACAACATCATCCTCGACCTGCAACTGTCGGCGATGGAAAAGACCGGCAACGGCGAGATCGTCTCCCAGCCCAAGGTCGTGACCTCGGACAAGGAAACCGCGAAGATCCTCAAGGGCCAGGAAGTACCCTACCAGGAGGCCAGCTCCAGCGGCGCTACCAGCACCTCGTTCAAGGAGGCCGCGCTGTCCCTCGAGGTGACCCCGCAGATCACCCCGGACAACCGGATCATCGTCGAAGTGAAGGTGACCAAGGATGCGCCGGACTTCGATCGCGCACTGAACGGCGTACCGCCGATCAACAAGAACGAGGTCAACGCCAAGATCCTGGTCAACGACGGCGAGACCATCGTCATCGGCGGCGTGTTCAGCAACACCCAGAGCAAGTCGGTGGACAAGGTGCCGTTCCTCGGCGACCTGCCTTACCTGGGGCGGCTGTTCCGGCGCGATACGGTCTCGGACGTGAAAAACGAACTTCTGGTTTTCCTGACACCGCGGATCATGAATAATCAGGCCATCGCAATCGGTCGCTGATATCGAACAACGTGGTCAACCTGATCCTCGTCGGCCCGATGGGTGCTGGAAAGAGCACCATCGGGCGCCTGCTCGCCAAGGAGCTGCATCTCGCGTTCAAGGACTCCGACAAGGAGATCGAACAGCGGTGCGGCGCGAATATCCCATGGATCTTCGATGTCGAGGGCGAGGTCGGTTTCCGCGAGCGCGAGCAGGCCATGCTCACCGAACTCTGCGCCGCCGACGGCATGGTGATCGCCACCGGCGGCGGGGCGGTGATGCGCGACGGTAACCGCCAGGTGCTGCGCGCCGGTGGCCGGGTTGTGTACCTGCATGCCTCGGTCGAGCACCAGATCGCGCGCACGGCGCGGGACCGCAACCGCCCCTTGTTGCAGAAGCCCAACCCGGGACAGATCCTCCGCGACCTGATGGCGCTGCGCGACCCGCTCTACCGCGAAATCGCCGATGTGGTGGTGGAGACCGACGAAAGGCCGCCGCGCCTGGTCGTCCAGGAAATTCTCGAACGCCTGCGCAAGTTGCCGCCCCGCTGAGGCGCGGCGAATTGCGTTATCCTATTGCCCTTTCCTGTCTGGGGGCCTCATGCGCACACTTCACGTCGATCTAGGCGAGCGTAGCTATCCCATTTACATCGGTGAAAACCTGCTGGGCGACGCCCGCTGGTTCGCGCCGCATATCGTCGGTCGCCGGGTCGCGGTGATCAGCAACGAAACGGTCGCTCCTCTCTATCTGGAAACCCTGCTCAAGGCACTGCAAGGCCACGAGGTCACCTCTGTGGTGCTGCCCGACGGCGAGGCCTACAAGCAGTGGGAAACCCTGCAACTGATCTTCGATGCCCTGCTGAAGGAGCGGCATGACCGCAAGACTACCCTGATCGCCCTGGGCGGCGGCGTCATCGGTGACATGGCCGGTTTCGCCGCGGCCTGCTACCAGCGTGGGGTCAACTTCATCCAGGTGCCGACCACCCTGTTGTCCCAGGTCGACTCCTCGGTGGGCGGCAAGACCGGGATCAACCATCCGTTGGGCAAGAACATGATCGGTGCGTTCTACCAGCCCCAGGCGGTGGTCATCGACACCGCGTCGCTGAAGACGCTGCCGTCCCGCGAGCTGTCCGCCGGGCTGGCGGAGGTGATCAAGTACGGTTTCATTTGCGACGAACCGTTCATCACCTGGCTGGAAGCGCACATGGATGCCTTGCTGGCACTGGAGCCGACCGTTGTCACCGAGGCCATCGAGCGCTCTTGCGCGGCGAAGGCCCGCGTGGTGGGCGCCGACGAGCGCGAGTCGGGCGTGCGTGCCACGCTGAATCTCGGCCATACCTTCGGTCACGCGATCGAGACCCAGCAAGGTTACGGCGTCTGGTTGCACGGCGAAGCGGTAGGGGCGGGAACCGTGATGGCACTCGAGATGTCGCATCGGTTGGGTTGGCTGAGCGCCGCCGAGCGCGATCGCGGTATCCGCCTGCTGCGCCGGGCTGGCCTGCCCGTGGTACCGCCGGCCGAGATGACGGCGGAAGATTTTATGGAACACATGGCCGTCGACAAGAAAGTGCTCGATGGCCGCCTGCGTCTGGTTTTGCTGCAAGGACTGGGGAATGCCGTGATCACCGGCGATTTTCCCCGTGAGATCTTGGACGCGACCCTGCGCACCGACTATCGGGCCTTGGCCGACCAGCTTGGAGATGAATGAGGTCCCATGACCAGCTTGCATGCCGATGAGGCCTTCCTGGGCCACTACCAATTCAGTCACGACCCGTTCGCGCCGCGCGTTCCGGGTTTCAAGTTCTTCCCGGCGCAGCGCAAGCCGGTGCTCGGCCAGTTGCACCATCTGGCCCGCTACAGCCAGCTCCTGCTGCTGGTCACCGGGCCCCTGGGCAGCGGCAAGACCCTGCTGCGCCAGGCGCTGGTGGCCAGCACCAACAAGGATGCGGTCCTCAGCGTGGTGATCTCGGCGCGCACCGCCGCCGACGAGACTTCGTTGCTGCGCCAGGTGGCGCAGGGCCTGAGCATCAACCAGGCGAGCCTGGAGGCGATCCTGACCAAGGTGGCGCAGCTGGCGATCACCGGGCAGGACGTCTACCTGATGGTGGACGATGCCGAGCAGCTCCAGGACAGCGCGCTGGAAGTGCTGTTGCTGCTGGCTTCCGGCACCAACGAGGGACGCCTGCATGTATTCCTGTTCGGTGAGCCGTCGTTGCTGCCGCGCCTGGAGGTGTTTTCCGAGGGTGAGGAGCGCTTCCATGCCATCGAGTTGCAGCCATACAGCGAAGAGGAAACCCGCGACTACCTGGCCCAGCGTCTCGAGGGCGCCGGGCAGGGCATCGAGCTGATTTCCAACGACCTGCTGGTGGACATCCACGAGCAGTCGGAAGGCTGGCCGGGAGCGATCAACCAGGTCGCCCGCGATGCCCTGATCGAAGCGATGCTGGCCAATCGTGGCGCAGCGCGCAAGGCAACCGGAGGGTCTTTCAACTTGCCCAAGAAGCATCTGGTGATTCTTGCGGTCGTGGCCATCGGCGTGATCGCCGCCTGGTTCATGCAAGGCAAGAGCAAGCCGGAGGCGCCGCAGACCGCCTCTACCGAATTGTCCATGAATGGCGCTACGCCGGCCCAGGCCCAGCAGCCGGGCAGCGGCCCGGCCGTGGAGTTCAACGGCTCCAGCCAGCCGTTGCCGCTACCGTTGGTCGGCGAGTCGCAGCCGGTCATTCGCGAGCCGCTGGCCCAGGCCGCCGGGCAAGGTGGCGACGACGAAGGCGGCCTGCCGTCCGCCGCGGTGCCGCCTACCGTTTCCAGCTCGGCTCCTCCGGTGACGCCGCTGGCCAACAACGGCGTCACGCCGATGCATCCGGTGCCGCCGGCGCCGACCGAACCGACCGCGCCTGCGGCGACCCCGACTCCGGCGCAGACCCCGGCACCGGCCGCGCCGGTCGCCAGCGCCCCGGCCAGCAAGCCGGCCCCGGCCCCCGCTCCGGCCAAGCCGGCGGCGAGCAAGCCGGCCACCACCGCCGCGGCGAAGCCGGCCCCGGCTCCGGCCGCCAAGCCGGCCAGCGGTGGCGGTGCGGGAAGCCAGTGGTATCGCAACCAGTCTGGTGGTAACTTCGCCCTGCAGATCCTCGGTACCGGCTCCGAAGCCAATGCCCAGGCGTTCATTCGCCAGCAGGGCGGCGGCGATTTCCGCTACTTCAAGAAAACCCTGCAAGGCAAGCCGTTCTACGTCGTCACCTATGGCAGCTTCCCGAATCGTGCCGCCGCCCTGGCCGCAGTGAAAAAACTGCCGTCCAAGGTGCAGGCCGGCAAGCCGTGGCCGCGTACCTTCGCCAGCATCCAGCAGGAGATCGGCCAGGCGCATTGATCCGACCTGCCGTCGCCTCTTGACGAAACTCGCTAGTCGTTAGCATGGCCGGCGGGTTTCGTCTTTCATTTTGGCGACATTGAATTTCATTTTCTCGCCGCAAAATTTGTGAGGCCTTGTGCACCTATGTACAATGGCCTCCCTTTGCCTGTCGAAAACTCGCCGCATGAGCGGGTGACAGGCGAAGTAGATGACTAAAAAAGTTTTGCCGGTGAGAGTTCCTTATGAAAGCAGGTCTGTACCATCCTGAAACGTTCAAGGATAACTGCGGATTTGGCCTGATCGCCCATATGCAGGGCGAGCCGAGCCATCAACTTCTGCAAACCGCAATCGAAGCACTGACCTGCATGACCCACCGCGGTGGGATCAATGCCGATGGCAAGACCGGGGACGGCTGCGGGCTGCTGATCCAGAAGCCCGACCTGTTCCTGCGTGCCGTCGCCAGGGAAGCCTTTTCTGTCGACCTGCCCGAGCAATACGCGGTGGGCATGGTGTTCTTCAACCAGGACCCGGTGAAAGCCGAGGCGGCACGCGAGAACATGAATCGCGAGATCGTCGCCGCCGGACTGGAGCTGGTCGGCTGGCGCAAGGTGCCGATCGATACCAGCGTTCTCGGCCGCCTGGCGCTGGAGCGCCTGCCGCAGATCGAACAGGTGTTCATCGGCGGCGCCGGCCTGAGCGACCAGGACTTCGCCATCAAGCTGTTCAGCGCACGGCGCCGCTCGTCGGTAGCCAACGCCGCCGACAGCGACCACTACATCTGCAGCTTTTCGCACAAGACCATCATCTATAAGGGCCTGATGATGCCGGCCGACCTGGCCGCCTTCTATCCGGACCTTGGCGACGAGCGCCTGCAGACCGCGATCTGCGTATTCCACCAGCGCTTCTCCACCAACACCCTGCCGAAATGGCCGCTGGCGCAGCCTTTCCGCTTCCTCGCCCACAACGGCGAGATCAACACCATCACCGGCAACCGCAACTGGGCCCAGGCGCGGCGGACCAAGTTCACCAACGAACTGATCCCCGACCTGGAAGAGCTAGGCCCGCTGGTGAACCGCGTCGGCTCCGACTCGTCGAGCATGGACAACATGCTCGAACTGATGGTCACCGGCGGCATGGACCTGTTCCGCGGCCTGCGCATGATCATCCCGCCGGCCTGGCAGAACGTCGAGACCATGGACGCCGACCTGCGCGCGTTCTACGAGTACAACTCGCTGCACATGGAGCCCTGGGATGGCCCCGCCGGCGTCGTGCTGACCGACGGTCGCTATGCCGTCTGCCTGCTCGACCGCAATGGCCTGCGCCCGTCGCGCTGGGTCACCACGAAGAACGGCTACATCACCCTGGCCTCGGAGATCGGCGTCTGGGACTACAAGCCCGAGGACGTCATCGCCAAGGGTCGCGTCGGTCCGGGGCAGATCCTCGCGGTGGACACCGAGACCGGCCAGGTCCTGCACAGCGACGACATCGACAACCGCCTGAAGTCGCGCCATCCCTACAAGCAATGGCTGCGGCAGAATGCCCTGCGCATCCAGGCGACCCTGGACGACGACCATGGCGTGGCCAGCTACGACGCCGACCAGCTCAAGCAATTCATGAAGATGTTCCAGGTCACCTTCGAGGAGCGTGACCAGGTGCTGCGTCCGCTCGGCGAGCAGGGCCAGGAAGCGGTGGGCTCCATGGGCGACGATACGCCGATGGCGATCCTCTCCCGGCGCATCCGCTCTCCGTACGATTACTTCCGCCAGCAATTCGCCCAGGTCACCAACCCGCCGATCGACCCGCTGCGCGAAGCCATCGTGATGTCCCTGGAAACCTGCCTGGGCGTCGAGCAGAACATCTTCGAGGAAGCCCCGCACCATGCCAACCAGGCGATCCTCACCACTCCGGTGATCTCGCCGGCGAAGTGGCGGACCATCATGACCCTGGACCGCCCGGGCTTCGACCGCCACTTCATCGACCTCAACTACGACGAGTCGATGGGCCTGGAGGCCGCGGTGCGCAACATCGCCGACCAGGCCGAGGAAGCCGTGCGCGGCGGCAAGGTGCTGCTGATCCTCAGCGACCGCCATATCGCTCCCGGCAAACTGCCGGTGCATGCTGCCCTGGCCGTCGGCGCGGTGCACCACCGCCTGGTGCAGACCGGGCTGCGCTGCGACTCCAACATCCTGGTGGAGACCGCCACCGCCCGCGATCCGCACCATTTCGCGGTGCTGATCGGCTTCGGCGCCTCGGCGGTCTATCCGTTCCTCGCCTACGAGGTGCTGGCCGACCTGATCCGCACCGGTGAAGTGCTGGGCGACCTCTACGAGGTGTTCAAGTACTACCGCAAGGGGATCTCCAAGGGCCTGATGAAGATTCTCTCGAAGATGGGCATCTCCACCGTCGCGTCCTACCGTGGCGCGCAGCTGTTCGAGGCGGTGGGCCTGTCCGACGAGGTCACCGGCCTGTGCTTCACCGGAGTCGCCAGCCGCATCCAGGGCGCGCGCTTCGTCGATATCGAGAACGAGCAGAAGCTCCTGGCCGCCGAGGCCTGGAGCAACCGCAAGCCGATCCAGCAGGGCGGCTTGCTGAAGTTCGTCTATGGCGGCGAATACCACGCCTACAACCCGGATGTGGTGAATACCCTGCAGGCTGCCGTGCAGCAGGGCGACTACGAGAAGTTCAAGGAATACACCGCGCTGGTGGACCAGCGCCCGGTGTCGATGATCCGCGACCTGTTGCAGGTGAAGACCGCCGCGCAGCCGCTGGCGCTCGACGAGGTGGAGCCGCTGGAAGCCATCTTCAAGCGCTTCGATGCCGCCGGGATTTCCCTCGGCGCGCTGTCGCCGGAGGCCCACGAGGCGCTGGCCGAGGCGATGAACACCCTGGGCGGTCGCTCCAACTCCGGCGAGGGCGGCGAGGACCCGGCGCGCTACGGCACGCTGAAGAGTTCGAAGATCAAGCAGGTGGCTACTGGCCGCTTCGGCGTGACCCCGGAATACCTGGTCAACGCCGAGGTCCTGCAGATCAAGGTGGCCCAGGGCGCCAAGCCCGGCGAGGGCGGCCAGTTGCCGGGCGGCAAGGTCAACGGCCTGATCGCCCGCCTGCGCTATGCGGTGCCCGGCGTGACCCTGATCTCGCCGCCGCCGCACCACGACATCTACTCCATCGAAGACCTGGCGCAGCTGATCTTCGACCTCAAGCAGGTCAACCCGCAGGCGCTGGTATCGGTGAAGCTGGTGTCCGAGCCGGGCGTCGGCACCATCGCCGCCGGCGTGGCCAAGGCCTATGCGGACCTGATCACCATCTCCGGCTACGACGGCGGTACCGGCGCCTCGCCGATCACCTCGATCAAGTACGCCGGCTCGCCCTGGGAACTGGGCCTGGCGGAAACCCACCAGACCCTGCGCGGCAACGACCTGCGCGGCAAGGTCCGGGTGCAGACCGATGGCGGCCTGAAGACCGGCCTGGACGTGATCAAGGCGGCCATCCTCGGCGCCGAGAGCTTCGGCTTCGGCACCGCGCCGATGATCGCCCTGGGCTGCAAGTACCTGCGCATCTGCCACCTGAACAACTGCGCCACCGGCGTGGCGACGCAGAACGACAAGTTGCGCAAGGACCACTTCATCGGCACCACCGCGATGGTGATCAACTTCTTCACCTTCATCGCCACGGAAACCCGCGAGTGGCTGGCGCGCCTCGGTGTGCGCAGCCTGGGCGAGCTGATCGGCCGCACCGACCTGCTGGAGATCCTCCCCGGCGAGACCGCCAAGCAGCAGAACCTGGATCTCGCTCCGTTGCTGGGCAGTGAGCTGATCCCGGCCGACAAGCCGCAGTTCTGCGAGGTGGAGAAAAACCCGCCGTTCGACCAGGGCCTGCTGGCCGAGAAGATGGTCGAGCTGTCGAAGGCCGCCATCGAAGGCCTGAGCGGCGGCGAGTACGAGCTGGACATCTGCAACTGCGACCGATCCATCGGCGCGCGGGTATCCGGCGAGATCGCCCGCCTGCACGGCAACCAGGGCATGGCCAAGGCACCGGTGGTGTTCCGTTTCAAGGGCACCGCGGGACAGAGCTTCGGCGTGTGGAACGCCGGTGGCCTGCACCTGTACCTGGAAGGCGACGCCAACGACTACGTAGGCAAGGGCATGACCGGCGGCAAGCTGGTGATCACCCCGCCCAAGGGCAGTCCGTTCAAGACCCAGGAATCGGCCATCGTCGGCAACACCTGCCTGTACGGCGCCACCGGCGGCAAGCTGTTCGCCGCCGGAACCGCCGGCGAGCGCTTCGCCGTGCGCAACTCCGGTTCCCATGCGGTGGTGGAAGGTACCGGCGACCACTGCTGCGAATACATGACCGGCGGTTTCGTCTGCGTGCTGGGCAAGACCGGCTACAACTTCGGCTCCGGCATGACCGGGGGCTTCGCCTACGTCCTCGACATGGACAACACTTTCGTCGACCGCGTGAACCACGAGCTGGTGGAAATCCAGCGGATCAGCGGCGAGGCGATGGAGGCCTATCGCAGCCACCTGCGCAAGGTCCTGGTCGAGTACGTGAACGAAACGGCAAGCGAGTGGGGCGCGAACATCCTGGAAAACCTGGATGACTACCTGCGTCGGTTCTGGCTGGTGAAACCGAAGGCGGCCAGCCTCGGTTCGCTGCTGACCAGCACCCGTGCCAACCCGCAATAAGCGCCCGAAGTTGTGATGAGGTTTCGATATGTCTGAACGTCTGAATTCCGACCGCCTGAACAACGACTTCCAGTTCATCGAAGTCGGGCGCAAGGACCCGAAGAAGAAGCTGCTGCGCCAGCGCAAGCGCGAGTTCGTGGAGATCCACGACCTGTTCAAGCCGCAGCAGGCCGCCGACCAGGCCCACCGCTGCCTGGGCTGCGGCAACCCCTACTGCGAGTGGAAGTGCCCGGTGCACAACTTCATCCCGAACTGGCTGAAGCTGGTTTCCGAAGGCAACATCCTGGCCGCCGCCGAACTGTCGCACCAGACCAACACCCTGCCGGAAGTCTGCGGCCGGGTCTGCCCGCAGGACCGCCTCTGCGAGGGTGCCTGTACCCTCAACGACGGCTTTGGCGCGGTGACCATCGGCTCGGTGGAGAAATACATCACCGATACGGCCTTCGCCATGGGCTGGCGCCCGGACCTGTCCAAGGTCAAGCCGACCGGCAGGCGCGTCGCGGTGATCGGTGCCGGCCCGGCCGGCCTCGGCTGCGCCGACGTGCTGGTGCGCAACGGCGTGACCCCGGTGGTGTTCGACCGCAACCCGGAGATCGGCGGCCTGCTGACCTTCGGCATTCCCGAGTTCAAGCTGGAGAAGCACGTCCTCAGCCGTCGCCGCGAGGTGTTCACCGGCATGGGCATCGAGTTCCGCCTGAACACCGAGATCGGCAAGGACGTGACCATGGAGCAGTTGCTCGATGAGTACGATGCCGTGTTCATGGGGATGGGCACCTACACCTACATGAAGGGCGGTTTCCCCGGCGAGGACCTGCCGGGCGTACACGACGCCCTGGACTTCCTGATCGCCAACGTGAACCGCAACCTCGGCTTCGAGAAGTCGGCCGAGGACTTCGTCGACATGAAGGGCAAGCGCGTGGTGGTCCTGGGCGGCGGCGACACCGCGATGGACTGCAACCGCACTTCGATCCGCCAGGGCGCCAAGTCGGTGACCTGTGCCTATCGCCGTGACGAAGAAAACATGCCGGGCTCGCGCAAGGAAGTGAAGAACGCCAAGGAAGAGGGCGTGAAGTTCCTCTTCAACCGCCAGCCCATCGCCATCGTCGGCGAGGACCGGGTGGAAGGCGTGAAGGTGGTCGAGACCCGTCTCGGCGAGCCGGACGCCCGCGGACGCCGCAGCCCCGAACCGATCCCCGGTTCCGAGGAGATCATCCCGGCGGAAGCCGTGCTGATCGCCTTCGGCTTCCGGCCGAGTCCGGCGCCGTGGTTCGAGCGCTTCGAGATCGCCACCGACAGCCAGGGCCGCGTGGTGGCTCCGGCGCAGGCGCAGTTCAAGCACCAGACCAGCAACCCGAAGATCTTCGCCGGTGGCGACATGGTCCGTGGTTCCGACCTGGTGGTGACGGCGATCTTCGAAGGACGTACCGCGGCCGAAGGCATTCTCGACTACCTTGGCGTCTGACCCGCGGCGCCACCGGCGCTGCGACAAATCACCGCGATAGACAAAAGGCACGGCCCCCGCCGTGCCTTTTGTTTTGTGCTTTGCGACAATAGCGGCCCTTTTCGCCCGCCGGCCTGTGGATAACCCCCTTCCGCACGCGCCCGCGTGAAGCCAGCAGCCTTTGATCGGATGCCGTTATGACTGCCCTGAAGAACGACCGCTTCCTCCGCGCCCTGCTCAAGCAGCCCGTCGATGTCACCCCCGTCTGGATGATGCGCCAGGCCGGTCGTTACCTGCCGGAATACCGTGCCACCCGTGCCAAGGCCGGCGATTTCATGAGCCTGTGCATGAACCCCGAGCTGGCCTGCGAAGTGACCCTGCAGCCGCTGGACCGTTACCCGCAGCTGGACGCCGCGATCCTCTTCTCCGACATCCTGACCATTCCCGATGCCATGGGCCAGGGCCTGTACTTCGAGACCGGCGAAGGCCCGCGCTTCCGCAAGGTGGTCTCGTCGCTGGCCGACATCGAGGCACTGCCGGTTCCCGATCCGGAACAGGACCTGGGCTATGTGATGGACGCCGTGCGCACCATCCGCCGCGAGCTGAACGGCCGCGTACCGCTGATCGGCTTCTCCGGCAGCCCCTGGACCCTCGCCACCTACATGGTCGAGGGCGGCTCGAGCAAGGACTTCCGCAAATCCAAGGCGATGCTCTACGACAACCCCAAGGCCATGCACGCCCTGCTGGACAAGCTGGCGCAATCGGTGACCAGCTACCTCAACGGGCAGATCCGCGCCGGCGCCCAGGCGGTGCAGATCTTCGACTCGTGGGGCGGCAGCCTGTCGGCGGCGGCCTACCAGGAGTTCTCCCTGGCCTACATGCGCAAGATCGTCGATGGATTGATCCGCGAGCACGACGGACGCCGGGTGCCGGTGATCCTCTTCACCAAGGGAGGCGGCCTGTGGCTGGAGTCGATGGCCGAGGTCGGCGCCGAGGCGCTGGGCCTGGACTGGACCTGCGACATCGGCAGCGCCCGGGCCCGTGTCGGTGAGCGTGTAGCCCTGCAAGGCAACATGGATCCCTCGGTGCTCTACGCCAATCCGGCGGCGATCCGCGCCGAAGTCGCGCGGATCCTGGCGGCCTACGGCGAGGGTACGGGGCATGTGTTCAATCTCGGCCACGGCATCACCCCGGAAGTCGACCCGGCCCATGCCGGCGCCTTCTTCGAGGCGGTGCACGAGCTGTCGGCGCAGTACCACGGCTGAGCCGGAACGAAAGAAGGGGAGCCGAGGCTCCCCTTTTTCATGCGCGGGCCGACGGCCCTCCGGCGCGTTGGTTGGCGGGGTCGCGCCGGTGGCGTACCCGCCCTACGCAACCCGCCCGGCTCAACTGCTTACCTTGCCGGTGCGGTCGTTGATCACGAACAGCTTGCCGTTGGCGTCGCGCACGAGGATTTCCGCGCCCGGCTGGCCATCCATGTCGGCCACCGAATCGATGCTGTAGTTGACGTCGCCGATGCGGTAGTCGCTGCTGGCGCCGCTGGCGTGGTGGATGACCCGCACCTTGCCCTGCATCACCACGATCAGCTCGTTGCCCGGCTTGCCGTCGGTGTCCGCGGTGCCGCCATAGAGTGCCCAGGCGCTGGCGCCGATGCTGTATTCCTTGCGGGAAGTGGCGTTGCTGATCACGTAGATGCCGGTGCTGGTGCGGCCGATGATCTCCGCGCCGGGCTGGCCGTCGAGGTCGGCGATCTGTGCGAGCGCGTGGTAGCCGCTGAAGGTGAAGTCCTTGGCGCCACTGGTGCGCGGGTCGATGACCTTGACGCCGTTGCCCATGTTCAGCACCAGTTCCTTGCCCGGCGCGCCGTCCACGTCGGCGACGTCGAACAGGCCCCAGGTGCCGTTGTAGCTGAAGGTGGCGTCGCGTTGCGTACGGGTGCGATCGAATACGGTGCGCACGCCGTTGCCGATGCTGAGGATGACTTCGTCGCCGGCGACGTTGTCGACGTCGGTGGCACGCATGATCGCCCAGGAGACGTTGCCTACCGGGTACTTGCGCTGGGTGGTGCTGGCGTGGGAGACGATCACCAGGTCGGGACCGGCCTTGACCAGGATTTCCGCGCCGGGCTGGCCGTCGGTATCGGTGGCGCCGAAGACCGACCAGACCACGTTGCCGAAGCTGTAGTTGCGGGTGCTGCCGCCTTCCACCACCTGCAGGTTGGCGCCGTCGCGGTAGACCGCGGCGAGCTGGCCGTTGCCCCGCAGGTCCCAGGTTCCTACCAGAACGCCGGTCGCCTGGGCTGCGCTGGCGCAGAGGGAGAACAGTGCCGTGCCGAGCAGGCAGGCGCGCTTGATCGCTGGTTTCATAAAGTCCCTTTCATATCGCTGTCGAGGCCGGCCGGATGCCGGCCGCAGCAGCATAGGACAGCGCTTGCCGCGCTCAAGGGAAACGCGAGGGATTTGTCGAGCGCTTGGCATTTGTTCGTGAAACTGGTTGCCCGCCCAGCAGGCGGGCGCGGGTGTCGCTCGGCGGCTCGCCGGTCCAGCGCTTGAAGGCGCGGGTGAAGTTGGTTGGATCGCTGTAGCCCAGGTACAGGGCGATACGCTGCAACGACACCTCGGGACGCCGCAGCAATCGCAAGGCCTGGCGCTGGCGAGCCTGGCCGAGCAACTGGCGAAAGCTGGTGCCGGCGTCATGCAGATGCCGCTTGAGGCTGCGGCTGGACAGGTGCAGGCGCGCGGCTACTTCCTCCAGGTTGGGGAAACGCTGTTCCTGGCGTTCCAGCTCCAGCCGCACGCGGGCGCAGATGTCCCGGCGGCCGGCATCGAGCAGCGCCAGTTCGCGTTCGCAGTGTTCGCGGGCGCGGCGCAATGCAGCCGGATCGGCCATCGGTAGCGAGCGGGCGAGCAGGATGGCGGGGAACACCAGCTGGACGTGGGCCTGGTCGTAGCGGCACTGCGGCAGTGGCACAGGCACGGCAGGTTCGGGATAGTCGAAGTCGAGCCTGCCGACCAGGGCCGGTTCGCCGAGCAGCCAGGCGCCGGAGCGATACAGGCCGATCAGCAGGGCTTCGCTGAAGTACCGGTGCAGCGCCGGCGGGAGCGCGGGGCCTGGCAGCAGGCGCAGGATCACCTGCTCGTCCTCGCGCAGCAGGCTGATTTCGACGTTGCCCTGCAGCAGCGGCATGTAGCGCAGCGCCAGGCACAAGGCATCGCCGAGCGTCGCCGAGGCCATCATCGCGTAGCCCAGGCTGCCATGGGCGGTGGGAGGCGTGCGCAAGGCGAGCTGTGCGCCGAGGCCGGGGTCGCCGCTCAGCGCGAGCGCCGCGGCGGCGATCGCCTGGTACTGCTGCGATGTGACGCGTGCTTCCGGCTCTTCCAGTCGCAGCGTCGACAGACCGATTTCCCGCAGCAGCGCGCGTCTGTCCAGGCCGCGTTCCTCCAGCAGGCCGAGCAGCAGGCGCGGATAGGCGGCGGTGATGGTCGGTGCGTCGGAGTCCGTGCGGCGGCTCATGCTGGCGTGTCCTGGCCCGAAATGATCGGCAGTCTGGCGCGAGCGCGTCTGCCGCTGCATTGGCTGGCGCCGCGATACTGCCCGGCAACGCAGTCAAGCGGAGAACGAGCGATGCATCCCTGGGCACGACGCAACATTCCGCAACTGGCCGGGCGCCTGGCGCTGGTCACCGGCGCCAACAGCGGCCTGGGTTGGCAGGCGGCGCGCACGCTGGCCGGCAAAGGGGCAACCGTGGTGATGGCCTGCCGCAATCGCGAACAGGCGGAGCGGGCGCGGCGGGCGATCCTCGACGAGTATCCCCAGGCACGCCTGGAGCTGGCCGATCTCGACCTGGCCGACCTCGCCTCGATCCGCGCCTGCGCCGCCGGTTTCCGCCAGCGCCACGCACGCCTCGATCTCTTGTTCAACAACGCCGGAGTGATGTTCCTGCCCCTGCGGCGTACCCGCGACGGTTTCGAGATGCAGATGGGCACCAATCACCTTGGCCACTTCGCCCTTACGGGACTGCTGCTGGACTCGTTGCTGGCCGCTCCACGGCCCAGGGTGGTGGGCATGACCAGCGGTTTCAACCAGTTCGGCCGGCTGCCGCTCGACGACCTCAACGCCGAGCGCGGCTACAACCGCTATCTCGCCTATTGCCACAGCAAGCAGGCCAATCTGCTGTTCAGCCTGGAGTTGCAGCGCCGCGCCGGCCAGCGGGGCGTGCTTCTGCAGAGCCTGGCGGCGCATCCGGGCTACGCGGCGACCAACCTGCAGTACGTGGCACCGGCGATGTCCGGTTCGCGCCTGGGACGCTGGGCGATGAAGGTGGCCAACGGAGCGTTCGCGCAATCGGCGGAGATGGGGGCGTTGCCGGCACTTTCCGCGCTGACCGAACAGCGCTGGTATGGCGGCGCCTATGTCGGCCCGGATCGCTGGCTGGAAACCCGCGGTTATCCGGCAGCGGCGCGGATTCCGCGGAATGCGCGCGACCTGGGGCTGGCTGCGCGGCTGTGGGCGCTATCGGAAGAACTGACCGGAGTACGCTTCTGGTCGGAGTGAAGGCGCCGGGAGACCGGCGCCTCGAACTCAGTGGGCGGGCTGCGCCAGGGTGTTGCCAGGCAGGGCCGGCAGGCGCGCCAGGTGCAGCGAGACCAATACCGCGACCACCAGCAGCGAGCCGATGAACAGCCCGATGCCGTTCCAGCCGTAGTAATGCCAGAACACCCCGCCGAGGGTGCCGGCCAGGCTCGAGCCGACGTAGTAGCTGAACAGATAGAGCGACGAGGCCTGGCCCTTGGCGCGCAGGGCGCGGCGCCCGATCCAGCTGCTCGCCACCGAGTGCGCGCCGAAGAAGCCGAAGGTGAATAGCAGCAGGCCGGCGAGCATCAGCGGGATCGGCTCGAACAGCGTCAGCAGCAGGCCGCCGAGCATCAGCAGGATGACCGCCCAGAGCACCTTGCGTCGCCCCAGCTTGTCGGCCAGCGAACCGACCCAGGCCGAGCTGTAGATGCCCGAGAGGTAAACCACCGAGAGCACGCCGACCACCGCCTGGCTCATGTGGTAGGGCTCGGCCAGCAGGCGGTAGCCGATGTAGTTGAACAGGGTGACGAAGCTGCCCATCAGCAGGAAGCCGATCAGGAACAGCCAGGGCAGTCCGGCGTCGCGGAAGTGCAAGCGGTAGCCGTTGAGCAGGGTCGCCGGCTTCAGCGGTGCTGGCCGGAAGTGTTTCGATTCGGGCAGCACGCGCCAGAACACCAGCGCGGCGACCAGGGCCAGGCTGCCGAGGACCGCCAGTGCGGCATGCCAGGAGATGAAATCGACCAGGACGCCGCTGATCAGGCGTCCGCTCATCCCGCCGATGGCGTTGCCGCCGATGTACAGGCCCATCGACAAGCCGATGTGCTGCGGATGGATCTCTTCGCTGAGATAGGTCATCGCCACCGCGGCCAGGCCGCTCAAGGACAGCCCGACCAGCGCGCGCATCAGCAGCACGCCATGCCAGGTGGGCATCACCGCACTGCCGAGGGTGAACAGCGCGGCGGCCAGCAGCGAGACGACCATCACCGGCTTGCGGCCGATCGCGTCGGAGATCGGGCCGGTGACCAGCAGGCCAAGGGCGAGCATGGCGGTGGCGACGGACAATGCCAGGCTGCTTTCCGCGGCGCTGATGGAAAACGCCTTGGACAGCACCGGCATCATCGGCTGGATGCAGTAGAGCAGGGCAAAGGTGGCGAAACCGCCGGAGAACAGCGCCAGGGAGGTGCGCATGAACTGCGGGGTGCCTTTTTCGATATAGCGTTCGACTTCGGTGGCGGCTTCCAGCACCTCGTTGGCTGCTTCGCGGGCCGCCTCGATTAACGCGGGTTCTTCTTCGGCCTGTGGCCGGACTTGCGGATTGCTCACGGGGCACCTCTGGGGACGGTGGCGAGCAGGCACAACGAGGCCGCGCCACCTGGATTTCAGGGACAAGGGGTCGTTGTTGGAGGTTATGTGGCAAAGGATATAGATAGGTTTATATGATTTCCAATATATTGATCGACACGATTGATATGTAAAAAGACCTAATTGGAGGGGCCGCGTGGAACTCAGGCACCTGCGCTATTTCATCGCCGTCGCCGAGGAGCTGCACTTCGGCCGCGCCGCCGAGCGCCTGGGGATCTCCCAGCCGCCGTTGAGCCAGCAGATCCAGGCGCTGGAGGAGGAAATCGGTGCGCGCCTGTTCGAGCGCACCAACCGCCGCGTCGAACTCACCGACGCCGGCCGGCTGTTCCTCGACGAGTCCCGCCAGGTGCTGGCCCAGGTAGACAAGGCGGTGCTGCTGGCGCGTCGCGCCCACCTGGGGGAACTGGGCGAGCTGAAGATCGGTTTCACTTCCTCGGCACCCTTCACCTCGACCATACCCAGCAGCATCCATGCCTTCCGCAAGGCCTATCCGGACGTACACCTCGACCTGCAGGAAATGAGCAGCCGCCAGGTACTCAAGGCGCTGCTCGAGGAAAGCCTGCAGGTGGGCGTGATCCGCCCGCTGGCGCTGCCGGATGCGGTGCATTGGGTGGAGTTGTTCCGCGAACCGCTGGTGGCGGTGCTGCGGGCCGACCATCCGCTGGCGGCCGGCAGCGAGGATGGCCTGGCCATCGCCGCCCTGGCCGAGGAGCCCTTCGTGTTCTTCCCGCGCAGCTACGGCACCGGGCTCTACGACCAGGTCATCGCCCTGACCCGACAGGCCGGCTTCAGCCCGCGCATCGCCCAGGAGGCCAGCGAGGCGATGACCATCATCGGCCTGGTCTCGGCCGGACTGGGGGTGTCGATCCTGCCGGCGTCGTTCCGCCGCACCCGGGTCGACGGCGTGGTCTACCGCACCCTGAGCGATCCCGAGGCGACGACTGCGGTATGGCTGGTCCGCCGGCAGAACGAGGGCTCGCCGCTGGCGCTGTCCTTCATCGACCTGGTGACCCGCGAGGCGGCCAGCCTGCGCCGGCGCTGAACCGCTCTATGTCAGGACCGAGACGGCGCTCGCGCTTGCCCGCGGCTTTGCCTATCATCCGGGATCAGGCTCGGCTCACGGAGATTTCCCATGCGGCGCGTGGTGTTCAATCAGAAAGGCGGGGTAGGCAAGTCCAGCATCGCCTGCAACCTGGCGGCGGTCAGCGCGGCGGAGGGCTATCGCACCCTGCTGGTGGACCTGGACGCCCAGGCCAACTCCACGCACTACCTGACCGGACTGACCGGCGAGGACCTGCCGGTGGGGATCGCCGACTTCTTCAAGCAGACCTTGTCTTCCGGGCCCTTCAGCAAGAAGGGCAGGGTCGAGATCTACGAGACGCCGTTCGACAACCTGCACATCGTCACCTCCAGCCCCGAACTGGCCGACCTGCAGCCGAAGCTGGAGTCGAAGCACAAGATCAACAAGCTGCGCAAATTGCTGGACGAACTGGACGAAGACTACGACCGGATCTACCTGGATACCCCGCCGGCACTGAATTTCTACACGGTATCTGCGCTGATCGCTGCCGATCGCTGCCTGATTCCCTTCGATTGCGACAGCTTCTCCCGCCAGGCGCTGTATGGCCTTCTCCAGGAGATCGAGGAACTGCGCGACGACCACAACGAAGACCTGCAGGTCGAGGGCATCGTGGTCAACCAGTTCCAGCCGCGCGCCAGCCTGCCGCAGCAACTGCTCGACGAGCTGGTGGCGGAGGAACTGCCGGTGCTGCCGGTGTACCTGATGAGCTCGGTGAAGATGCGCGAGTCGCACCAGGCTTGCACCCCGCTGATCTTCCTCGAACCGCGGCACAAGTTGACCCAGCAGTTCGTCGAGTTGCACGGGCTGCTCGAAAGCTGAGCAGCCTCTGCGGCAGCGCTTCTACGAGGTAACCAGGACGTCGCAGCTCGGCTGGCGCAGGTAACGTTGCGCCAGGTTGCCGAGCAGCGCCTGCATCAGCGCGTTGCGGCTGTGCCGGCCGAGGGCGAGCAGCTCCGGCTGGCGCTGCTTCAACGCGGCGTCCAGGCTGTACGGCAGCACGCCGGGAACCACTTCGTGGCTCAGCTGCGGCCCGACGCCCGGCAGGCGCTCCTGCTCGTCGCTCAGCAATTGTTCGATCAGCCCGGCCTGGGTGGCCAGGTGCGCGGCATTCTGCCGGGGCAGGCCGAGCACGCCGTCGTCGGGGGACTCGAACACGTGCAGGGCGTGCAGGTCGGCTTCCACCGGCAGCAGGCGGTAGGCCTGGCGCAGCGCGGTACAGGCGCACTGGGAAAAGTCCAGGGCGCTGAGCGCCTGGCGGTAGGGTTCGTCCGCCTCGCGCACGGCGAGCAGCACCGGCACCCGGCTGCGCCGCACCACTTGGTCGAGGGTGGTGTTGCCGAAGCGTTCGAAGGTCTTCTGGTGGTGTGCGCCCATCAGCAGCAGGTCCGGTTCGAGCGCCCGGGTCTGCTGCAGGATGCCGTCGATCGGCTGGCCCCTGAACAGGTGGATGGCGCTGTCCTCGTCGAGGCCGGCCTCCTTGCGCTTGAGTTGCAGCATGGCGCTGACGGTCTTCACCGCCGACGCCGATAGCCCCGGGTCGTACACGTGCAGCAGACTGACCCGCGCATCGTGCTGGCGGGCCAACTGGGCGGCGCGGGCGAGGGCGACGTCGGCTTCCGGGGTGAGGTCGTGGGCGACCAGGAGGTGGCGGATCATGGCGGACTCCGTGGGATGGCTACGCTGGCTTCCCCACTGTCGCGCCGCAGCTCGCTACGGACCTTGATCCACGGCAGAAAAAACCTTCGCCGGGCCCTGCGAAATCTGCCAGTCAGGGTCGCGCGTGGCTGCGTAGCTGGTACAGCGCGGCGCTTTCCGCCACTACCTCGCCCTGCTCGTCGGTGAGTTGCAGTTCGAGGCTGTATTCGGCCTTGCCGCGCTCTCCGGCCTCGGTTTCCAGTTGGCGGATGCGCTCGGCATCCAGGCGTGCCTCGACGCGTATGTCGCCCTTGGCCGGACGGCGGAAGCGCAAGGTCATCTCCTTGACGATGGGATAGAAGCGGGCGCTGTCGAAGCTGGTCAGGAACAGCGCGCCACCGGGAAGTTCGGCGAGGGTGAAGAGCGCCCCGGCGTACATGCTGCCGATGTGGTTCTCGTTGCCGGCGCCCGGCATGCGCAGGCGCACGTAGCCGGGTTCGAGGACTTCCGCCCTGAGTCCGCTGCGCTGGACGAAGGCGATCTTTTCTTCGGTCAGGTGCCTGGCGAGTTCGGTGGGCAGTGGCATGGCGCTCTCCATGTCGGGGATCCCAGCCAGACTAGCCGGCCGGCCAGGCCGGGCAAGGACCGAAACGCTCGCCCGGACTGACCGATCCGCTCAGCGTGCGGCGGCGGCCAGGGCCTGGTCGAGGTCGGCGAGGATGTCGTCGATGTGCTCGATGCCGATCGACAGCCGCACCATGTCGTCGGAGACTCCGGCGCGGGCCAGTTCCTCCGCGTTCAACTGGCGGTGGGTGGTGCTCGCCGGGTGGCAGGCCAGGGACTTGGCGTCGCCGATGTTGACCAGCCGCACCACCAGCTTCAAGGCGTCGATGAAGCGCGCGCCGGCGGCGCTGCCGCCCTGGATGCCGAAAGACAGGATCGCCGCCGGGCGGCCCCCCAGGTAGCGCCGGGCCAGGGCGTGCTCGGGGTTGTCGGCGAGGCCGGCGTATTTCACCCAGGCCACCTGCGGATGCTGCTGCAGGTAGCGGGCCACGGCGAGGGCGTTGTCGCAGTGGCGCTCCATGCGCAGCGCCAGGGTCTCCAGGCCTTGGAGGATGAGGAAGGCGTTGAACGGCGAGAGCGCCGCGCCCATGTTGCGCAGCGGTACCACCCGGCAGCGGCCGATGAAGGCGGCGGGTCCGAAGGCCTCGGTGTAGGTGACGCCGTGGTAGGACGGATCGGGCGTGTTCAGCAGCGGGAAGCGCGACTTGTTCGCCGCCCAGTCGAATCTGCCGGAGTCGACCACGATCCCGCCGATGCTGGTGCCGTGGCCGCCCATGTACTTGGTCAGCGAGTGCACGACGATGTCGGCGCCGTGCTCGAACGGCCGGCAGAGCACCGGGGTGGCTACCGTGTTGTCGACGATCAGCGGCACGCCGTGGCGGTGAGCGGCGTCGGCCAGTGCCTGCAGGTCGATGATGTTGCCCGCCGGGTTGCCGATGGTTTCGCAGAACACGGCCTTGGTCCGCTCGTCGATCAGCGCTTCCAGGGCGGCGACGTCGTCGTGGGCGGCGAAGCGCGCCTGGATGCCGATGCGTGGCAGGGTGTGGGCCAGCAGGTTGTAGGTGCCGCCGTAGAGCTTGGCCACCGAGACGATGTTGTCGCCGGCCTCGGCGACGGTCTGGATCGCGTAGGTGATGGCCGCCATCCCCGAGGCCACCGCCAGCGCCCCGACCCCGCCTTCCAGCGCCGCGACGCGCTGTTCCAGTACGTCGTTGGTGGGGTTCATGATCCGTGTGTAGATGTTGCCCGGTACCTTCAGGTCGAACAGGTCGGCGCCATGCTGGGTGTCGTCGAAGGCGTAGGAGGTGGTCTGGTAGATCGGCACCGCCACCGCGCGGGTGGTCGGGTCAGGGCTGTAGCCGGCGTGGACGGCCAGGGTTTCCAGTTTCATGCAGCGTTCCTTCGGGCAGATTGGAAGGACGCAGCATGGGAAAGCGCGCCGAGCGGGTCAATGCGCCCGGGCAAGGAAAAGCGTGCCTGGTTAGACCGTTGTGTTCGCCGCTTATGCCTGTCAGCGCAGGCCGATGTAGATGTTGTAGGCGCTGATCAGGGTGATCAGGGTGCCGACGATGACCAGCAGGGTGCGCGGCGAAAGCTTCTTGCACAGCAGGGCGGCGAACGGCGCGGCGAACAGGCCGCCGAAGACCAGTCCGGCGACCATCTTCCAGGTGTCCGGCTGGCCAGCGAGGAGGATGAAGGAGGTGGCGCTGGCGATGGTCAGGAAGAACTCGGCGAAGTTCACCGAGCCGATGGTGGTGCGCGGGTCGCTACCCGAGCCGATCAGGCTGCTGGTGACCACCGGGCCCCAGCCGCCGCCGCCGGCAGCATCGACGAAGCCGCCGAAGAGTGCCAGCTTGGCCACGTGGCGCGGTGCCCGGCGCTTGATCACGTGGCGGTAGGCCTTGCTCAGGATGTACAGGCCCATCAGCAGCAGGTAGGCGGAGATGAAGGGCTTGAGCTGGTGGCCGTCGAAGCGGGTTATCAGCACGGCGCCGAGCACCGCGCCGATCATTCCCGGCAGCAGCAGGCGGAGGAAGAGTGACTTGTTGACGTTGCCGAGCTTGACGTGGGAAATCCCGGAAAAGCCGGTGGTGAACACTTCGGCGATGTGCACGCTGGCGCTGGCAGCGGCCGGCGTGGCACCAGCGCTGAGCAGGAAGGTAGTCGCGGTGATGCCATAGGCCATGCCCAGCGCACCGTCGATCACCTGGGCGAAGAAGCCCACCGCCACCGCGCTCCAGAAACCCCGGCTGGTCAGGGCCTGCTCGATGATCTCGAAGCCGTTGCTGCCGCCGTTGTCGAAGAACAGGCGCCAGGCCAGGAAGGCGAGCAGGCCGACCAGGATCAGCACCGCCGCCCACATGGCGGCGCGCAGTACCGGGTGGTCGTCCGGATGGGTGACGAAATCTTCGACAGGAGGCAGACCTAGCGCCTGGTGTTCGGTGTTGATCGAACTCTGGCTGAGATCGAGGTCGCGTATCTTCATGCGGCAAGGCGCCTGACAGGAGGTGGTAGAACAGGCTGGAATAAGTGTGGCGGCGAAGATAATCGGCTTTTCTTAGTGCGTCTAAGAAGTTTTCCGAAGGTATTTATTCCATTGCGGCATTATCGGCCGCCGTTCTGTCAGGGCATCCCGTCAGGAGGAGCAACTGATTTCCAGGTGCCGCCCCCAGTCCGGTGGGCGCCGAGTGAAGCGCTCCATGCCCGGCTGTTCCTCGAACGGGCGACTCAGCACCTGGTGCAGCAAGCGGACTTCCGTGTAGTCGCCCTGCTCGGCCGCTTCGATAGCCTGCTGTGCCAGGTAGTTGCGCAGCACATAGAGCGGATTGACCGCGTGCATGCGCCGGCGCCGCGACTCCTGGTCTCCGCCTTCTTCCTCGACGCGCCGACGGTAGGCTTCGGCCCAGCGGTCGAAGGCCTCGCGGTCGACGAAGTCGTCGCGCAGGCTGGCCAGCGCCCGCTCCGGAGTTTCTTCGCCGAGTCGGCGGAAGAACAGCGAGTAATCCACCGCGCTGCCCTGCATGCGCTGCAACAGTTCCTGGACCAGGGCCTGGTCGTTCTCCGCGGCGACGCCCAGACCCAGGCGCCGGCGCATCAGGTCGAGGTAGTGGGCCTGGTAGAGGGGCAGGAACAGGTCGAGGCTGGCGCGCAGTTCGTCCACTTCCACCAGTGGCGTCAGCGCCTGGGCCAGGGCGGCCAGGTTCCAATGGGCGATCGGTACCTGGTTGCTGAAGGAGTAGCGGCCGGCGTCGTCGGAGTGATTGCAGATGTGATTGGCGTCGAAATCGTCGAGGAAGGCGTAGGGCCCGTAGTCGAAGGTAATGCCGAGGATTGACATGTTGTCGGTGTTCATCACCCCGTGGCAGAAGCCATAGGCCTGCCAGCGGGCGATGAGTTCGGCGTTGCGCTCGACGACCTGGCGGAACATCGCCGCGTACGGCCGCTCGGCTGCGTTGCAGTCGGCGAAGTGGTGTTCCAGGACGAACGCCGCCAACTGTTTCAACTGGTCGTGCTGGCGGGTGTAGTAGAAGTATTCGAAGTGACCGAAGCGCACGTGGCTGGGCGCCAGGCGCAGCAGCGTCGCCGCGCTTTCCTTCTTCTCGCGCCAGACCGGCGTGCTCGAACCGATCACGCAGAGCGCCCGGCTGCTGGGAATGCCCAGTGCCGGAAGGGCTTCGGAGGCGAGGAACTCGCGGATCGACGAGCGCAGCACGGCGCGCCCGTCGCCCATCCGCGAGTAGGGGGTCTGGCCGGCGCCCTTGAGGTGCAGGTCCCAGTGCTCGCCGGCCTGGTTGATCACCTCGCCGAGCAGCAGGCCGCGGCCGTCGCCCAGGCGCGGGTTATAGGAGCCGAACTGGTGGCCGGAATACACCATCGCCCGCGGCTCGGCCTCCGACCACAGCTTGTGCCCGCCGAACAGCTCGGCGAACAGCGCTTCGTCACTGGTTTCCGCTGGCAGGTCGAGCAGCGCCAGGGCGGCGGGGCTGGCTACCACCAGGCGCGGCTCGGCGATGGGGGCGGGCAGGACTTCGGTGGAGAAGGCGTCGCCCAGGCGGGCGAAGCGGTTGTCGAAGTCGAGGTCGTCGAGTGATTTCAAGAGAGGCCTCCAGCAATTCCCGAGCATTGTGCTGGGAATTGCCGGAGGGCGTCCAGGCCCGGAGGTTCAGCGGGTCGGTTCGGCGGGACCGTCCTGGCCCTTGAGCGCGGGCGGATTGCCGACGCCGCTGTGCTGCGGCTCGCCGACGAACAGCTGGACCTGCTGGCCCTGGAGGTTCTTGACGAACACATCGACCTGGTTGAAAGCCATGTCGATCTTGTGTTCGCGGAAGCTGGTAGCGATCTTCGTCAGGATCTCGTCGGTAGAGGGGTTGCGGTCGCCCAGTTCGCGGACGTGGAAGCGCAGCTCGTAGTCGAAGGTGCTGGCGCTGATGGTCAGGAAGTACAGCAGCGGCTCCGGGTCGCGCAGTACCCGCGGGTTTTCCTTGACCGCCTGCATCATCAGCTTGCGCGCCAGCGGCAGGTCGGTCTCGTAGGCCAGGCCGATCTTGATGGTGACCCGGGTCACGGTATCGCTCAGCGACCAGTTCACCAGTTGCCCGGTGATGAAGGTCTGGTTCGGGACGATGATCTCCTTGCGGTCGAAATCGGTGATGGTGGTGGCGCGGATGCGGATCCGACTGACCGTGCCGGACAGGTTGCCGATGGTCACCACGTCGCCGATTCGTACCGGACGCTCGAAGAGGATGATCAGGCCGGAGACGAAGTTGGAGAAGATCGCCTGCAGGCCGAAACCGAGGCCTACCGAGAGCGCCGCCACCAGCCATTGCAGCTTGTCCCAGCTGACCCCGAGGGTGGACAGGGCGCTGACGATGCCGATGCCGCTGATGGCATAGGAAAGCAGGGTGGTGGTGGCGTAGGCGCTGCCCTGGGCCAGGGTCAGGCGCTGTAGCACCAATACCTCCAGCAGGCCGGGCAGGTTGCGCGCCAGGGCCACGGTGACCACCGCGATGGCCAGCGCCGCGAGGAAGTCGCGCAGGCTGATCGGCACGCTGGTGGCCGCTTCGCCGGTGCCGGCGGTGTACTGGTACAGGGTGACGTTGTCGAGGTAGGAGATCACGCTGATCAGGTCGGCCCAGACCCAGTACAGGCAGACGATGAAGCCGATCAGCAGGGCCAGGCGGATCAGCCGCAGCGATTGCTGGTTGATCTGCTCGATGCCGAGGGTCGGCTCCTCGACGTTGGTCTCGCCGTCGACGCCTTCCTTCGCCGCGTTCTGCCGTTTCGCCAGGGCCCGGGCGTAGGCCAGGCGCCGGGCCGCCACACCCAGGCCGCGGACGAAGGCGGCCTCGATGACGAACCAGAGCAGCAGCAGGTAAAGGGTATCGATGAGACGGTCGGTGAGCTTCAGCGAGGTGTAGTAGTAGCCGAAGCAGACCGCGACGAAGAGCACCAGCGGCAGCGCGGTGAAGAGGAGGCCGACGATCATCTTGATCAGCGACGGACGCTCGTCGCCGGGGCTGCTGAACAGCAGGCGGCTGAGCAGCCAGGCCATGGCCGCGTAGCCGAGCAGGACCACGGCGATGCCGATCACGTCGTCGGCCAGGCTCGCCGGCTGGTGCTCGGCCACCGTCACCACGCCGACCAGCGCCAGGACCACAACGCCGAGGCGGACCAGGTGCCTGTCGAGGAAGCCGACCTGTTCGCGGCTCCAGTGGAAATGCCGCTCGGCGATGCCGCCCGGGGTGAGGATGCGATGGGCGGTGTAGAACAGCAGCCAGACCTGGGCCATTTCCAGCAGGGCGCTGCCGAGGGTGGCGTTCTGGCCGCGGGCGTCCAGCAGCAGGGCCAGGCCGGCGACGGCGAAGGTCAGGGTGCCGGGCAGGGCGAGGAGGATGGTGATCAGGATCGCCAGCGGGGTATGCAGCTGGCTGTCGCGCTTGAAGTGGCCGATGTCGTCGTTCAGCTCCGCCAGCTTGTCGTACAGGTAGCGGCGTTTCCACAGCAGAGCGGCGATCAGCAGGAACAGCGGCAGGAACAGCAGCGGCCGATCGACCAGGCCTTCGCCCAGTTCACGCACCCCGGAGCCCCAGGGGATCTCGGTGAGCTGGTTCTTCAGCAGGGTCGGGGTCATCTTGAACCAGGACAGGTCGAGCGGCTGGTTGCTGGGAATCCAGAACATCTGCTCGTCGAGGGTGGTGCGCAGGCTCTCGCTGGTGGAAAGCAGTTGCTTCTGGTTCAACTGCAAGGTGATCGCTTCGTTGAGCAGCGCGTTGAGTTCGTGGTTGAGCCGTTCGAGCAGCTCGGAACGGGTTGCCAGCAGGGTGTCGAGATCCTTGCGCAGTTCCGGCGTGACCTGCTCGCTGGGCTGCTGGGCGAGCAGGTCGTCCAGGTATTGCTGCGGGGTCGCCAGCTTGTCGCGTTCCTGGTTCAGTTCGAACTGGCCGAGGCGCAGGTCGGCGATCTCGTCGGCCAGGCTCTGGTCGGTCTTGATCTTCGGCAGCGCCTGTTTCTGCTTGTAGAGGATGCGCGACAGCAGCAGGCTGCCGCGCAGGACGTTGATCTGTTCCTCGAGGGCCTGGTTGGACTGGGTCAGGTTGTCCAGTTGCTGCTTGGTCTCGAGGTTGCGCCGGGTGAGCACGTTGAGGCGGTCGGTGGCGCGCAGCAGGTAGTCGGAGAGACGCAGATTCTTGGCGTTCTCCTGGCTCAGCAGGCTGTCGGTGCCGGCCCCCTGGGCGCCTTCCTTGGACAGCTCGGCGACGGTCTTTTCCGACTGCTCGCGGCGCTTCTCGCTGATCAACGCCTGCAGGTCGAGGGTTTCCTTTTCCAGGCGCGAGATCTTCTCGGTGAGCAGATCGTGCTGGCTCTTGCCGAGGTCCTGCAGCAGGTTGTTGCCGGCCAGTTCCTGGCGCAACAGCTGGCTCTGCACGGTCAGCGCGGCCTGCTCGGCGAGCAGCTCGCCGCGACGGTCGGCGTTGATCGCCTTGCCGCTTTCCTTGCCGGCCTTGAGCAGCGAGCCGATCTCCAGGATTCGTGCCTGCATGCTGCTGATGCCGGCCTGGGCTCGTTCCGGGCGGGTCTCGGCGGTGATCGACAGGCTGTTGGCCTCGCCCAGGGCCTTCTGCCACTCGGCCTGCTGGGTGGTGCGGTCGTTGAGCAGCATCTCCAGGCGGGCCACGCTCTCGCCGCTGTAGCGCTCGCTGACCGGGCGTTCGCGGGTCTTCTTCAGGCGCTCCAGTTCGCGCTGGTTATCCTCGATCTGCCGGGGCGCGTCGCTCAGGCGCTTTTTCAGGTCTTCCAGGCTCTGTAGCGCTTCGTCGCGCGCGGCGAGGAACTTGAGGGTCTGTTCGAGTCTGGCCTTGACGACCTTCTGGTCGGCTTCGGCGAGCTTGCGTTCGGCCAGCTTGTCGAGGCTTTGCTGGACGGCTTCGGCCGAGGGCGGCTCGGACTGGGCGAGGAGCGGCGGACTGGCAAGGCAGAGGCCGAGGAAAAGAGTAGCGATCAGGGAGCGGAGGGCAGGCATGGTCGAGAAGAGACTCGAAGAAGGGTGAATGCAGGTTAGTGGTGGCTCCGGGACGCCGCAAGGCGTCACGGAACGGGGATTCGACAGGAAATCAGAGGAAAAGTCCGGGCCCTGGGCGGCCTTCCGGAAACTTCACGCCGACCTTGCGGATACGGTTGCCTTCCAGGGCGGCCACGGTCCAGGTCAGGCCGTTCCACTCCACCTGGTCGCCGATCACCGCTTCGCCGCCGATCTCGTGGGCGATGAAGCGGCCCAGCGCTTGCTCGCCGTCGATGCCGTCGAGCTTCAGGCCGTAGAGCGAGGCCACCGCCGACAGCTGGGCATCGCCTTCCAGCACGAAGTCGCCGAAGAAGCGCGCGCCGAGGCCGCGGTCGGGCGCCTGGCTGAACAGCTTGCCGAGGGCCGGCAGGTCGTGTTCGTGGCCGATCACGCAGAGGATGTCGTCGGCCTCGAGGATGGTGCTGCCCGACGGGTGGAGCAGTTCGGTGCCGCGGAACAGCGCGGCGATCCGGGTCCCGCCGGGCATCTTCAGCTCGCGCAGGGCGGCGCCGATGCACCACTTTTCCTTGTTCAGGTGGTAGACGAACAGCTCCCACTCGCTGGTCGGGTGGATCTCCAGGCCGGCGCGGGATATCGGTGCCGGGTCCGGCGGCACCACCACCCGCAGCAGCCTGGCCGCCCAGGGCAGGCTGGTGCCCTGCACCAGCAGCGAGACCAGGACGATGAAGAAGGCCACGTTGAAGAACAGCTGGGCGTTCGGCAGGCCGGCCATCAGCGGGAACACCGCGAGGATGATCGGCACCGCGCCGCGCAGGCCGACCCAGGCGATGAAGGCTTTCTCGCGGTCGTGGAAGGCGCGGAACGGGATCAATCCGATCAGCACCGACAGCGGCCGCGCCACCAGGATCATCCACAGCGCCAGGGCCAGCGCCGGCAGGGCGATCGGCCACAGGTCGTGGGGGGTGACCAGCAGGCCGAGGACCAGGAACATGCCGATCTGCGCCAGCCAGGCCATGCCGTCGAGCATGTGCAGGATGCCGTGGCGGCTGCGGATCGGCCGGTTGCCGAGGAGCAGGCCGCACAGGTAGATGGCCAGGATGCCGCTGCCGCCGACGGCGTTGGCCAGGGCGAACACCAGCAGGCCGCCGCTGATCACCAGCAGCGGGTAGAGGCCGCCGGCCAGGTGCATGCGGTTGATCAGTTGCAGCAGCAACCAGCCGCCGCCGAGACCGAGCAGGGCGCCGAGACCGAACTGCTGCACCAGGTGCAGGACGAAGCCCCAGCTGAGGCCGGTCTGGCCGCTGGCGAGCATCTCGATCAGGGTCACGGTGAGGAATACCGCCATCGGGTCGTTGCTGCCCGATTCGATCTCCAGGGTCGCGGTGACCCGCTCGTTGAGACCTTTGCCGCCGAGCAGGGAGAACACCGCGGCGGCGTCGGTGGAGCCGACGATGGCGCCGATCAGCAGGCCTTCCATCCAGTGCAGGTCGAACAGCCAGGCCGCCGCGATGCCGGTCAGGCCGGTGGTCACCAGCACGCCCAGGGTGGCCAGCGACAATGCCGGCCAGAGCGCCACGCGGAAGCTGGAGACGCGGGTGCGCAGGCCGCCGTCGAGGAGGATCACGGCGAGCGCCAGGTTGCCCACCAGGTAGGCCACCGGATAGTTGTCGAAGACGATGCCGCCGACCCCATCGTTGCCGGCGATCATGCCGACGGCGAGGAAGATCACCAGGATCGGGATGCCCAGGCGGGAGGACAGCGAGCTGACGAGGATGCTCATGCCGACCAGCACCGCCCCGATCAGGAAGAAATTATTGACGGTGACGGCGTCCAAGGTCGGCCTCCTCGCGGCGGGACAGGGGGAAGGCGACGCTACGGGTCGGTTTTACGTAGGGGAATTACGTAGACAGGATGCAGGCCGCATGCCAAGTGATTCTAACCTGCGGATTTGGCGGACTGTAAAGGGGCGTCGGCGGTTTTTTTCGAAGGAATTCCGAGGCTTTCGCGTTGTCCGGGCGAGTGCGCGCGAACTCGCTGGCGTGGCCGCCAGGCAACGGCAACCCGGCGTTCATGCCCGGACATAAAAAAGCCCCGGACGTGACCGGGGCGGGAAAGGGCAGGCAGGATCAGAACCATTCTTCCTGCATGCTCGAACACACGTCGTCGCGGGCCTCCAGCAGCGCCAGTTCGTGGTGGCAACCAGGCACTTCCCAGGTCAGGAAGTAGCGAGCGGCCTGCAACTTGCCGCGATAGAAGTCGGCGTCGGCGCAGTCGCCGCGAGCCAGCCCTTCCTCGGCGCGGATCGCCTGCTCCAGCCAGCGCCAGCCGATGACCGCATGGCCGAACACCTTCAGGTACAGCGCCGAGTTGGCCAGGCCCTGGTTGACCTGGCCCTGCATCAGGTCGCCGAGCAGCGCCAGGGTCACCTCGGACAGCCGCGCCACCAGCCGTTCCAGCGGCTGGCGCAGGGCGGCCAGGGATGGATGGGCTTCGGCGCGCCGGCAGGCGTCCTGGATCAGGCGGGTCAGCTGGCGCAGGCCGGCGCCGTTGTTCTGCCCGACCTTGCGTCCCAGCAGGTCGAGGGACTGGATGCCGTGGGTGCCTTCGTGGATCGGGTTCAGGCGATTGTCGCGGTAGTACTGTTCCACCGGGTATTCGCGGGTGTAGCCGTGGCCGCCGAGGATCTGGATCGCCAGCTCGTTGGCCTTCAGGCAGAACTCCGAGGGCCAGGACTTGACGATCGGGGTCAGCAGGTCGAGCAGTTCGTGGGCCTGGCGGCGCTGTTCGTCGTCCTCCAGGGTCTGGCTGTCGTCGAACAGGCGCGCGGCGTACAGGCCCAGGTCGAAGGCGCCTTCGACATAGGCCTTCTGGGTCAGCAGCATGCGCCGCACGTCGGCGTGGCGGATGATCGCCACCTGTGGCGCGCTCGGGTCCTTGCCGTCCGGCAGGCGGCCCTGCGGGCGTTCGCGGGCGTACTCCAGCGAATAGAGGTAACCGGCATAGCCAAGCATCACCGCGCCCATGCCGACGCCGATGCGCGCCTCGTTCATCATCTGGAACATGTAGGCCAGGCCGTGGTGCGGCTTGCCCACCAGGTAGCCGACGCAGGCGCCGTTGTCGCCGAAGTTCAGCGCGGTGGAGGTGGTGCCGCGATAACCCATCTTGTGGAACAGGCCGGCGAGGATCACGTCGTTGCGCGGCCCGAGGCTGCCGTCGGCGTTGACCAGGAACTTCGGCACGATGAACAGCGAGATGCCTTTCACCCCCGGCGGGGCATCCGGCAGTTTGGCCAGGACCATGTGTACGATGTTCTCGGAGAGCGGGTGGTCGCCGCCGGAGATGAAGATCTTGTTGCCCTTGATCCGATAGCTGCCGTCGGCGGCCGGTTCGGCACGGGTACGGATGTCGGAGAGGGAGGAGCCGGCGTGCGGCTCGGTGAGGGCCATGGTGCCGAAGAAGCGGCCCTCGATCATCGGTTGCAGGAAGCGCTGCTTCTGCTCCTCGCTGCCGAAGCTCTCGATCAGGTTGGCGGCGCCCATGGTCAGGAACGGATAGGCCGAGCTACCGACGTTGGCCGCCTGGAAGTGGGCGAAGCAGGCCTGCGACAGCAGGGTCGGCAACTGCATGCCGCCCTGCTCGAAGCTGCGGGTGGCGTTGAGGAAGCCGGCGTCGAGGAAGGCATCCACTGCCGGCTTCACTTCCGGAATCAGCGTGGCTGAGCCATTCTCATAGAGCGGCTCGTGTTCGTCGCCCTTGCGGTTGTGCGGGGCGAACAGCTTTTCCGCCAGGCTCCGCGCGGTGCCGAGGGCGGCATCGAAGGTTTCGCGGCTATGTTCGGCGAAGCGCGGGCGCTGGGTCAGGGCTTCGGCATCGAGGACTTCGTACAGCTCGAACGCCAGGTTGCGGGAACTGAGCAGGGTTTCGGACATGACGACCTCGGCGAAAGGGGATCGTGGGGCGGCGCGGCGAAGGCATCGACCGTCGCAGGCGGTGCCAGGGTGCCAGCGAGTCTAGGCTGGTGAATGAAGGTCGCCAACCAACATCGATATGCGTGATACAAGGGCCAAACCTGCGACGGCGAGACCGCTGCCGAAGCCTCGGGAGGCTGGTAGAATCCGCGCCCCTCGCCCATGGGCGAGGGCCTGTGCCGACGCGGGGTCGGCGCGAATCCGCCGGGGCCGGGCGGTCCGGCTAGCAGCGCTGCCTGGCGCTGTCCAAGGAGCAGTCATCATGAACTATCGTCACGCTTACCACGCCGGCAACCATGCCGATGTCTTCAAGCACCTGGTGCTGGCGCGGATCTTCGCCCTGCTGGGGCGCAAGGACACGCCGTACGCCTACCTGGACAGCCATTCCGGGGTCGGCCTCTACGACCTGCAGGGTGACGAGGCCAGCCGCACCGGCGAGTGGGAGCAGGGCATCGCCCGCCTGTGGGAGCGCGAAGGCCTGCCTGAGCAACTGGACGATTACCTGGACGTGATCCGTCACCTGAACCCGGACGGCTCCCTGCGCTACTACCCGGGCTCGCCGGAACTGGCACGGCGCCTGACCCGCGCCCAGGACCGCGTGCTGCTCAACGAACTGCATCCCGAGGACGGCCGCCTGCTCAAGGCCAACATGGCTGGCGAACGGCGGGTCGCCGTGCACCAGGGCGACGGTTGGCTGCTGCCGCGGGCGTTCCTGCCGGCGCCGGAAAAGCGCGCGGTGCTGCTGATCGATCCGCCGTTCGAGCAGGCCGACGAATTGCAGCGTTGTGTCGCTGCGCTCGACGAGGCGATCGGGCGGATGCGCCAGACGGTGGTGGTGATCTGGTATCCGATCAAGGACGAGCGCCAGCTCAAGCGTTTCTACCAGGCCCTGGAACGTAGCGTCGCGCCGAAGCTGCTGCGTGCCGAGCTGCACGTGCATCCGATCGACGACGCCGAGCGTTTCAACGGCTCCGGGCTGGCCATCGTCAATCCGCCGTGGCCGCTGGAGGACGAACTGCGCGACCTGCTGCCCTGGCTGGCCGAGGTCATGGCCCAGAGCCAGGGCGGCTGGCGTCTCGACTGGATGGTGGCGGAATAGTCGTCAGGCCGGCAGGCACACCCCGGTGCCGCCCAGGCCGCAGTAACCGTTGGGGTTCTTCGCCAGGTACTGCTGGTGGTAGGCCTCGGCGTAGTAGAAGGGCGGGACGTCGGCGATCTCGGTGGTGATGCGATCGTAGCCGGCTTTCGCCAGTTCGGCCTGGAAGCTCTCCCGGCTGGCCATGGCCGCGGCCTTCTGGGCCGCGTCGAAGGTGTAGATCACCGAGCGGTACTGGGTGCCGATGTCGCCGCCCTGGCGCATGCCCTGGGTCGGGTCGTGGGCTTCCCAGAATACCTTGAGCAACTGTTCGAAGCTGGTCTCCTGCGGGTTGTAGACCACCAGCACGACCTCGCTGTGGCCGGTCAGGCCGGAGCAGACTTCGTCGTAGGTCGGGTTCGGCGTGTAGCCGCCGGCATAACCCACCGCGGTCACCCAGACGCCCGGTTGCTGCCAGAGGCGACGCTCGGCGCCCCAGAAGCAGCCCATGCCGAACAGCACCTGTTGCAGGCCGGCGGGGAACGGCGCGGTCAGCGGTCGGCCGTTGACGAAGTGCGCTTCGGGCACCGGCATGGCGCTTTCGCGACCCGGCAGGGCCTGGTCCGGCGTGGGCAGCTCGCTTTTCTTGGTGAGGATTTCAGAACGCAGAACCATGGCTCTCGTCTCCTGCTCAGGGGGTAGGCGAATGACTCGCGGATGAGCACAGAGAGTACAGCCTTTCCGCGCCGGCGGGGGAGGCCTGGGCGATCAGTGCAGGGTGCGGCAGGGATAGCGCAGCAGGCTGGTATTGAGCAGGTCGCTGGGGATCGGCCGGTCGAACAGGTAGCCCTGGCCGATGTCGCAGCGGTTGCGCCGGAGGAAGGCCAGTTGCTCGGCGCTCTCCACGCCTTCGGCGACTACCTTGAGCTTGAGGTTGTGGGCCATGGCGATCACCGCCGAGGTGATTTCCATGTCGTCCTGGCTGTCCGGGATGTCCTTGATGAAGCTGCGGTCGATCTTGATCACGTCGATGGGGAATTTCTTCAGGTAGCTCAGTGACGAGTAGCCGGTGCCGAAGTCGTCCATCGCCAGGGTCAGGCCGAGGCTCTTCAGGCGTTCGAGTTGCTGGCGGGTATCGTCGGTGGCGTCCAGCAGCAGGCTTTCGGTGAGCTCCAGTTCCAGCTGGCTGGCCGGGATGTTCTCTTCGTGGAGGATCGCCGCGATCGAGCCGACCAGGTCCGGGTCGGTGAACTGCTTGGGCGACAGGTTGATGGCGATCTGCAGCTCGCCCAGCCCGGCCTCGGCCAGCTCGCGGGCCTGGCGACAGGCTTCGCGGATCACCCACTTGCCGATCGGCACGATCAGCCCGGTTTCCTCGGCCACGCTGATGAAGCGGTCCGGGCGGATCATGCCTTTTTCCGGATGCTGCCAGCGCAGCAGGGCTTCCAGGCCGAGCAACTGGCCGCTGCGCAGGCACAGCTTGGGCTGGTAGTGCACCGCCAGTTCGTTCTGCGCCAGGGCGCGGCGCAGGTTGCTCTCGACGAACAGCTTGTAGCTGGCCTCGGCGGTCAGCGCCTCGGTGAACACCTGGACCTGGTGCTTGCCGTTGGCCTTGGCCTTGTGCAGCGCCAGGCCGGCGTACTTCATCAGGGTCTGCGGGTCGCAGCCGTGCTGCGGGGCGCTGGCCAGGCCGATGGAGCCGGTGATGTTGATCAACTGGTTGTCGACGAACAGCGGCTTGTCGAGCATGTGCAGGACCTGCGCGGCAATGCTTTCGCCCTTTTCCACCGCGGTGTCGTCGAGCAGCACGGCGAACTCGTTGCTGGCGAAGCGCGCCAGGGTGGCGCCGTCGCCGAGGCAACTGCGCAAGCGCCGGGCCAGGCTGACCAGCAGCTTGTCGCCGGTCTGGTGGCCGAGGCTGTCATTGATCCGCTTGAAGTTGTCGATGTCCACCAGCAGCAGGCTGAGCGGGCGGTCGCCGCTGCTTTCCAGGCGTTCCTCGAGGGCGCCGATGAAATAGTGCCGGTTGGCCAGGCCGGTGAGGTTGTCGCGGTAGGCGAGTTTCTCGATGTGCTGCTGGGCCAGCTTGTTCTGCGTGATGTCTTCGTAGATGCCGATGTAGTGGGTCAGCTCGCCGAGATCGTCGTAGACCTTCGACAGCGACAACTGGCCCCAGTAAGGCTCGTGGTTCTTGCGGCGGCTGCGGAACTCGCCCTGCCAGCTGTTCTGCTGGGTCAGCGCGGAACGCGCGTCGAACAGCAGCTCGCTGAGGTTCTCCAGCGCCGGAAGCTCGGACAGGCGTCGGTTACGCACTTCGTCGGCGCTGTACTGGGTGATCGAGGTGAAGCTCGGATTGACGTATTCCACCACGCCGTCGCGGTCGATCAGCAGGAAGGCGCTGGCGCTCTGTTCCACCGCGCGCTGGAACAAGTGCAGGGCGCTGGAGACATTGCGTCGCTCGTGGTTCATCAGGACCTGCGCGTACTGGTCGGCGAGTTCCCCGGCGAAGGCGATCTCGTCGCTCTGCCACATGCGGTTCTCGCCGGCGTGTTCCAGGCACAGCACGCCGACCACCTCGCCGCCGATGCGGATGGTGGCGTCGAGCAGGGCGTTGACGCCCAGCGGCTTCAGGTAGTCCTTGTAGAGTTCCTGGGTGCGTGGGTCGCGCTGGGCGTTGTGGGCGTCGATGGCGCGCCCGCTGTGTACCGCCTCGAGGTAGGCGGGGTAGCGGCTGGCGTCGATGCTCTGGGGCTTCTCGTACTGGTCGAGGTCGCGGCGGTAGACGGTCACCGCTTCCAGGCGCTGGTCGTCGAGCAGGCGCCAGATGCCGGCGCGCGCGGTGCCGTAGGCTTCGCAGGCGGCCTGGGTGATCAGTTGCGCGGCTTCCAGCAGCGGGTCGCTGGACAGGTAGCGATGGCGGGCCAGGCGGACGATCAGGTTCTGCTGGGTGCGCGAGCGCAGCAGGTGTTGCAGGTGGTCGTCCTGGGAGCGCTGGTAGAGGTCCAGGGACGCCTTCAGGCGCAGGTTCTGCGATTCCAGGTCGAGCAACTGTTCGCTGCGCTCGGCGCTCTCCGCTCGCTCCTCGACCATCAGGTAGCCGTGCAGCAACTGGCGGCCATGCTGCTGGAAGGCTTCGCCGAACTCCAGCATGGTCAGCACGCCGTTGGGTGTGTGCAGCTTGTAGCTCACCTGGTAGTGCGGGCGCTTCACCAGTTGCTGCTGGATCTGCTCGTGCAGGCGGTGGCGGGCCTCGGGTTCCATCAGGCTGGCGTAAGGCGCATCGAGCAGTGCGCAGAGGGTAGTCGCCGGCAGCCCGAGCTGGCGCTCGCAGGCAGGATCGAGGAACAGCAGTGCCCAGCTCGGCTCGTTCAGCCGCTCGAAACGCAGCAGCCCGAGCCGCGACGGCACGGGTAGCTGCGTGACAACCTCGGCCGCCGAACGGCTGGCGGCATCGGGATGACTTTTCATGCGAGGCTGATTCCAGGTACTGAGCGAGGGGGAGGCCTCGACCCGTTTCGATGGGGTGCAGGCAAAGGGTGCATTATGCCGATTGGTCTGACAAGTAACTCTGTATCGGCCCGGCAGGGCCCAAGTTAAGCGTATCCGGGAAAAAACCGCTGGACGGTCGGAGGTCTGCGGCGCCGCTGGAAAAGCCCTGTTTTTCGTAGGGTTGGCTTCACCGGGAGGGTTGGCGTCGAGCGCCTGTCATCGTGCGCGCCGAACTCGCGCCTGCGGGTCCTGTGGCATGCGCTGGCGGTACGACGGGTCGCAGTTTCGCCGAGCCGTCAGGCGGGCAAAAAAAACCCCACCATCCGGTGGGGCCGAGAGACGAGCGTGGCATGCTCGCGAGAGGGGCTGGCCGCTCCGTGGGGAGCGGCGCAGGTATTACAGGAGCAGGGTGCGGATGTCCGCCAGCAGTTCGCCCAGGCGCTTGGTGAAGCGCGCCGCGGCGGCGCCGTTGATCACGCGATGGTCGTAGGACAGCGACAGCGGCAGCATCAGGCGCGGCTGGAAGGCCTTGCCGTCCCATACCGGCTGCATGGTCGCCTTGGACACACCGAGGATCGCCACTTCCGGCGCGTTGACGATCGGCGTGAAGCCGGTGCCGCCGATGTGGCCGAGACTGGAGATGGTGAAGCAGGCGCCCTGCATGGCATCGGCCGAGAGCTTCTTGTTGCGGGCCTTGTCGGCCAGCTCGGCGGCCTCGGCGGCCAGTTGCAGGAGGCTCTTCCGGTCGACATCGCGGATCACCGGGACCAGCAGGCCGTCCGGAGTGTCCACGGCGAAGCCGATGTGTACGTACTTCTTGCGAATCAGCGCCTTGCCGCTGGGGGCCAGCGAACTGTTGAAGTCCGGCAGTTCCTTGAGCAGGTGGGCGCAGGCCTTGAGCAGGATCGGCAGTACGGTCAGCTTGACCCCGGCCTTCTCCGCCGCGGCCTTCTGGGCAACGCGGAAGGCTTCCATGTCGGTGATGTCCGACTGGTCGAACTGGGTCACGTGCGGCACGTTCAGCCAGCTGCGATGCAGGTTGGCGGCGCCGACCTGCATCAGGCGGGTCATCGCCACTTCTTCCACTTCGCCGAACTTGCTGAAGTCGACTTCCGGGATCGGCGGGATGCCGGCTCCGCCGGTGGCGCCGGCACCGCCGGACTTGGCGCGCTGCAGTTGCTCCTTGACGAAGACCTGGACGTCTTCCTTGAGGATGCGGCCCTTGGGACCGCTGGCTTTCACTTCGCTCAGCTCGACGCCGAACTCGCGCGCCAGCATGCGCACCGCCGGGCCGGCGTGGACCTTGGCGCCGTCGCGGCTGGGTGCGCCGACCGGAGCCGGGGTATCGGCCTTGGCTGGCGCAGGGGCCGCCGCGGCGGGCTTCTGCTCGGCGGCGGGCGCCGCGGCCTGGGCCGGAGCGGCTGCCGGCTGCTCTTCGGCTGCCGGAGCGGCGCCTTCCACCTTCAGCTTGAGGATCAGGTCGCCGGTGCCGACTTCGTCACCGACCTTGATCGAGACGCTTTCCACCACGCCGGAGGCCGGCGAAGGGATCTCCATGCTGGCCTTGTCGGATTCCAGGGTGATCAGCGACTGGTCGGCCTCGACCGTGTCGCCAGCCTTGACCATCACTTCGATGACGTTGGCCTTGCCGGCCGAGCCGATGTCCGGGACCTTGATGTCCTGGACACTGGCTGCGGCGGGGGCGGCCGGCTTGCTCTCGCTCGGGGCGGGAGCAGGCGCTTCGGCTTTCGGCGCTTCCGGTTGGGCGGGCGCTGCCTCGGCCTTGGCTTCGGCAGGCTGTTCGCCGCCTTCCACTTCCAGCTCGAGGATTTCGTCACCTTCTTTCAAGGTGTCGCCGACCTTCGCCTTGATGCTTTTCACTACCCCGGCCTTGGGACTGGGGATTTCCATGCTGGCCTTGTCGGATTCCAGGGTCAGCAGGCTCTGATCGGCCTCGACCTTGTCGCCGGGCTTGACCAGCAGCTCGATGACTTCACCCTCACCGTTGCCGATGTCGGGTACGCGAATGAGTTCGCTCACATTCCTCTCCTTTTACGTGCCACCACCGCTGTGCGGCGCGCAAAACAAAGACTTTTGGTCCTTGGTTCGTTGTGAGCCGGCGCCGCCCGTTGGCGGCGCCGGCGTGCTCGAAACCCCTCGCTGCCGAGGGGAGTATGGAGCGAATTAGCAATCCAGCGGGTTGCGCTTCTCCGGATCGATACCGTACTTGGCGATGGCCTCGGCCACCACTTTCGGCTCGATATCGCCGCGATCGGCCAGCGCTTCGAGCGCGGCCAGCACCACCCAGTGACGATCCACTTCGAAGAAGTTGCGCAGCTTCTTGCGGCTGTCGCTGCGGCCGAAGCCGTCGGTGCCGAGCACCTTGTACTCCTTGGAGGGAACCCACTGGCGGATCTGCTCGGCGTAGAGCTTCATGTAGTCGGTGGAGGCGATCACCGGGCCGCGACGGCCGCCCAGGCACTCCTCGACGTAGCTCTGCTTCGGCTTCTGGCCCGGATGCAGGCGGTTCCAGCGCTCGACGGCAAGGCCGTCGCGACGCAGCTCGTTGAAGCTCGGCACGCTCCAGACGTCGGCGCCGATACCGAAGTCGTTGCGCAGCAGCTTGGCCGCTTCCTCGACTTCGCGCAGGATGGTGCCGGAGCCCAGCAGTTGCACGTGGTGAGCGGCTTCCTTCTTGTCCTCCTCGAGGAGGTACATGCCCTTGATGATGCCTTCCTCTGCGCCCTTCGGCATGGCCGGCTGGACGTAGTTCTCGTTCATCACGGTGATGTAGTAGAAGATGTCCTGCTGCTCTTCGATCATCTGCCGCGAGCCTTCGCGGATGATCACCGCCAGTTCGTAGGCGTAGGTCGGATCGTAGGTGCGGCAGTTCGGGATGGTCGAGGCCAGCAGGTGGCTGTGGCCGTCCTCGTGCTGCAGGCCTTCGCCGTTCAGCGTGGTGCGACCGGCGGTGCCGCCGATCAGGAAGCCGTGCGCGCGGCTGTCGCCGGCGGCCCAGGCCAGGTCGCCGATGCGCTGGAAGCCGAACATCGAATAGAAGATGTAGAACGGCAGCATCGGCTGGTTGTGGGTGCTGTAGGAGGTACCGGCGGCAATCCAGCTGGACATGGCGCCGGCCTCGTTGATGCCTTCCTCGAGGATCTGGCCCTTCTTGTCCTCGCGGTAGAACATCACCTGGTCCTTGTCCACCGGCTCGTAGAGCTGGCCGACCGAGGAGTAGATGCCGAGCTGGCGGAACATGCCTTCCATGCCGAAGGTACGGGCCTCGTCCGGGACGATCGGGACGATGCGCGGGCCGAGTTCCTTGTCCTTGACCAGCTGCGAGATGATCCGCACGAAGGCCATGGTGGTGGAGATCTCGCGATCGCCGGAGCCGTCGAGCATGGCCTTCAGGGTTTCCAGCGGCGGAACCGGCACGCTCATGCTCTTCTGCCGGCGCACCGGCATGAAGCCGCCCAGCGCGGCGCGGCGCTCGGCCAGGTACTTGGCCTCGGCGCTGCCTTCTTCAGGCTTGTAGAACGGCAGCTTCTCCAGGTCGGCGTCCTTGACCGGGATGTCGAACTTGTCGCGGAACGCGCGCAGGCTGTCGACGTCGACCTTCTTCACGTTGTGCGCGATGTTCTTCGCTTCGCCGCTGCCGGTGCCGTAGCCCTTGATGGTCTTGGCCAGGATGACGGTCGGCTGGCCCTTGTGGTTGACCGCCTGGTGGTAGGCCGCATAGACCTTGTAGGGGTCGTGGCCGCCGCGGTTGAGCTTCCAGATTTCCTCGTCGGAAAGGTCCTTGACCATTTCCAGCAGTTCCGGACGCGCGCCGAAGAAGTGCTCGCGGACGTAGGCGCCGTCTTTCGCCTTGTAGTTCTGGTATTCGCCGTCGATGACCTCGTCCATGCGCTGCTGCAGCAGGCCGGCGGTGTCCTTGGCGAACAGCGGGTCCCAGAAGCGACCCCAGATGACCTTGTTGACGTTCCACTCGGCGCCGCGGAACACGCCTTCCAGTTCCTGGATGATCTTGGCGTTGCCGCGGACCGGGCCGTCGAGGCGCTGCAGGTTGCAGTTGATGACGAAGATCAGGTTGTCGAGTTTCTCGCGGCCGGCCAGGGAGATCGCGCCGAGGGATTCCGGCTCGTCGCACTCGCCGTCGCCCATGAAGCACCAGACCTTCTGCTTGCCGGCGGGGATGAAGCCGCGGCTTTCCAGGTACTTCATGAAGCGTGCCTGGTAGATCGCCTGGATCGGGCCAAGGCCCATGGATACGGTGGGGAACTGCCAGAAGTCCGGCATCAGCCAGGGGTGCGGATAGGAGGACAGGCCGTTGCCGTCCACTTCCTGGCGGAAGTTCTCCAGTTGTTCCTCGCTGATGCGGCCTTCGAGGAAGGCGCGGGCGTAGACGCCGGGGGACGCGTGGCCCTGGAAGAACACCAGGTCGCCGCCATGTTCGTCGGTGGGAGCCTGGAAGAAATAGTTGAAGCCGATGTCGTAGAGGGTCGCCGAGGAGGCGAAGGTGGAGATGTGGCCGCCCAGGTCCGGGTCGTGCTTGTTCGCCCGCATCACCATCGCCAGGGCGTTCCAGCGCACCAGGGAGCGGATCCGGCGTTCCATGAACAGGTCGCCGGGCATGCGTGCTTCGTGGGTTACCGGAATGGTGTTGCGGTAGGGCGTGGTGATCGCGTAGGGCAGTTGGGTGCCGCTACGGCTGGCCAGCTCGCCCATGCGGGTCATCAGGTAATGAGCGCGGTCTTCACCTTCGCGGTCGAGTACGGACTCCAGGGCGTCCAGCCATTCCTGGGTTTCGACGGGATCGAGGTCTTGCATGGCTTGCTCCAGGGCGGAAAGGCTTCCAGAATCGGATGCCATAGGTGAGCGGCCGGCCTCGTGGGCGACCGCAGCTAATTCTTGGATGTTCTCCGGGGGTGTACCCGGCGACTTGTAGTTTTACTACAGATCAGTCTGAGAAACAGCCCTCTGGATACAATTTTTAGTAGTAAAACTACATTTCGATTGTTGCTGTCAGGCTATAAGGCCCGATGTAGAGCCTTTTCGACGTTGTGCGTCGAGCCTGTGGTCTTCGGTCGGAAGCCCAAACAGGATAGACCATGAGCCTGCCTTCGCTGGCGAATCTGCCGGCCACCCTGCTGCCCGCCGCCGAACGCGCCGGGACTGCCCTCCGCTCCGCTGTCGCCGCCCTCGATGCCGCCGCCCTGGCCCGCCTGGAGGCCTGGCCCGAGGAGCGCCTGGAGGATTTCCGACGGGTCGCTGCGGCCAGCGATTTCGTCGCCGAGCAGGCAGTGCGCGACCCGGCGATGCTGCTGGATCTGGCCGAACGCGGCGAGCTGGAGAACCCCCACGCGCCCGGCGAATTGCGCAGCCAGTTGCAGGCGCGGCTGGAGGATTGCGCCGACGAGGACGAACTCGGTCGGCGCCTGCGACGTTTCCGCACACGCCAGCAACTGCGCATCATCTGGCGCGACCTGACCCGCCGCGCCGCGCTGGCGGAAACCTGTCGCGACCTGTCGGCCCTGGCCGACGCCTGCATCGACCTGGCTTGCGAGTGGCTCCATCGGCGCCAGTGCGAGCAGTTCGGCACGCCGATCGGCCGGCGCTCCGGCGAACCGCAGCGGATGGTGGTCCTCGGCATGGGCAAGCTGGGCGCGGTGGAGCTCAACCTGTCGTCGGACATCGACCTGATCTTCGGTTACCCGGAGGGCGGCGAGACCGAGGGGGCGAAGCGTTCGCTGGACAACCAGGAGTTCTTCACCCGCCTGGGGCAGAAGCTGATCAAGGCGCTGGATGCGATCACCGTCGACGGCTTCGTCTTCCGCGTCGACATGCGCCTGCGTCCCTACGGCTCCAGCGGACCGCTGGTCTACAGCTTCGCCGCGCTGGAGCAGTACTACCAGGACCAGGGGCGCGACTGGGAGCGCTACGCGATGATCAAGGCGCGGGTGGTCGGCGGCGACCAGCAGGCAGGCGAGCAACTGCTCGGCATGCTGCGGCCGTTCGTCTATCGGCGCTACCTGGACTTCTCCGCCATCGAGGCGCTGCGCACCATGAAGCAGCTGATCCAGCAGGAGGTCCGGCGCAAGGGGATGTCGGAAAACATCAAGCTGGGCGAAGGCGGTATCCGCGAGGTGGAGTTCATCGCCCAGGCCTTCCAGTTGATCCATGGCGGGCGCGACCTGAGCTTGCAGCAACGGCCGCTGCTGAAGGTGCTGGCGACCCTGGAGGGGCAGGGCTACCTGCCGCCGGCGGTGGTCGAGGAGCTGCGTGGCGGCTACGAGTTCCTGCGCTACGCCGAGCATGCCATCCAGGCGCTGGCCGACCGGCAGACGCAAATGCTGCCCAGTGACGAATACGACCGCATCCGCGTGGCCTTCATCATGGGCTTCGCCAGTTGGGCCGCATTCCACGAGCGCCTGAGCCACTGGCGGGCGCGCATCGACTGGCACTTCCGCCAGGTGATCGCCGACCCGGACGAGGACGAAAGCGGCGAGGCGGCCTGCGGCAGCGTCGGCGCCGAGTGGATCCCGCTGTGGGAGGAGGCGCTGGACGAGGAGTCGGCCAGTCGGCAACTGGCCGACGCCGGCTTCGTCGATGCCGAGGCGGCCTGGAAGCGTCTCAGCGATCTGCGCCACGGCCCCCAGGTGCGAGCGATGCAGCGTCTCGGCCGGGAACGCCTGGATGCCTTCGTTCCGCGCCTGCTGGCGATGACCGTGGAAAACCCCCAGCCGGACCTGGTGCTGGAGCGGGTTCTGCCGCTGGTGGAAGCGGTGGCGCGGCGTTCCGCCTACCTGGTGTTGCTGACCGAGAACCCCGGCGCGCTGGAGCGCCTGCTGACCCTCTGCGCGGCCAGCCCGATGGTTGCCGAGCAGATCGCGCGGTTCCCGATCCTGCTCGACGAACTGCTCAACGAGGGGCGCCTGTTCCGTCCTCCACAGGCCGCCGAGCTGGCCGCCGAGCTGCGCGAACGGCTGATGCGGATTCCCGAGGACGACCTCGAGCAGCAGATGGAGACCCTTCGTCACTTCAAGCTGGCCCACGGGCTGCGGGTGGCGGCCTCGGAGATCGCCGGCACGCTGCCGTTGATGAAGGTCAGCGACTACCTGACCTGGCTGGCCGAGGCGATCCTCGTCGAGGTCCTCGAACTGGCCTGGCGGCAGTTGGTGCAGCGTCATGGCCGGCCGTTGCGCGCCGACGGCACGCCGTGCGATCCGGACTTCGTCATCGTCGGCTACGGCAAGGTCGGCGGGCTGGAGTTCGGTCATGGCTCGGACCTCGACCTGGTGTTCATCCATGACGGCGACCCCCACTGCGAGACCGATGGCGGCAAATCCATCGATGGCGCGCAGTTCTTTACCCGCCTGGGGCAGAAGATCATCCATTTCCTCACCGCGCAGACGCCATCCGGTACCCTCTACGAGGTCGACATGCGCCTGCGTCCGAGCGGCGCGGCCGGCCTGCTGGTGAGTTCGCTGGGCGCCTTCCAGCGCTACCAGGAGCAGGAGGCCTGGACCTGGGAGCACCAGGCGTTGGTCCGCGCCCGGGTGCTGGCCGGTTGCCGGCGGGTGCAGGCGAGCTTCGAGGCGGTACGTGCCGAGGTGCTGGCGAGGCCGCGCGATCTCGACGCGTTGCGCACCGAGGTCAGCGAAATGCGCGCCAAGATGCGCGACAACCTGGGAACCCGCGCGACCGCCGCCGGCACCGCCTCGAATGCCTTCGAGGCCACGGCAGCCTTCGATCTCAAGCACGATGCCGGTGGTATCGTCGATATCGAATTTATGGTGCAATATGCGGTTCTAGCTTGGTCCGGAGAACACCCGGCGCTGCTCGAATTCACCGATAACATCCGCATTCTGGAAGGACTGGAACGGGCTGGCCTGATCGCCAGCGAGGACGTCCGTCTCCTGCAGGAGGCCTACAAGGCCTATCGCGCAGCCGCACACCGCCTGGCACTACAGAAGGAGGCCGGGGTCGTGAGCGGCGAGCACTTCCAGACGGAGCGGCGAGAAGTGATCAGGATCTGGCGCGAGCTGCGGCTCGGCTGATCCACTCAGGCACGTAACGCAAGTACGTAACGAATATCTGAAGGAGCTGGCAACTATGTCGATGGCCGATCGTGATGGCGTGATCTGGTATGACGGTGAACTGGTGCAGTGGCGCGACGCGACCACGCACGTGCTGACCCATACCCTGCATTATGGAATGGGCGTGTTCGAGGGCGTGCGCGCCTACGACACCCCGCAGGGCACGGCGATCTTCCGCCTGCAGGCGCACACTGACCGGCTGTTCGACTCCGCGCACATCATGAACATGCAGATCCCGTACAGCCGCGACGAGATCAACGAGGCGACCCGCGCCGCCGTGCGCGAGAACAACCTGGAAAGCGCCTATATCCGCCCGATGGTGTTCTACGGAAGCGAAGGCATGGGCCTGCGCGCCAGCGGCCTGAAGGTCCATGTGATCATCGCCGCCTGGAGCTGGGGCGCCTACATGGGCGAGGAAGCCCTGCAGCAAGGCATCAAGGTGCGCACCAGTTCCTTCACCCGCCACCACGTCAACATCTCGATGACCCGCGCCAAGTCCAACGGTGCCTACATCAACTCGATGCTGGCCCTCCAGGAGGCGATCTCCGGCGGCGCCGACGAGGCCATGATGCTCGATCCGGAAGGCTATGTGGCCGAAGGCTCTGGCGAGAACATCTTCATCATCAAGGATGGCGTGATCTACACCCCGGAAGTCACCGCCTGCCTGAACGGCATCACTCGTAACACTATCCTGACCCTGGCCGCCGAACACGGTTTTAAACTGGTCGAGAAGCGCATCACCCGCGACGAGGTGTACATCGCCGACGAGGCCTTCTTCACCGGCACTGCCGCGGAAGTCACGCCGATCCGCGAAGTGGACGGTCGCAAGATCGGCGCCGGCCGCCGTGGCCCGGTCACCGAAAAGCTGCAGAAAGCCTATTTCGACCTGGTCAGCGGCAAGACCGAGGCCCACGCCGAGTGGCGTACCCTGGTCAAGTAAGCACCGAAGAAGGGTGTGACAGGGAGGCGAAAGCCTCCCTGATCATTTCCGGAGCCTGAATGAGAATTCTGATCGTAGGTCCCTCCTGGGTGGGGGATATGGTGATGGCGCAGACCCTGTTCCAGTGTCTGCGCCAGCGGCATCCCGAGTGCGTGATCGACGTGCTGGCGCCCGAGTGGAGCCGACCGATCCTCGAGCGCATGCCCGAGGTGCGCCAGGCCCTGAGCTTCCCGCTCGGCCACGGGGTGATGGACGTCGCCACCCGGCGCCGGATCGGACGCGGCCTGCGCGGTCAGTACGAGCAGGCGATCCTGCTGCCCAACTCGCTGAAGTCGGCGCTGGTGCCCTGGTTCGCCGGAATACCGAAGCGCACCGGCTGGCGCGGCGAGATGCGCTACGGGCTGCTCAATGACATCCGCAAGCTCGACAAGCAGCGCTATCCGCTGATGATCGAACGCTTCATGGCCCTGGCCTTCGAGCCGGGCGTGGAGTTGCCGAAGCCCTATCCGCAGCCGCGCCTGCGGATCGACGACGGCAGCCGCCAGGCGGCGCTCGACAAGTTCGCCCTGAGCCTGGACCGCCCGGTGCTGGCGCTCTGTCCCGGCGCCGAGTTCGGCGAGGCCAAGCGCTGGCCGGCGGAACACTACGCCGCGGTCGCCGAGGCGAAGATCCGTGCCGGCTGGCAGGTCTGGCTGTTCGGCTCGAAGAACGACCATCCCGGTGGAGAGGAGATTCGCCAGCGCCTGATTCCGGGGTTGCGCGAGGAGTCTTTCAATCTTGCCGGGGAGACTTCGCTGGCCGAGGCCATCGACCTGATGTCCTGCGCTGGCGCGGTGGTGTCCAACGATTCCGGCCTGATGCACGTGGCGGCCGCGCTGGATCGCCCGCTGGTGGGCGTCTATGGCTCCACCTCGCCGCAGTTCACCCCGCCGCTGGCGGACCGGGTGGAGATCGTCCGCCTCGGTCTCGAGTGCAGCCCGTGCTTCGAGCGCACCTGTCGCTTCGGCCACTACAATTGCCTCCGCGAGCTGCCGCCTGGCCTGGTATTGCAAGCCCTGGAGCGGCTGGTCGGCGACCCTGCCGAGGTCGCCGGATGAGGGTGCTGCTGGTCAAGACCTCGTCCCTCGGCGACGTGATCCACACCCTGCCGGCGCTTACCGACGCCGCCCGGGCGATTCCCGGCATCCAGTTCGACTGGGTGGTGGAGGAAGGTTTCGCCGAGATTCCCGCCTGGCATCCGGCGGTGGCGCGGGTGATCCCGGTGGCGATCCGGCGCTGGCGCAAGAATCTCTGGCAGACCCTGCGCAACGGCGAATGGCGGCGCTTCAAGCAGCGCCTGAAGGAAGTCGACTATGACCTGGTGATCGACGCCCAGGGGCTGCTGAAGAGTGCCTGGCTGACCCGCTACGTGGGCAAGACGCCGGTCGCCGGTCTCGATCGTGACTCGGCGCGCGAGCCGCTCGCCAGCCGCTTCTATCGCCGTGCCTATCCGGTCGCCTGGGGACAGCATGCGGTGGAGCGCACGCGCCAGTTGTTCGCCCAGGCGCTGGACTACCCGTTGCCCGAGTCGGTCGGTGACTATGGCCTGGACCGCGAGCAGTTGGCCGACGCCGACCCTGGCGCGCCGTACCTGGTGTTCCTGCACGGTACTACCTGGGTCACCAAGCATTGGCCGGAAGCCTACTGGCGCGAACTGGCCGAGCGCATGTGCGAGCGCGGCTGGTCGGTGCGCCTGCCCTGGGGCAGCGCCGCCGAGCGGGAGCGGGCCGGGCGCCTGGCGGCGGGGTTGGAAAATGCCGCGGTACTCCCCAGATTATCCCTGGCCGGCATGGCCAAGGTGCTTGCCGGCGCGCGCGCCTGCGTGGCGGTGGATACCGGCCTCGGTCACCTGGCGGCGGCGCTGGACGTGCCGACGCTGTCGCTGTTCGGCCCGACCAATCCTGGCTTCACCGGCGCCTACGGGCGTTCCCAGGTTCACCTGGGCAGCGACTTCCCCTGTGCGCCGTGCCTGAAGAAGACCTGTACCTACCAGCCGACCGAAGAGGACCGCAAACTGTTCGATCTCAAGCGTGAGCAGCCGCTGTGCTTCACCCGGCTGAATCCCCAGCGCGTGGCCACCCAGCTGGAGGCCATGCTGCTGGCCCCGGAGACCCTCCGATGACCCTGGCGTTCATCCTCTACAAATACTTCCCCTTCGGCGGCCTGCAGCGCGACTTCATGCGCATCGCCCTGGAATGCCAGCGGCGCGGGCACGACATCCGCGTCTATACCCTGATCTGGGAGGGCGACGTGCCGGACGGCTTCGAAGTGCTGGTGGCCCCGGTGCGCTCGATCTTCAACCACCGGCGCAACGAGAAGTTCACCGCGTGGGTCCGCGCCGACCTGGCCAGGCGCCCGGTGCAGCGGGTGATCGGCTTCAACAAGATGCCCGGACTGGATGTCTACTACGCCGCCGACGCCTGTTTCGAGGAAAAGGCCCAGACCTTGCGCAACCCGCTGTACCGCCAGTGGGGCCGCTACCGCCACTTCGCCGGCTACGAACGGGCAGTGTTCGACCCGGCCTCGAAGACCGAGATCCTGATGATCTCCGAGGTGCAGCAGCCGCTCTTCGTCAAGCACTACGGCACCCAGGCCGAGCGTTTCCATCTGCTGCCGCCGGGGATCAGCCAGGATCGCCGGGCGCCGGCCAACGCCGCGGACGTGCGTGCGGAATTCCGCCGCGAGTTCGGCCTGGAGGAGGACGACCTGCTGCTGGTACAGATCGGTTCCGGCTTCAAGACCAAGGGCCTGGATCGCAGCCTGAAGGCGCTGGCCGCGCTGCCCAAGGCGTTGCGCAGGCGCACCCGGCTGATCGCCATCGGCCAGGACGATCCCAAGCCGTTCCTGCTACAGATCGCCGCCCTCGGTCTCAACGACCAGGTACAGATCCTCAAGGGGCGCAGCGATATCCCGCGCTTCCTGCTCGGCGCCGACCTGCTGATCCACCCGGCCTACAACGAGAACACCGGTACGGTGCTGCTGGAGGCGCTGGTCTCCGGCCTGCCGGTGTTGGTGACCGATGTCTGCGGCTATGCCCACTACATCGCCGAGGCCGACGCCGGGCGGGTGCTGCCGAGTCCCTTCGAGCAGGACAGTCTCAACCGCCTGCTCGCGGAAATGCTGGAGGACGCTCCGGCGCGCGCCGCCTGGTCGCGCAATGGCCTGGCCTACGCCGATCACGCCGACCTCTACAGCATGCCGCAGCGCGCCGCCGACCTGATCCTCGGGGAGGCCTCATGAGGCTGGTGCTGGAAGAGCCGTTCAAGCGCCTGTGGAGCGGGCGCGACCCGTTCGAGGCGGTGGAGGCGCTGCAAGGCAAGGTCTACCGCGAACTGGAGGGGCGCCGCACCCTGCGCACCGAGGTCGACGGGCGCGGCTACTTCGTCAAGATCCACCGTGGCATCGGCTGGGGCGAGATCGCCAAGAACCTGCTCACCGCCAAGCTCCCGGTGCTCGGCGCGCGCCAGGAGTGGCAGGCCATCCGGCGCCTGCACGAGGCCGGCATAGCGACCATGACCGCGGTCGCCTACGGCGAGCGCGGCAGCGATCCGGCGCGGCAGCATTCCTTCATCGTCACCGAGGAACTGGCGCCGACCGTGGACCTCGAGGTGTTCTCCCAGGACTGGCGCGAACGTCCTCCACCGCCGCGGCTCAAGCGCGCGCTGGTCGAGGCGGTGGCGCGGATGGTCGGCGACATGCACCGTGCCGGAGTCAACCATCGCGACTGCTACATCTGTCATTTCCTGTTGCACACCGACAAGCCGGTGAGCGCGGACGATTTCCGCCTCTCGGTGATCGACCTGCACCGTGCCCAGACTCGCGACGCCACGCCGAAACGCTGGCGTAACAAGGATCTGGCGGCATTGTATTTCTCTGCGCTGGACATCGGACTGACGCGTCGCGACAAGCTACGCTTCCTGCGCACCTATTTCCGCCGGCCGTTGCGCGAGATACTGCGCGACGAGGCCGGCCTGCTGGCCTGGATGGAACGCAAGGCGGAAAAACTCTACGAACGCAAGCAGCGTTACGGAGACCTGCTCTGATGGCGGGGTGGACCCTCGAACCCGATTACCGTCACCTGGCCGCCGACTTCGGTAGCCTCGATAGCGTGTTCGCCCTGGAGGGCGAGCGCCTGACCCGCGACCCGTTGTCCGAAGTCATCCGCATCGAGCGCGACGGCGTGCGTTACTACGTCAAGCGCTACCGCAGCGCCGGCAAGGGCCTGCGCCGCTACCTGGCGCGACCGCGGATCAAGGCTGAGTGGCAGAACCTCAAGCGCTTCGAGAAGTGGGGCATTCCCACCGCCGAAGTGGTCGCCTGGGGGCTGGAGCGCAAGGCCGGCGCCTTCCAGCGCGGCGCCATGATCACCCGCGAGCTGCCGGGCACCGAGGACTTGTCGGTGCTCGCCTGCAACCGGGATCCGCGCCTGAAGGACCCGCGCTGGGTGGACGGCGTCAGCCGGCAGATCGCCAAGGCTACGCGCCTGATGCACGACCAGCATTTCACCCACAACGACCTGAAGTGGCGCAACCTGCTGGTGGACGGCCAGCCGCTGGTGTATTTCATCGACTGCCCGAACGGCGCGTTCTGGTGGAGCTTCATGCTGCGCTACCGGATCACCAAGGACCTGGCCTGCCTGGACAAGGTGGCCAAGTACCACCTGTCGCGCACCCAGCGCCTGCGCTTCTACCTGCAATATCGCCGTCGCCGGCACCTGAACGAATCCGACAAGAAGCGTATTCGCCAGGTGGTGGCTTTCTTCGAGGGGCGCGAATGAGCGTTTTCATCGCCGCGCAGGACCACGACCTGCTCCAGCGCAACCGTCTGGACAGCTTCGACGCCCTGTGGGCCTTGCAGCTGGACGCCGTGGACGAACCGAATACCGAACGGGGTGGCTGGAGCAGCGTCTACCGCCTCGACCTGGGCGACTCCGCCTACTACCTGAAGCGCCAGAGCAACCACCTGACCCGCAGCCTGCGCCATCCGCTGGGCGAGCCGACCTTCGCCCGCGAGTTCCGCAACATCGAGCGCTACCGGGCGCTGGGCATTCCCGCCCTGCAGGCGGCGTTCTTCGCCCAGCAGGCGGTCGGCGGAGAGCGCCAGGCGATCCTCCTGACCCGTGCCCTGGACGGTTGGCAGGACCTGGACACCTGGCTGGCGTCCTGGCACGACCTGGCCGAAGAGCGGCGCCGGGCGATTCTCCGGGCGGTTGGCAGGCTGGCGCGCCAGCTGCACGCGGCCGGACAGATGCATGGTTGCTTCTATCCCAAGCATGTATTCCTCCGCGAGGGGGCCGATGGTGTCTTCGAGGCCTGCCTGATTGACCTGGAGAAGACCCGGCCGATCTGGTTCGGCCGCCGCGACCAGGTCAAGGACCTGGAGCCGATGCTGCGCCGTGCCCCGGACTGGAGCGAAGCGGACGTGCACGAATTCATCTCCGCCTATGTCGACGAACCCCTCGACTCGGCCGAGGTCGAGCAGTGGTATCGCCTTCTCGACCAGCGCCGCCGGCGCAAGGAGTCGCGCCGATGAGACTGGCCGAACTGCAAGCCGCCGGCCGCCACCCGCAACTGCCATTGCGGGTGACCCTGGCGGATGGCGCTGGCGCTGCCGAATTGCGCCTGGACAGTCTGCTGCGGGTGCTGCCCGGGCAGCGCTACGTCGGTGCCGGCGAATGGCGTGGGCGCAAGGTGCTGGCCAAGCTGCTGGTGGGCGGCAAGGCCGCACGGCATTTCCAGCGCGAACTGGAAGGGGCGCGTCTGCTCGCGGCCCAGGGGCTGACCACCCCGGCGCTGCTGGCCGACGGGCTGCAGGAGGGCGAGGGCGGCTGGCTGCTGTTCGACTACCTCGACGCGGCGCAGAGCCTCGGTGACGCCTGGCGTGCGGTGGAGGCCCAGGCGCCGCTGGGCGATGCCCAGCAAGCGGTGCTCGGCGAAGCCCTGGCGGCCATTGGCGAGCTGCATGCCAAGGGCCTCTGGCAGGACGACCTGCACCTGGACAACCTGTTGCGCCACGCCGGCCGCCTGTATCTCATCGACGGTGGCGGCGTGCGTGCGGAAACTCCCGGCCAGCCGCTGTCGCGACAGAAAGTGCTGGAAAACCTCGGGGTGTTCTTCGCCCAGTTGCCGGCGGTCCTCGATCCTTTCCTGGAAGAGTTGCTGGTGCATTACCTGCTGGCCAACGGCGAGCATGCGCTGCCGCTGGAAGCCTTGCAGAAGGAAATCGCCAAGGTTCGCCGTTGGCGGGTGCGCGACCTGCTGAGGAAGGTCGGTCGCGACTGTAGCCTGTTCAGCGTCGTGCGCGGTCCGTTCCGCCTGTTCGCCGCCCGCCGCAGCGAGGCCGAGACGATGGCGCCGCTGCTGGCGGACGCGGACCGCCTGATCGCCGCCGGCCACGTCTACAAGGACGGCGGCGCGGCCACCGTCGCCCGGGTCGAAGCGAATGGCCGCACGCTGATCATCAAACGCTACAACATCAAGGGCTGGGTCCATTGGCTGAAGCGCTTCTGGCGGCCGAGCCGGGCCTGGGCCTCCTGGCGCGAAGGCAACCGCCTGGAATTCCTCGGCATCGCCACCGCCCGTCCGCTGGCGATGCTGGAGCGGCGCTGGTGCTGGCTGCGCGGGCGCGCCTACCTGATTACCGATTATCTCGGCGGTCAGGATATAATCGCTCGTTTTAAGCCTTGCCTGGACATGCCCGATGGCGCCGTTTCGCCACCGGAAGCCGAGTTGGCGGCACTGGATCGGCTGTTTTCGACGCTGATCCGCGAACGCATCAGCCACGGCGACCTGAAGGGACACAACCTGTTCTGGCAGGCCCATGAACAAGGCGGCGAATGGGCGCTGATCGACCTGGACGCGATGCGCAAGCATCACAGCCAGGCGTCCTTTGCCCGCGCCTACGCCCGCGACCGCGCGCGCTTCCTGCGCAACTGGCCGCAGGACAGCGGCCTCTACCGGCTGCTGGAGCAACGGATTCCCCGCCTCGGCGACGCCGCCGGGGCTTGAACGACAAGCGACGACCACCGCCTGCGGCGGTCGACGAGTTAAACGAAAGCCGCGGTTGTCGGTCCCACTCCGCAACCGCGAGCTGCTTTGAAGAGGTTCTACCGTGGCATTGACCGTCCTAGGCCTGTCTGGCGCCGTAAGCCATGACCCGTCCGCCGCCCTGTACATCGACGGCAAGCTGGTCGCGGCCGTCGAGGAAGAGCGCTTCGTGCGCGACAAGCACGCGAAGAACCGCATGCCCTACGAATCGGCGAAGTTCTGCCTGGAGCAGGCAGGGATCGAGCCGGCCGATGTCGACGTGGTGGCGATTCCCTTCGCTCCCATCAGCATCATGGAAAAGGCCCGCTGGCACTACGCCAAGCGCTACGCCTACGCGCCGGATCGCGCGCTGGATGCGATCCTGCTCGGCAACCGCCGCTACAAGCGTTACTACAAGCGCATCGAGTGGTGCCTGCAGCAACTCGGCTTCGACCTGAAGAAAATCAAGATCCAGCCGGTCGAGCACCACCTTGCCCATGCCTCCAGCGCCTACCATTGCTCGGGGTTCAAGGAAAAGACCGCGATCCTCGGCATCGACGGCAAGGGCGAGTACGCCACCACTTTCTTCGGCTGGGGCGAGAACGGTCGGATCCACAAGATCAAGGAGTTCTACGATCCGGATTCGCTGGGCGGCCTGTACGGCGCGATCACCGAGTACCTCGGCTTCGACATGCTCGACGGCGAGTTCAAGGTCATGGGCATGGCGCCCTACGGTGACGCCAGCAAGTACGATTTCTCCCGTCTCGCCAAGTTCGAGAACGGCGAACTGGTGATCAACACCGACTATGCCAACGTCATCGGCTTCCGCCGCTACAAGGAGAAAGGCAAGGGCTACTACTTCTCGCCCAAGCTGATCGAGTGGCTGGGGCCCAAGCGCGAAGGCGACATCGCCGACGATCCCTACATCCATTACGCCGCGAGCATCCAGGCGCTGTTCGAGAAGCTCGCGCTGGAGATGATGGACTACTACCTCGGCGATATCATCCGCGAGACCGGCAAGGTCGCTTTCGCCGGCGGCTGCGCGCTGAACGTCAAGCTCAACCAGAAGATCATCTCGCGCCCCGAAGTGAAGGAGCTGTTCGTCCAGCCGGCGGCCAGCGATGCCGGCACCGCGGTCGGCGCGGCGGCCTACGTGTCGCACCAGCGCGGCGTGCCGGTGGAGAAGATGGAGCACGTCTACCTCGGCCCGGAGTATTCCAACGAGGACGTCATCGCCGCCTGCGCCCGTCACGAGGCCAGGCCGCAGTGGCAGAAGATCGACAACCGCAGCCGGCGTATCGGCAGGATCCTTGCCGACGGCAACCCGGTGGCCTGGTTCCAGGGACGCATGGAGTTCGGTCCGCGTGCCCTCGGTGGCCGCTCCATTCTCGGCTGCCCGAGCGTGCCGGGCGTGGCCGACCGGATCAATGCGCAGATCAAGTTCCGCGAGCGCTGGCGGCCCTTCTGCCCGTCGATGCTGGATACCGTCGGCCCGCAGATGTTCAAGATCGACCACCCGGCCCCGTTCATGACCTTCACCTTCGAAGTCAACGAAGAGTGGAAGGAGCGAGTGCCGGAAGTGGTGCACGAAGACGGCACCTCCCGCGCCCAGGTGCTGAAGCGCGAGTACAACCCGCGCTACTACGACCTGATGAAGGAACTGGAGAACCTCACCGGCAACGGCGTGGCCCTGAACACTTCGCTCAATCGTCGTGGCGAACCGATGATCTGCTCGCCGACCGACGCCCTGAACATGTTCTTCGGCTCCGATCTGCAGTACCTGATCATGGAGGACATCCTGGTGGTGAAGGAGGGCGTGGACTGGTATGACTCGGTCGGCTGAACCTCGCGTCCTGCAGTTCTGTCACGGCTACGACGGGCCTTTCCTCGACTGTGCCCGTCAGTACGCCAGCCTGTTCGCCGGAACCCCGTACAAGGTCACCACGGTGTTCCTCACCGGGCGTTCCGATCCTGAGGTGGCGGCGCGTTGCGCCTCCGACGAGGTACTGTTCCTCGAGTACGGCTCCAGGGACATCCGTGGCCTCAAGCTGAAGGCGATCCGCGACTTGCGCGAGATCGCCCGTTCGCGCGACTTCCGCTTCTGCATCGCGCACCGCTTCAAGCCGATCTGGATCGCCAGCCTGGCCACTCGTCTGCCGATCGTTGGCGTGCACCACGCCTTCGGCGATTACCAGCGGTTGTCGCGCAAGGTCTTCGCCGGCCTGATGAGCAAGCGCCTGAGCCTGCTGGCGGTGTCCGACGCGGTGCGCGACGATATCCGCCGTTGCCTGCCGAAGTGGCCGGCGGAGCGGATCGAGACGCTCTACAACCGCATCGACGTCGCTGCGCTGCAGGCCGAGCAGGTCGAGCGCCTGAGTGCGCGCCGGCAACTGCGCCTGCCCGACGAGGCCTGGGTGGTCGGCAACGTTGGCCGCCTGCATCCGGACAAGGACCAGGCTACCCTGCTGCGCGGCTTCGCCGCCGCGCTGCCGCGCCTGCCACAGAACAGCCTGCTGGCGATCCTCGGCAGCGGCCGCCTGGAAGAGCAGCTCAAGGACCTGGCCTGCGAACTGGGCATCGGCGAGCGCGTGCTGTTCCTCGGCCAGGTCGAAGAGGCACGGCGCTACTTCAAGGCGTTCGACGCCTTCGCCCTGAGTTCCGACCACGAGCCGTTCGGCATGGTCCTGCTGGAGGCCATGGTCGCCGGCGTACCGCTGATCGCCACCGCCTGTGGCGGCGCCCGCGAAGTGGTGGAGGGGGTCGGCATCCTCTTCCCGCTGGGCGACGAGACGGCCCTGGCCGAGGGTCTGACCCACCTGGCAGCGCTCGACCGCCGCCAGCGCGAGGCCTGTGCGCGACTCATGCTCGAGCGCCTGGAGACACGCTTCTCCGACGCCGCGGTGCGCCGCGAATTCTGGCGCCTGCCGACGATTGCCGGCTTCGCTTCGGAGTCTGCATGCTGAACAGGTTGCGCGCCTTCCGCGAACGCGGTTGGCGCGAAGTGGATGCGCTGACCTACGCCCAGGCCTGGCAGCGTTTCGGCGGCAGCGTCGCGACCCACCCGCTGGTGGTCGAGCAACTCGCCGAAATGGCCGGAATCCCGGTGCGTTACCTGGGTTGGGAGAGCGCTGGCGAACTGGTTGCGGCGATCCCGACCTGGGGCCGCCACCTGGCGTTGTCCAAGGACGTGCTCAAGCGGCGCGGCAAGAAGGGCCTGTACGACCTGGGCAACGCCGAACTGATCCTGCCGGTGGCTGGCGATGCCCGCATCGCCCTCCGCCATGCGGGACGCTACCTGTCGGTGCTGCATGAGCGGAACATCGTCACGCTGCGCCCGCAGGCCGAGCAACTGGCTTTCGCTCGCGCCCCCGAGGATTTCTCCAAGAAGTTCCGCTACAACCAGCGGCGCGAAGTGCGCCTGGTGGAGGAGGCCGGTGGCCAGGTGCGCCAGGCAGACAGCTTCGCCCCGGCCGAGTTCGCCGCCATCTATCTCGAACTGTTCCAGCGTCGCTGGGGTTTCCCGGCCACCGGCGCGGAGCGCATGGCCGAGGTCTTCGAGCGGCTGCGCGAATTGCTGCGCGGCTCGGTCCTGCTGCTCAACGACCAGCCCATCGCGGTCCAGGTACTGTATCGCGCCGAAGCGCCGGGCTGGCTCAGCGTCGAGTACATCAACGGCGGCGTCGATCCGCAGACCCGCGAGTTCAGCCCTGGCAGCGTGCTCAGTTACCTGAACACCCAGGCCGCCTGGGAGGATGCGCGAGCGCTGGGCAAACCCCTGCGCTATTCGTTCGGTCGCGCCGACCGCGAATACAAGGATCGCTGGTGCCATCCTTCTCCGGTCTTCCAGGTCTGAAGCATGAGCGCACGCAAGCAGCAGTTGCTCAAGCGTCATCGACGCAACAAGCGGATCGGCCTACTGGTTGCGCTGCTGGCATTGCTGGCCGTCGGTCTGCTGGTCAGCCCCTGGTTGTTGCCGATCCTCCTCGTGGCCCTGTGGGTCGCTCATGAAGCCTGGTTCGCCGATCACCTGTTCTATTCGCCGGGCGAGGACTACCGCTACCGTTTCGCGGAAGGGGTCGAGTCGCTGCCGGTACGCCTGGCGGATGGCCGTCTGCGAGTCGACGGCGAGCTGCGCGAAGGCGATACGCTGGTGCTTGGCATCGGCGTGCGCGCTGGCTGGCTGGGGCGCTTCCTCGAACCCTCGGTGCTGCTGGAAGGTGGCGCAGAGACCGATGCCCAGGCTTTCGAACGTGGGGTGAACGGCTTGCGCTACCTGAACCTGACGGGACTGGCCGGGCCGCTGGGCGAGGGCCGGATTCGCCTGCGCGGCCGGCATTGCCGGCTGGTCGGCGAACCGACCCTGTGGCGTGCGCGCCATCCCGACTACCGTGACCGGCGGGTGATGGTCATCGCTCCGCATGCCGACGACGCCGAGCTGGCCGCCTTCGGCCTCTACAGCCAGGCACGCGAGGCCTGGATCGTGACCCTGACCGCCGGCGAGATCGAAACCGAGCATTACCGCCGCATGGGCCTCGACGGAATAGCTGCGGCGCGCCTGAAGGGCCGCCTGCGCGCCTGGGATAGCCAGGCCGTGCCGGCGTGGGGTGGGGTGCCGGCCGAGCGCTGCGTGCAACTGGGTTATTTCTGCCTGCAATTGCCTGCCATGCAGGCGAACCCGGGCGAGGTGGTGCCGTCCCGTGAGGCCGATCTCGCCGATATCCGTCCGTTCCGCCAGTTCAACCGTCTGCGCCTGGCCAGCGATACCGACGGCCTGTCGACCTGGAACAATCTGCTGGCCGATCTCCGCGAGCTGATCCTGCTGGCACGTCCCGAGGTTATCGTCCTGCCTCATCCGCATTTCGATCCGCACCCGGACCATGTCCGCGCCCAGGAGGCCGTGCGCGAGGCGCTCCAGGGTCTGGACTGGCAGCCGCAGGCATTGTTGCACTATGCCAATCACCTGCACGACAACGATCGCTGGCCGATGGGCGATGCGCACATGGGGGTCAGCCTGCCGCCGCTGACCGAAGAATGCTCGCCGTTGCTGCCATGGACGCTGGCGCTGGAGCGCACGCGCCAGGTGGACAAGGCCATGGCCTTGGGCATGATGCACGACCTGCAACCCAGGCCGCCGTTCAAGCGCCGTCTGCGCCGCCGTCTGCAGGGCTGGCTCGCCGGTCGTCGCTGGCCGGCATACGGCGAGGACGAGTTCATGCGCAAGGCGGTGCGTCGGCACGAGTTGTTCTGGGTGGAGTCGCTGGATGGGGAGGCGTGATGCTTGGGTCGAGCGTTCGGCAAGGTTCGAGCCGCCATGCTGCTTCGGAGCAGCCGCGAGGATGAAGGTCTGATGAAAGTTCTGTTTCTGGTCCAGAAAGAGCAGCGAGCGATCCTGGATCGCCTGTACGACGGCATCGCCGCCCATTGCGAGTGCGATACCCGCTGGCTGAGCAGCGAGGAGCAGGCCGACCTGCGCGGCTACTTCCGCAAGCACGTGGATGTCTCGCGCTACGACCGCATCCTGTTCTTCCTCCGCTTCAAGAAGGAAATGCGCCAGGTCCGCTTCATTCGCAGCGTGCCCAACCTGGTGATCCTCGAGCACGATGCCTACCAGAACTACATTCCCTGCAAGTACACCGGCAAGTTCAGTGCCCATTACCGGCGCCTGCCCTGGGCTCGGGTGATCAGTTCGGGCCATACGGTCAGCGAACGCCTGCGCCAGGAGGGATTCGACGCGGTATTCGTGCCCAAGGGCTACGACCAGACCCTGTTGCATGACCTGGGCCTGGCGCGCGATATCGAGCTGGGCTTCGTCGGCAGTACCGGCAGCGTGGCCTACAGTGGACGCAAGGCGCTGCTCGACGAGTTGGGCGGAGTGGAGAACCTGCTGGTGACCAAGACCAAGTCCGGCGAGGAGTACCTGCGCACGCTCAACCGCATCCGTTTCTTCGTCAGCGCGGATGTCGGCATGGGCGAATACATGATCAAGAATTTCGAGGCGATGGCCTGCGGTTGCGTACTGCTGGCCTACGACCAGGGCGAGCGGGAAAACGAGGCCTTGGGTTTCCGGGACATGGAGAATATCGTGCTGTATCGCTCGGTGGCGGACATCCAGGAAAAGCTCGCGATCCTGCGCCTCGATACGGCCCTCGCCGAGCGGATCGCGCGAAGCGGCCAGGCGCTGGCCATCGAACGATTCAGCTTCGCCGCTGTCGGTCAGAGTATCGTCGAGGCCATGCGGCCCGCGTTGCGCGAGCCGGAGCGTCCCGGATGGCTGGAGAAGACCTGGCGACGTATTTTTACCTGAGAGTAGCAGCCGAAAAGAGCTGGGGCTTCAGGCGTGTTTGCTATTGTTCAGCTTGTTTTTCCGGGCTGGGGGGAGGTGTAGGACCGATGAAGATCGCAGGATCGCTCATGCATGTCTGGCGCTTTGAATGGGGACGTGAAGGACAGGTAAGGTTGTAGTTATGGCGCTCGTCGATGATGGTTCGCAGCCATTGGTTTCCGTGATCATCGCTTCCTATAACCACGAAAAGTACATAGAAGCGAGCATCGCCAGCGTGGCTGCGCAGACATACCGCAACGTGGAACTGCTGGTGGTGGACGATGGTTCCAGCGATGGCAGCGTCGAGCTTTTGCGCGGGCTCCAGGCGAAGTACGGCTTCGACCTCAGGGTCCAGCAGAACCAGGGACTGTCGAAAACGCTCAACGAGGCGATCGCCAGGGCCAGGGGAAATCTCATCGTGCCTTTCGGTTCGGACGACATCATGTTGCCGCAACGCCTGGAGAAACAGGTGGCACACATGTGGGACAAGCCCGAGGTAGGTATCTGCGCGGGCAATATCGAGATCATCGACTCCAATGGCCGGGTCATGCCGGGTAAGGAGCAGCGCAAACGCGACCTGCCTTTCCGCCGTCTCGACTTCGATGACCTGTTCCTGGACCGCAAGCCGGGCCCGATGGCGCCCACCCTGATGTTCCGGCGGGAAGCCCTGGAGAAGGTCGGCGGTTTCGATCCGGACATACGCCTGGAAGATGTCTACATCGAACTGGCGGTGACCAAGGCTGGCTACGTCATTGACATTCTTGGCGAGGTCCTCGCCCAGTACCGCAAGCATCCCACCAATACGTACAAGAACGCCCGTTTCATGGTGGACAACGTATTCAAGACGTACAGCCAGTTCAGCGATCACCCCGATTACGAGCAGGTGATCATGCGCTTCCGCAATTCGATGTTCCTCAAGTGCTCGAACCGGGACAAGGTGCTGGCCCGGGAGCTGCTCTCCGGCTTGCCGCTGAAGTACTGGAACGAGAAGACCTTCCGCGGCATTGCGCGGCTGTTCTTCTCCTGACCGCTGATACCGCCGCGCTCAAGGCGCGGCGGTATCTTCACCGCGCCTGCTGGCGGCGAACCTTTGCTGGATCCACAGCGCATACAGCAGCGCCATGGGAATCCAGATCAGGAACCAGTGTTCCTTGGGACGGGGCAGGAAGGCGTTGCCCTCCGTGAGTCCGGCTGCCAGGCCGAACACCAGCCAGGTCGAGGCTAGCAGAACGGCTGGAGACTTCCGGTTTTTCCAGGAGAAGGCGAAGGCCAGGGCGTAGATCGCCACCCACAGCAGGAGCCCGATGATCCCTCCAGCGAAAAGCACACCCAGTTCGATGTTGTGCGGGTCGGCGAGCAGCATGCCGTTGCTCAGGACGATTCGCATCGGATGATCGTAGCCGTGTCCGAGCCATGGATGCTCGCTGATCTGGCGTAGGGCGTCGGCCCAGATTTCCGGGCGGAACGATGCCCCTCTCTGGGTGATCACTTCCGGGTACAGGATGTAGCCCAGTAGCGCTCCAGCCAGGGCGAGTGCCAGGGCGATGAGGGCCTTTTTCCTGTCTCCGGCCAGGACCAGCCACATAAGGGCTGCTGTGAGCCCTACCAGGGGAGTACGCGAACCGGTCGCGATGAGAAGGCCACCGAGCAGCGCCAGGGAAATCAGTGGCAAGGGGGCCAGGATAGGGCGCGACTGCATCCAATAAGCCAGCCAGAATGCCGTGAAGGCGCCATAGACATGGGCACTCAGTAATGGGTTATAGAGAGCGCCATAACCGGTAAGGCGCAGCGGGTTGGCGTCCCAGTAGTATTGCAGCAAGGTGGCTGCCGCGGAGATCACCGCGCCAAGGGCTGCCAGCCAGGTCGCGGTCTTGAGGCGGAGGGGGGCTTCGAGCGCCAGGATGGCGGCGCAGAAGAACAGGAGAGCGATGTACAGGGGGCGCTTGAGCAGCGAGCCGGTGGAGTTCTCGGGGGCCGACCAGGACAGGCTCAGCATCATGTAGCTGCTGAAGGCGAGGAAGGCGATGAACAGCGGCGAGCCCGTTAGCGGGCGAAGCAGACGCGGTTGCAGTATCACGTACAGTAGCGTCGGTGCCGCCAGGAGGATATAGAAAAGGCGATGGTAGTCGGAGCGGTCGCCGACCCAGAACATTCCGGTGAGCAGGGCCAGCCAGCCCAGCGGCAGGATCCAGTGGCTGAGGATGCGGCTGGTATCGTGGCGAAGACGGGTCAGTCGGGTAGCTGCGAACATTCCTTGCTCAATCCAGTTGCAGTTGCTTGAGGAGCTGCTCGAGTGTCCAGTGGACCTGGCTGCTGCGGAGATAGGCCTTGAGCACCAGGTGCTCGCTGTCGTCGAGGAACCAGGTTCGATCCTGTTCGTAGCGCAGCAGGTGCTTGAAATTGCGAATGCGTTGGGCGGCGCTGAGCGCCGAGCGCTGGACCCGCAGGTCGGCGATGTCGATCAGGCCCATCCGGCCTTCCGGCGTGCGCACCACGTTGCCCAGGTGCAGCGAGCGGAAGTACACCCCCTTGGCGTGCAGCGCGGCGATCAGCTCGCCCAGTTGCGTCCGGACTGTATCGCCGCACTCCGGGTCGTTGCGGTCGAGTTGGCGGAGGGTCTGCCCCGGTAGCGGCTCGTAGTGCACCGCGTCGCGCTGGATATGTGGGATCCGCAGTACGTCCAGCACCTTCGGGCAGACGATGCCGCGCCGCGCCAGTTCGCTGGCATTGCGGGCGAAGCGCTCCGCATAGGGGAACAGGGCTGCGGAGGAAATCAGGCGCTTGCGGCGAAACAGCTTGAGGAAGGACCCGTCGCGCAGACGCAGTACCTTGTCCCCATGACCATCGGCTTCCAGCACTTCTGCGTTGTCACGCAACTGCAAGTAGGAGGGGTAGTCTATGACTCGCATGCGAGCTCCTGAACGAACGGCCCGCCATCTTACCCCAACACGCCTTCCAGGCAGAGTGATGGAGGTCCTGTGCTACACTCCGGGACCTTTTCAGCATGTAAGAAACCATGAGCGATAGTCCTCAGAATCCCGGACCTTCCAGTCTCAAGATCTATTTCCGCCTGTTGGGCTACGTGAAGCCCTACATCGGAATGTTCCTACTCAGCATCGTCGGTTTCCTGATCTTCGCGTCGACCCAGCCGATGCTGGCGGGCATCCTCAAGTATTTCGTCGACGGCCTCTCCAATCCTGACGCGGCATTGTTTCCGAATGTGCAGTGGCCCTGGTTGCGCGACCTGCACCTGGTCTACGCGGTGCCGTTGCTGATCATCCTGATCGCTGCCTGGCAGGGGCTGGGCTCGTTCCTCGGCAACTTCTTCCTGGCCAAGGTTTCCCTGGGGCTGGTGCATGACCTGCGGGTCGCCCTGTTCAACAAGCTGCTGGTGCTGCCGAACCGCTATTTCGACACGCACAGCTCCGGCCACCTGATCTCGCGCATCACCTTCAACGTGACCATGGTTACCGGAGCGGCCACGGATGCCATCAAGGTGGTGATCCGTGAAGGCCTGACCGTGGTCTTCCTGTTCCTCTACCTGCTGTGGATGAACTGGAAGCTGACCCTGGTGATGCTGGCGATCCTGCCGGTCATCGCGGTGATGGTGACTACTGCCAGCCGCAAGTTCCGCAAGCAGAGCAAGAAGATCCAGGTGGCCATGGGCGACGTCACCCACGTCGCCTCGGAAACTATCCAGGGCTACCGGGTGGTGCGCAGCTTCGGCGGCGAAGCCTATGAAGAGAAGCGCTTCCACGACGCCAGCCAGAGCAATACCGACAAGCAGTTGCGGATGACCAAGACCGGCGCGGTCTACACGCCGATGCTGCAATTGGTGATCTACGTCGCCATGGCGATACTGATGTTCCTCGTGCTGTGGCTGCGCGGGGACGCCTCGGCCGGCGACCTGGTGGCCTATATCACCGCGGCGGGCCTTTTGCCCAAACCGATCCGCCAGCTTTCCGAGGTCAGTTCCACGGTCCAGCGCGGCGTCGCCGGCGCCGAGAGCATCTTCGAGCAGCTCGACGAAGCGGCGGAGGAAGACCAGGGGAGCGTCGAGAAGGAGCGGGTCAGCGGGCGCCTGGAAGTGCGCAACCTGAGCTTCCGTTATCCCGGAACCGACAAGCAGGTGCTGGATGACATCAGTTTCGTCGCCGAACCCGGGCAGATGATCGCCCTGGTCGGCCGTTCCGGTAGCGGCAAGTCGACCCTGGCCAACCTGGTTCCGCGCTTTTATCAGCACAATGACGGCAAGATCATGCTTGATGGCGTTGAGGTCGAGGATTATCGCCTGCGTAACCTGCGCCGCCACATCGCCCTGGTGACCCAGCAGGTCACGCTGTTCAACGACAGCGTGGCCAACAACATCGCCTACGGCGACCTGGCTGGCGCGCCGCGCGAGGAAATCGAGCGGGCGGCGAAGGCTGCCAACGCCAAGGAATTCATCGACAACCTGCCGCAAGGCTTCGACACCGAGGTCGGCGAGAATGGCGTGCTGCTTTCCGGCGGCCAGCGCCAGCGTCTGGCGATCGCCCGGGCGCTGCTCAAGGACGCGCCCCTGCTGATCCTCGACGAGGCGACCTCGGCGCTGGACACCGAGTCGGAGCGGCATATCCAGGCGGCGCTGGACGAAGTGATGAAAGGGCGCACCACCCTGGTGATCGCCCACCGCCTGTCGACCATCGAGAAGGCCGACCTGATCCTGGTGATGGACCAGGGGCAGATCGTCGAGCGCGGCAGCCACGCCGAGCTGCTGGCGCAGAACGGCCACTATGCGCGGCTGCACGCGATGGGACTGGATGAGCAGGCGCCGGCGCCTGTCGGCTGATAAACTGGGCGTCTGCCCCGAGAGGTTGTTTGGAGTTCCCATGAAGTTGTCCATGCCCCGTTTCGACCAGGCCCCGGTGTTGGTGGTCGGTGATGTGATGCTTGACCGCTACTGGCATGGCGCGACTTCGCGCATTTCGCCGGAGGCCCCGGTGCCGGTGGTCCGCGTCGAACAGCACGAGGACCGCCCCGGCGGCGCCGCCAACGTCGCGCTGAACATCGCCGCGCTGGGCGCACAGGCCTTGCTGGTCGGCGTCACCGGCCGCGACGAGGCCGCCGACAGCCTGGCCAACAGCCTCAAGGCCGCTGGAGTGGACGCGCGCTTCCAGCGCATCGATAGCCAGCCGACCATCGTCAAGCTGCGGGTCATGAGTCGTCACCAGCAACTGCTGCGGGTCGACTTCGAGGAACCGTTCCGCACCGACGCGGCGGCCCTGGCCGTGGACGTCGAGTCGCTGCTGGCCAAGGTCAAGGTGCTGGTGCTGTCCGACTACGGCAAGGGCGCGCTACAGAACCACCAGGTGCTGATCCAGGCGGCGCGGGCGCGCAACATTCCGGTACTGGCCGATCCCAAGGGCAAGGACTTCGCCATCTATCGCGGCGCCAGCCTGATCACCCCGAACCTGTCCGAATTCGAGACCATCGTCGGCCGTTGCGCCGACGAAGCCGAACTGGTCGCCAAGGGCCAGGCGCTGATGAGCGAACTCGACCTCGGCGCCTTGCTGGTGACCCGCGGCGAGCATGGCATGACCCTGCTCCGCCATGGCCAGCCGGCCCTGCACCTGCCGGCGCGGGCGCGGGAAGTGTTCGACGTCACCGGTGCCGGCGATACGGTCATCTCCACCCTGGCCGCGGCGCTTGCCGCCGGCGAGGAGCTGCCGTCCGCGGTGGGCCTGGCCAACCTGGCCGCCGGCATCGTGGTCGGCAAGCTGGGTACCGCGGCGATCAGCGCGCCCGAACTGCGTCGCGCGGTGCAGCGCGAGCAGGGTTCCGAGCGTGGCGTGCTGGGCCTGGAGCAACTGCTGCTGGCAATCGAAGACGCCCGCGCCCACGGCGAGAAGATCGTCTTCACCAATGGCTGCTTCGACATCCTTCACGCCGGCCACGTGACCTACCTCGAACAGGCGCGCGCCCAGGGCGACCGCCTGATCGTCGGGGTCAACGACGACGCCTCGGTCACTCGCCTGAAGGGCGTTGGCCGGCCGATCAACTCGGTGGACCGGCGCATGGCGGTACTCGCCGGGCTCGGCGCGGTGGACTGGGTGGTGAGCTTCGCCGAAGACACTCCCGAGCGCCTGCTCGAGCAGGTGCGTCCGGACGTGCTGGTCAAGGGCGGCGATTACGGCGTCGAGCAGGTGGTCGGCGCGCAGATCGTCAAGGCTTACGGCGGCGAGGTACGGGTGCTCGGCCTGGTGGAGAACAGCTCCACCACCGCCATCGTCGAGAAGATCCGCCAGAAAGGCTGAGCCTTTCCCCGGCCGGTCGCCCCTGGCGGATGACTGGCTGGTCTGACAACTCCCTTCGGCGAGACGGTCATAGGCGCTGCCCATGCGGCGGCGCATGATCCGGGCATCCCATCCTGCGTGGAGCAAGATGCCCATGAGCACCGATGTACAGGGCCGTGCCCTGGCTGTACTGAACCGTGTCGCCCAGGCCGACTGGCCGGATCGCTTCAATCTTCGCAAACCCTTCGAGAAGCTGCTCTACAGCGGCAGCCGTACCGGCTTCCGCCTGGCCAGCGAGCGTTCGGCGAAGCAAGCGAAGGGACCGCGCAAGGCCGATCCGGACGGGTTGTTCGACCTGTCGTTCTCCGACGACCAGCAGATGCTGGTGGACATGCTCGAAGGCTTCGCCCTGGAGGTGTTGCGTCCGCTGGCTCATGACGCGGATGCCGAGGCCAGCCTGCCGGCGGAACTGCTCAACCAGGCGCTGGAGCTGGGCCTGACCCACTATGGGGTCGGCGAGGTGCACGGCGGCATGGCCGGTGAGCGCACCACGGTGACCACTGCCCTTATCGCCGAGGCCCTGGCCAAGGGCGATCTGTCGCTGGCGGCGGCCCTGCTGGTGCCGTTGTCGGCGGCCAACTGCATCCGCCGCTGGGGCAGCCCCTCGCAGCAGGCGCAGTGGCTGCCGGCGTTCGTCAGCGAAGAGGGGGCGCCGCTCACCGCCATCGCGGTCAACGAGCCGAGTCTGCTGTTCGACCCGCAGAAACTGGCGACCCGCGCCCGGCGCAAGGGCAGTCACTACCTGCTTTCCGGAGAGAAATGCCTGGTCCTGCGCGGCCTGGAGGCCAGCCGCCTGATCGTCGCGGCGAAGACCGACGAGGGGCCTGCGCTGTTCCTGGTGGAAGCCTCCGCCAAGGGCGTCGAGCGACGTGCCGAGCCGGCGATGGGACTGAAGGCCGGCGGCACCGCCCGGTTGCGCCTGAAGAGCGTCAAGGTGCCGGCGGACAACCGCCTGGCCGCCGAGCATTTCGACTACCGGGCCTTCCTCGATCACGCGGCCCTGGCCTGGTGTGCCCTGGCGCTGGGCACCGGGCAGGCGGCGCTGGACTACGTGATCGCCTACTGCAACGAGCGCGAGGCCTTCGGCGAGCCGATCAGCCATCGCCAGGGGGTCGCCTTCATGGTCGCCGACATCGCCATCGAACTGGACGCCATGCGCCTGATGGTCTGGCGCGCCTGCGCCCTGGCCGAGCGCGGCCAGCCGTTCCAGCGCGAGGCTTACCTGGCGCGTCTGCTGTGCGCCGAGAAGGCGATGAAGATCGGCACCGACGCCGTGCAACTGCTCGGCGGCCACGGCTTCACCAAGGAGCATCCGGCCGAGCGCTGGTACCGCGACCTGCGCGCGGTAGCGCTGATGGCCGGCGGCCTGCACCTGTGAACCCGAGCGAGTGCGCGGTCCGCCGCGACGAGTGAACGAGGAATCGACATGTACCTGGAAACCCCGAAGAAATTCCGCAGCCTGGCTAACCAGGCGCATCAGGTCGCGGAAAACTATTTCCGGCCGATCTCGCGCAAGTACGACAAGGCCGAACACGCCTATCCGAAGGAGCTGGACCTGCTCGCGGCCTTGCTGGACGGCATGAACAGCGGCTCGCCCGAGGCTGTCGGCGCGACCTCGGCGAGCAAGCGCGCCGGCAAGCAGGTAGAGGAGGGCATCAAGAACGGCGGCAACCTGTCGGCATTGCTCGGCGTGATGGAACTGTGCTGGGGCGACGTCGGCCTGCTCCTGGCCATGCCGCGCCAGGGGCTGGGCAACGCGGCGATCGCCGCGGTGGCCAACGAGGAGCAGTTGCAGCGCTTCGGCGGCACCTGGGCGGCGATGGCGATCACCGAGCCGGGCTGCGGCTCGGACTCGGCGGCGATTCGCACCACCGCGACCCAGGATGGCGACCACTATGTACTGAACGGCGAGAAGATTTTCGTCACTTCCGGCGAGCGGGCCGATGCCGTGGTGGTCTGGGCCACCCTGAACCGCAACCTGGGGCGGGCGGCGATCAAGTCCTTCGTGGTCGAGAAGGGCACGCCGGGGATGACCGTGACGCGCCTGGAGAAGAAGCTCGGGATCAAGGCTTCGGATACCGCTTCGATCAGTTTCAATGATTGCCGGGTGCCGGCCGCGAACCTGCTGGGCAACGCCGAGGTCGACGTGCAGAAGGGTTTCGCCGGGGTCATGGAGACCTTCGACAATACCCGCCCGCTGGTGGCCGGCATGGCCGTCGGGGTGGCCAAGGCGGCGCTGGACCGGACCCGCGAATTGCTGAAGAAGGCTGGCTGCAAGTTCGACTACAGGAAACCGCTGCTCACCGTCAGCCACGCCGAGGCCACTCTCTATCGCCTGGAGGCGGAGTGGGAGGCAGCGCGCCTGTTGACCTTGAAGGCGGCATGGATGGCCGACAACAAGCTGCCCAACTCGAAGGAAGCGTCCATCGCCAAGGCCAAGGCTGGACGGGTGGCCAACGAGATCACCCTGAAGTGCGTGGAGCTGGCTGGCGCCCTCGGCTACGCCGAGGATGAGCTGTTGGAGAAGTGGGCGCGGGACTCGAAGATCCTCGACATCTTCGAGGGCACCCAGCAGATCCAGCTGCTCATCGTCGCTCGCCGCCTGCTCGGCAAGTCTTCCAGCCAGTTGAAGTAGAAAGGGCGGCAAAGCCCGCCCGGTTCAGGCGCTGGCGCGGTCGCGCCCACCGCCGGCCTGGTCGCCGTTGCTGGATGGCCACAGTGCCAGCCAGTCGCGGAAACGGATGCGTTCCTCATGCACCAGCCAGCCGTCCTGTACGGCAAAGCTCTCGGCCAACCACAGGCCGCGGGTGGCCGCAGGGCGCAACTGGCCCTTGCGCAGGGTGAACAGGTCGCCGGTGGGGCGCCCCTGGTCCAGCGGCAGCAGGTAGAGATCGGGGCGCCGACGGTCCAGACGCGCCACCAGCGGACCGCTCTCGAGCCGCTCGTCGACATGGTAGAGGCTCGGCTCGCGCGCATCGCGCGGCAGCTCCAGGCGCATGTCGTAGACCAGTTGCAGCGAGGCCGTGGGCAGGTGTACGTAGGCGCGTGGGCGCTCCAGCAAGCGCAGGCTGCCGGCTTGCACCGGACGGGCGGCGCCGGACAGCGGGGTGAGGACGAAGTGGCTGTTCTCCCGGTAGCGCAGCGAACCCTGGTAGGGCGTCGGCAGCCAGGTGTCGCCGAAGCGCCCGCCGAGCCAGCCGCCGGCGGTCTCCACCAGGCATTCCTCGGCGACTTCCTGGATCGCAGTGAGCAGCGGCAGGTTCAGTTCGTGGGCCGGTACGTAGCCGGAGATCAGCTTGAGCACGGTATCGCCGCGGTCCAGCCGGCGCTGACGGACCAGCACCCAGTAGTCGCGGCCCTGCCAGTTCAGGGTCAAGCGCACCGAGACCCCCAGGTTGGCCAGCTCGGCGACGAAGCGCTGCGGGTCGGCTACCTCCATGCGGCGGCGGCGTACGAGCATCTGCTGGAAGTTCAGCGGCAGGCCGAGGGCCTGGTAGACCAGCCCGTCCGGGGAGGCCTCCACCAGCAGCGGCAGGGTCTTGAAGGCGGACGGATCCTTGCGGGCGAGCATACGGGGCATACGGGGCTCCTTGTCGGGTCATCGCGCCGGGGCGGGACGGAGGCTCACGTTCGATGCACCGGCCACCGGAGGCGAGGGCGGCAGGCAGGATACGGCTCGTTCGGGAGGAACATGGCAGCGGAATGCACCGCGGGTGTCAACCCGCGGATGTTGCAGCCGATGTATGGTTCAGGCCTTTTTCAGGGCTTGCGCGGCCATCGCGACATTATGGGCCAGGTGCAGCGGATTGATGGTGCCGACGATGGCGGCGGCGACGCCCGGCTGGTCGAAGACCAGTTCGAAGCTGGCGCGCACCGGGTCCTGTCCGGCGCCCAGGCAGGCATGCCCGCTGGCCAGCGCCTTCTTCACCAGGATGCCCTTGGCATGGGCCGCGGCGTACTCGATGACCGGGCGCTCGGCGCGCTCGTTCAGGTTGTAGGTGACCATCGCGCAATCGCCCTCGCGCAGGGCGCGCAGGCCACCTTCGACGGTCTTGCCGGAGAGTCCGTAGGCGCCGATCAGGCCCTCGCGCTTGAGCGCGGCGAGAGTCGGGTAGACCTCGCTGTTCTCGAGGATATCCAGGTCGTTGCCATCGGAATGCACCAGCACCAGCTCGATCCGCTCGGTCTCCAGGCGCTTCAGGCTGCGTTCGACGGAGCGCCGGGTATGCGTGGCGGAGAAGTCGAAGACTGACTGGCCGTCGACGAACTCTTCGCCGACCTTGCTGACGATCACCCAATGCTCGCGCTGGCCGCGCAGCAGCGGGCCGAGGCGTTCCTCGCTGCGGCCGTAGGCCGGGGCGGTGTCGATCAGGTTGATGCCGAGGTCGCGGGCCAGGGCCAGCAGGTCGGCGGCTTCGCGGTCGTCGGGGATGGTGAAGCCGGAAGGGTACTTCACTCCCTGGTCGCGGCCGAACTTGACGGTGCCCAGGCCCAGCGGCGAAACGGCCAGGCCGGTGTCGCCCAGCGGGCGGTGCAGGTCGTGGAGGGTATCCCTGATCATGCGAAGGCTACCTCCCAGGCCGGTTCGGCGAGCGGCGGACGCGGCAGTTGCGGCAGCGCGGCATGTTCGCTGGGGCGGATGCCGTCTTCTTCCAGGCGGGCGCAGACCCGGTCGGCGAAGTCAGGGGCCAGCGCCAGCTTGGTCGGCCAGCCGACCAGCAGGCGTCCCTGTTCGGCGAGGAAGGCGTTGTCCGGGCGCAACAGGTTGGACTGTGCCGGCTCGGCGCGATCCACCCGCAAGGTGGCCCACTGCGCCTGGCCGAGGTCGATCCAGGGCAGCAGCTTTGCCAGTTCGCGGCGTGCTTCGGCGATCTGCGCGGCTTCGTCGCGGGCCACGCCATCGGCTTCGGCGATGTCGCCGCCGAGGTACCAGACCGACTGGCCGTCGCGGGTCGGATGGGTGGTCACGGTGATCCGTGGCTTCGGCCCGGCCCCCAGGCAGTGGGCGTACAGCGGTTTCAGGGTCGCCGCCTTGACCATCACCATGTGCAGCGGCCGCCGCTGCATGGCCGGTTGTTCCAGGCCCAGTTCGCGGAGCAGCGCCTCGTTGCCGGCACCGGCGCTGAGCACCACGCGCTGTGCACGGATCTCCCGGCCGTCGACGCACAGGCCGGCCAGTTCCCGGCCTTCGCGCAGCGGTTCGATGCGCTCGCCGGCGAGCAGGCTGTCGCCGGCCAGTTCCGCCAGGCGACGAATCAGGTCGGGGACGTCGAAGACGATTTCCGTGAGGCGGTAGGCCTTGCCCTTGAACCCCTTGTCGCGCAGCGCCGGAGGCAAATCCTCGCCCTTGGCCTGCTCGACCCGGCTGCGCACCGCCTTGCTGGCGAAGAAGCTGGTAAGGCTGCCGGCCAGGCCGCCCGGAGACCACAGGTAGTGCGCCTCGGAAAGCAGGCGCACGCCCCGCAGGTCGAGTTCGCCGTCGCTGCCGAGACAGGCGCGCCAGCGCCGCGGCATGTCGGCGATGGCTTCGGAGGCGCCGGTCAGGGCGCCATGCAGGGCGTACTTGGCGCCGCCGTGGATGATCCCCTGCGACTTCACGCTCTGTCCGCCGCCGAGGCTGGCGCTTTCCACCAGCACGGTGGCGTAGCCGGCCCGGCGCAAGCGGGCGTTCAGCCAGAGGCCGGCGATACCGCCGCCAACGATGAGGATGTCGGTGGAAAGGGCTTGGGGCATGGGGCTGCCTTATCGGGAACGGAAAGGGCGCAGTATACAACCTGCGCCCGCGACGGTCGTTCAGTGCCCCGAAGCGCGGGAGAACAACTGGATCACCAGCACGCCGGCGATGATCAGGCCGATACCGAGGAGGGCCGCGGGGTCCAGGCGCTGGCCGTAGACGAACATCGCCACCAGGCTGACCAGGACGATGCCGAGCCCGGACCAGATGGCGTAGACCACGCCGACCGGCAGGGTGCGCATGACCAGCACGAGCATGCTGAAGGCGAGCACGTAGCCGCCCACCACCAGCAGCAGCGGCAGTGGCTTGCTGAATCCGGTGACGGCTTTCAGCGAGGTGGTGGCGACCACTTCGGCGGCGATGGCGATGGCGAGGTAGAGATAATTGGTCATGGCGGCGTCCTCCGGAAACTGCGGCCATTCTAGGGAGCCGGCGGATGGGATAAAGTCGTTACCTATCTGTATTGGAGATAGGTTATGCAGTGGAACCTGGAGCAGATCCGCCTGTTCGTCAGCGTCGCCGAGCGCCAGTCGTTCTCTGCCGCCGCCCGCGAACTGAAACGGGTGCAATCGGCGGTGAGCAACGGCATCGCGCTGCTGGAGGCGGACCTCGGCGTCACCCTGTTCGAACGCAGCAGCGGACGCCAGCCGCGCCTGACCGACGAGGGCCGGGTGCTGCTGGCGGAGGCGCGCGAGGTGCTGCGCCAGTGCGAGCGCCTGCAGGGGCGCGCGCTGGGGCTGGCGCGCGGCGAGGAGCCGCGGCTGCGCCTGGCCCAGGACGAGGCGATGCCTTACCAGCCGGTGCTGGACAGCCTGGAAGCGCTGGCGCAGCGCTTTCCCAGTCTGGAGGTGCAGGTGTCCAGCGGCGGCCAGGGCGACGTGACCCGTCGTTTGCTCGAGGAGCAGGCTGACCTCGGCCTGCTGTTCCACCATGAGCGCATGCCTGAGTCGCTGGAGCGGCGGCGCCTCGGCAGCGTCGAGATGGTCACGGTGTGCGGCGCCGGCCACCCGCTGGCCGGGCTGCAACGGGTCAGTCGCCGCGAGCTGGCACAGCACCGGCAACTTTTGATCGTGCCCCAGCAGAGCGGCTATCCGGGCGGCGAGCAGATCAGCCCGCAGGTGTGGCGGCTGGACAGCTTCTATTCCATGGCCGAGTTGCTGATGCGCAACCTCGGCTGGGCCTGGCTGCCGCGGCACGTGGTGCAGTACCCCACCTACGACCGGCTGATGGTAGAGCTGACCAGCGACTGGACGCCGCCGTCGCTGGTGGTCGAACTGGTCTGGCGGCGCAACGAGGTGCTCGGCCCGGCGGCGGCCTGGCTCGGCGAAACCTTCACCCGCCACCTGCGCGCCATCGGCTGAGCCGGTCGGCGGGAGTTTTGCTAAGCTGCGCGCCCATGAACCGTACCCTCTATACCCTGCTGTTCCACCTCGGCTTGCCGCTGGTGGCGTTGCGCCTGTGGTGGCGCGCGCGCCAGGCGCCGGCCTACGCCAAACGCATCGGCGAGCGTTTTTCCCTGTCCTTGCCCGAGGTGCCGCCCGGCGGCATCTGGGTGCACGCCGTCTCGGTGGGCGAGAGCATCGCCGCCGCGCCGATGGTGCGGGCGCTGCTGGAGCGCCATCCGCAGCTGCCGGTCACCGTCACCTGCATGACCCCGACCGGCTCGGAGCGCATCCGCGCATTGTTCGGCGAGCAGGTCCGGCACTGCTATCTGCCCTACGACCTGCCCTGGGCGGCGGCGCGCTTCCTCGACCGGGTGCGGCCGCGCCTGGCGGTGATCATGGAAACCGAGCTGTGGCCCAACCATATCCATGCCTGTGCCGCGCGCGGGATCCCGGTGGCGCTGGCCAATGCGCGCCTGTCCGAGCGCTCGGCGCGTGGCTACGCGCGCTTCGCCGGGCTGACCCGGCCGATGCTCGCCGAGCTGTCCTGGATCGCCGTGCAGACCGAGGCCGAGGCCGAGCGCTTCCGTCGTCTCGGCGCGCGTCCTGAGTGCGTCAGCGTGACCGGCTCGATCAAGTTCGACCTGCGCATCGACCCGCAGCTGCCGCTGGCCGCTGCCGCCCTGCGCGAGGAATGGAACGCGACGGCGCGACCGCTGTGGATCGCCGCCAGCACCCATGCCGGCGAGGACGAGATCGTCCTGGCAGCCCACCGGCGCCTGCTGGAAACGCGTCCCGACGCGCTGCTGATCCTGGTGCCGCGCCATCCGGAACGCTTCGCCGGCGTCCACGAGCTATGCCGCCGCGAAGGCTTCGCCACGGTCCGGCGCTCCGGCGGCGAGCCGGTGGCACGCGCGACCCAGGTGCTGCTCGGCGATACCATGGGCGAGCTGCTGTTCCTCTATGCCCTGGCCGACATCGCTTTCGTCGGCGGCAGCCTGGTGCCCAACGGCGGGCACAACCTGCTGGAGCCGGCGGCCCTGGGCAAGCCTGTGTTCGCCGGTCCGCACCTGTTCAACTTCCTCGACATCGCCGCGCAATTGCGCGACGCCGGGGCGCTGCTCGAGGTGACGGATGCCGGCGAGCTGTGCGACGGCCTCACGCGCCTGTGGGCGCAGCCGGAGGTCGCGACGGCCATGGCCACTGCCGGAGAGAAGGTGCTGCGCAACAACCAGGGCGCCCTGGAGCGGCTGCTGGCGGGGTTGGCGCGGTTGCTCGAGCGCGGCGGGTAGCGCCCGCCCCGTCGGCGCTCCCCTGGCCCTGCATCGCGACAGGGCGTTTCAGAACGTCGGCGGGGTGATCACCCAGAGCACCAGGGTATCGCTGTCGCCTGGGTTGCCGTAGCGATGCGGTTCCTGGCTGGAGTAGCTGAAGCTGTCGCCCTCGCGGAGCTGGAAATGGCGGTCGCCGACCCAGAGTTCGAAGATTCCGCTGAGGATGTAGCCGGCTTCCTCGCCCTCATGGCTGTAGCTCTGCTGGCTGTAGGTGCCCGGCGGGAAACGCGAGTGGAGGATCTCCAACTGGCGGCTGGGCTGCGGGGTGAGCAGTTCGTCGATGATGCCGTCTTCGTAATGCACGCTCATGCGCGTGTTGCGCCGCACCACGTAGCCGGCGTCCGCCGGGTCCACCGCGGCCTCGCTGGCGAAGAACCACTGGATGGTCACGCCGAGGCTGCGGGCGATGTTGAACAGCGCCGGAATCGACGGATACGCCAGGTTGCGTTCCAGTTGGCTGATGTAGCCGGCGGTGAGTTCGCTCTGTGCGGCCAGCTCGGCCAGGGTCAGGCCGCGGCGTTTGCGCAGGCCGCGGATGCGGGTGCCGAGGAAGTGCGTTTCGCTGCGCGGCGTGTCGGTGGCGTCCGGCGGTGACGGGCGGGGCATGCGGCGGGGTCCTGGCTGCGTTTGCGGCATTCTAGGGGCTGGGCCGGGCCCCGTCGAGGGAGCCGCGGCCGCGCCGCTCAGATGCTCCAGGCGGCCTTGAGCCCTTCGTAGATCGCCTCCTCGGCGGTGCGGGGGGCCAGGCAGTCGCCGATCCGCAACACCTCCGCCAGGCCGTGCAGGCTGTCGGCCAGGCGGTCCACCGGCTGGTGGCCCTGGCATAGCACCAGGGTATCGACCTCCTCGAACAGCATCGCCTCGCCGCTGGCGCTGTGCTGCATGTACACCGTGGTATCGTCGCAGCCGTACAGGCGGGCGTAGGGCGTGACCGGGATACCCAGGCGGTGCAGCTCGCCGGCCAACTGGTCGCGCACGTACAGCGGCAGGCTCTCGCCGCAGTGGGTGCCGTTCACCGCCAGGCGCACCTGGTGGCCCTCGCGTACAAGATTTTCCGCGATACCGGGGCCGATCCAGTCGCCCCGCCAGTCGGTGACCAGCACCGAACGACCGACCCGCACCTCGCCGCGCAGCACCTGCCAGGCATCCACCACCTGCAGCTCGCCGCCGCGCTCGAAAGGCGGCCAGTAGGGTTCGGCGCCGGTAGCGACGATCACCAGGTCCGGCCGCTCGCGCTCCACCAGCGCGCGGTCGACCGGCGTGTTGCGGCGTACCTCGACGCCGGCCAGTTGCATCTCCCGTTGCAGGTTGGTGGAGGCGCCGCCGAATTCGGCGCGGCGCGGCAGCAGTTGCGCCAGGTTGACCTGGCCGCCGAGCTGGGCGCCGGCCTCGCAGAGCACTACCTCGTGGCCGCGCTGTGCCGCCACCGCCGCCGCCTTCATCCCCGCCGGGCCGCCGCCGGCGACCAGCACGCGCTTGCGCCGCGAGGCCGGATTGGGCGTTGCGTAGGTCAGCTCGCGGCCGGTTTCCGGGTGCTGGATGCAGGAGATCGGATAGCCTCGGTGGAAATGTCCGATGCAGGCCTGGTTGCAGGCGATGCAGGCGCGCACGTCGTCGCTGCGCCCGGCCTCGGCCTTGTTCGGCATCTGCGGGTCGCAGATCAGCGCGCGGGTCATGCCGCAGACGTCGGCCTGGCCTCGGGCGAGGATGGCCTCGGCCTCCTGGGGCTGGTTGATGCGCCCGGTGACGAACAGCGGGATCGCCAGGCGCGCCTTGAAGGTACCGGCTTCGCGGGCCAGGTAGGCCGGCTCGATGGCCATCGGCGGGACGATATGGATGGCGCCGCCGAGGGAGGCCGAAGTGCCGGCGACGATGTGCAGGTAGTCCAGCTCGCCCTGGACCGCCTCGGCCGCCTGCAGCGACTCGCTTTCGCTGAGACCCTCGGGGTCGCGCTCGTCGGCGGACAGGCGCAGGCCGACGATGAAGTCCTCGGAGGTGGCCGCGCGCACCGCCGCCAGCACTTCGCGGAGGAAACGCAGGCGGGCATCGAGGTCGCCGTTGTAGCCATCCGTGCGGCGGTTCACCCGCGGGTTGAGGAATTGCGCCGGCAGGTAGCCATGGCTGGCGACCACCTCCACCCCGTCCAGCCCTGCCTGGTGCAGGCGGCGCGCGGCGGCGGCGTAGCCGGCGACGATCTCGTCGATCAGCGGCTGGTCGAGTTCGCGCGGCATCACCCGGAACCGTTCGTTGGGCGAGGCCGAGGCGGAATAGGCCACCGCCAGCAGGCCGTCGGCGGACTCCATGATCTCGCGCCCGGGATGGAAGATCTGCGACAGCACCACGCAGCCTTCGGCGTGGCAGGCCTCGGCGACCCGCCGGTAGCCGGGGATGCAGGCATCGTCGGTAGCCATCAGCACGTGCGAGGTGTAGCGCGCGCTGTCGTGGACCCCCGCCACCTGCATGACGATCAGTCCGGCGCCGCCGCGGGCCCGGGCGCGGTGATAGGCGACGAGTGGCTCGTTGACCAGGTTGTCGGTAGGCATCGACGTGTCGTGGCCGCTCGACATGATGCGGTTTTTCAGGCGTTTGCCCCGGATTTCCAGGGGGCTGAACAGGTGCGGGAAATTCACGGTTGGCGTCCTTCTTGTTGTTCTCGCGGCGCGCTTCAGAAACAGGATATGAATTTACCATCAGTAAAAAATCAACTTGTTTTTTTAAAATCGACTGGATAGTTTCTGTCCCGTGGCCGCTTCCCGGCGGCTCGCTGCGATCCACTCCACAACAAGAACAAGAGGAGACGCACATGAACCGTTCCTTTCCATTGCGCCGCGCGGCCAGCGCCCGTCCGCATCCGGTTTTTCCTTGCCGCGTCCTGCTCGGCGCCGTCCTGCTGGCGTTCGGCGGCCTCGCGCCGGTCCAGGCCGATGATGGCCTGGTGGTGGTCGGCTACGGCGGCGCCGGACAGAAGGCCCAGGAGGTGGCGTTCTTCCAGCCGTTCACGCAGCAGACCGGGATTCCCGTAGTGCAGAGCGAGTACAACGGCGAGATGGCCCGGATCAAGGTGATGGCCGACACCGGTCACGCCGACTGGGACCTGGTCCAGGTCGAGGGGCCGGATCTGGCGCGCGGTTGCGACGACGGCCTGTTCGAGCGTCTGGACTGGCAGGCCATCGGCGGCAAGCAGCAGTTGATCGCCAATGCCGCCCAGGAATGCGGTTCCGCCGCGCTGGTCTGGGGCGTGGCGATCGGCTACGACGCCGACCGGCTGCAACAGCCGCCGGCGTCCTGGGCCGACTTCTGGGACGTCCAGCGCTTCCCCGGCAAGCGCGGCCTGCGCAAGCGGGCGATCTACAACCTGGAGTTCGCCCTGCTCGCCGACGGAGTGCCACGCGAGCAGGTCTATCCGCTGCTGGCGACCCGCGCCGGTGCCGACCGTGCCTTCGCCAAGCTGGGCCAGCTCAAGCCCTACATCCAGTGGTGGGAGGCGGGAGCGCAGCCGGCGCAGTGGCTGGCCGCCGGCGACGTGGTGATGACGTCCACCTACACCGGGCGCATCGCCGACGCCCACCGCGCGGGGCGCAACCTGGCCCTGGTATGGCCGGGCAGCCTGTACGGCATGGACTACTGGGCGGTGGTCAAGGGTTCGAAGCGCGGCGCCGAGGCGCGTCGCTTCATCGCCTTCGCCAATGCCCCGGATGCCCAGGTGCGCTACGTCGAGAACATTCCCTACGGGCCGACCAACCGCCAGGCCGCCCAGCGCCTGCCCGCGCAACTGGCGAGCTGGGTGCCGACCGCGCCGGCGAACCTGGAGCAGGGCCTGGCGATGGACGACGAATTCTGGGTCGAGCATGGCGAGGAGCTGGAGGAGCGCTTCAACGCCTGGGCCAGCCAGTGAGACGGGCGCCACGTAACCTGCGATCATCGGGGCTGCCCGCCGGTGGTCGCGGGCGACGAGCAGGAGCCGCGAAAGGATGAACCAGGAAGTGCGCTTTTCCCGTCTGGAACCAGAGCAGCGCAAGGCGCTGCTGATCGAGGCGACCCTGGCCTGCCTGAAGCGGCATGGCTTCCAGGGCGCCTCGGTGCGCAAGATCTGCGCCGAGGCCGGGGTATCGGTGGGCCTGATCAATCACCACTACGATGGCAAGGACGCGCTGGTGGCCGAGGCCTACCTGGCGGTCACCGGACGCGTCATGCGCCTGCTCCGCGGCGCCATCGACACCGCGCCGGGCGGCGCCCGCCCGCGGCTCTCGGCGTTCTTCGAGGCATCCTTCTCCGCCGAGCTGCTCGATCCGCAATTGCTCGACGCCTGGCTGGCGTTCTGGGGTGCGGTGGGCAGCATCGAAGCGATCGGGCGGGTCCACGACCATTCCTATGGCGAGTACCGGGCGCTGCTGGTCGGCGTGCTGCGGCAACTGGCGGAGGAGGGCGGCTGGGCGGACTTCGACGCGGAACTGGCGGCCATCAGCCTCAGCGCCCTGCTCGACGGGCTGTGGCTGGAGTCTGGGCTGAATCCCGCGACCTTCACGCCGCGGCAGGGCGTGCAGATCTGCGAGGCCTGGGTGGATGGCCTGGAGGCGGGCGCCCATCGCCGCTTCCGGCGTGCGACGGAAGCTTGTTGATCGTCCGTTCAGTAGTGGATAGGCTGCTGCTGGCAGCGGAAGGCGCCCCGGCCCCTTCCGCCCACCGTCCGACAACCCAGAACAAGAAACGCCCCGGCCCGCCGGAGGCGCAAGGTGATGGCGATGGTTCCGCGCGTATTGGTGGTCGACGACGACCCGGTGATTCGTGAGCTTCTCCAGGCCTATCTCGGCGAGGAGGGCTATGACGTCCTCTGCGCCGGCAACGCCGAGCAGGCGGAAGCCTGCCTTGCCGAGTGCGCCCATCTCGGCCAGCCGGTCGAGCTGGTGCTGCTGGACATCCGCCTGCCCGGCAAGGACGGCCTGACCCTGACCCGCGAGCTGCGGGTGCGCTCCGAGGTGGGGATCATCCTGATCACCGGGCGCAACGACGAGATCGATCGCATCGTCGGCCTGGAGTGCGGCGCCGACGACTACGTGATCAAGCCGCTGAACCCGCGCGAACTGGTGTCGCGGGCGAAGAACCTGATCCGCCGGGTGCGCCATGCCCAGGCCAGCGCCGCCCCCGCCCGGCAGGCCCTCAGGCAGTTCGGCGACTGGCTGCTGGACGCCGACCGGCGCCGCCTGATCGACCACGCGGGCAACGAGACCCTGCTCACCCACGGCGAATTCCAATTGCTCGGCGCCTTCCTGCGCAACAGCGGGCATACCCTGAGCCGCGACCAGTTGATGGACCAGATCCGCAACCGCGAGTGGCTGCCCAGCGATCGCTCCATCGACGTGCTGGTCGGCCGCCTGCGTCGTAAGCTGCGCGACGACCCGGCCGAACCGCAACTGATCATCACCATCCACGGCGCCGGCTACCTGTTCACCGCCGCGGCCAGCGACGCCTGAGCCATGCAGGCCCGCTGGCTGGCGCTCTGCGGATGGCTGCTGGGCGGCCTGGCACAGGCTGCGGAGACCATCCGCTATTGCGACTATCCGGTATACCCGCCGATCTCCTGGAGCGATGGCCAGCAGGTCCGGGGGCTGGCGCCGGAGCTGGTGAAGCGGCTGTTCGGCGCGCTGGGCTACCGGGTCGAGGTGGTGGTGCTGGGCAACTGGCGGCGCTGCCTGCTGGACGCCGCCGCCGGACGGGTCGACCTGGTACTGGCCTACCGCACGCCCGCGCGCGATCGCGACCTGGCGTTTTCCGCCGAGCCGGTGCTGCGCGAGGAGGTGGCGATCTTCTACAACCGCCAGCGGCCGGTGCGCATCCGATCCCTCGGCGACCTCGCCGGCTATCGCGGCGGGCTGTTGTTCGGCGAAAGCTACGGGGCGGACTTCGACCGCTTCGTCGGCCGCCACGGCAACGTCGAATGGGTTTCCGACAGCCGACAGAACTTCGGCAAGCTGGTGCGCCAGCGCATCGACTACATTGCCCACGAACGCCGCACCGGCACGCTGTTCGCCGAGCGCCTGGCCGGCGGCGAGAACATCCTTGCGCTGCCCGAACCGCTGACGGTGGACTACCTGCGGGTGGCGGTCTCGCGGCACTCGCCGCTGGCAGCGAAGATGGACGAGATCGACCGGGCCCTGCGAGGCTATCGCGACGACGGCAGCATCCAGCGTTGGCTGCACGACAGCGTGCGCGACTATCGGCGCCTCGCCGGCAACCGCGCGGACGCCTGGTGAGCGGCCGCGGCGGAGTGTTGGCGCGGCGCCTGCTGTGGCGGGTGCTGCTGTTCAGCCTGTGTTTCACTGTCCTCGCCGGCGCCGTGCAGCTGTTCTTCGAATACCGCCGCGAAATGCGTGAGATCGAGGCGCGCCTGGAACTGATCCGCAGCGGCTACCTGGCCAGCTTCGAGCGCAGCCTGTGGGATCTCAACCAGGAGCAGTTGAACGTGCAGTTGCGCGGCCTCGGGGATTTCCCCGACATCGCCCGTGTCAGTCTGCAAAGCGCCGACTTCAACCTGCTGCAGGGCGACCAGCGTCCACGCGGCCTGCTGCGGGTCGAGCGCTTTCCCTTGAGCTACCAGCCGCCGGGGGGCGAGCGTCGGCATCTGGGCGAGCTGGAGATCGCCATCGACCTGGCGGCGGTCTATCGCCGGCTGGCCTCCGGCGGCCTGGCCAGCCTCTTGTGGATGGGCAGTTTCCTTTGCGGCCTGGCGGTGGCCCTCAGTTGGCTGTTCCACAGCCTGGTCACTCGCCATCTGTGGCGCATGTCCGAGTTCGCTGGGCATATCGCCGAAGGCGATCTGCAACAGCCGCTGCGACTGGACAAGGCGGACCGCGAACGCGACGAGATCGACGCCGTCGCCACCGCCCTGGAGGACATGCGCCAGGCCTTGCGCACCGATCGCCGCCGGCGCGACGCCGACCGCGACGAGTTGCGTCGGCAGGTCGAGCGGCGCACCGCCAGCCTGCGCCGGGCGAAGGACCAGGCGGAAGCCGCCGACCGCGCCAAGAGCCGTTTTCTCGCGACCATGAGCCATGAGATCCGTACCCCGCTGAACGGCATCCTGGGCATGGCCGAGCTGCTGCGCGAGGCATCGCTCGGCGAGCGTGACCGCCAGCGCCTGCGGGCACTGGCGACAGCGGGGGAGGGACTGCTGGCGATCCTCAACGAGGTCCTCCACTTCGCCCGGCTGGAGGAAGCGGCGGATGTGCCGGAAGCGGTGGACTTTTCCTTGCGGAGCCTGCTCGAGGACGTCCTCACCCTGCTCGAACCACGGGCGCGGGAGAACGCCACACGGCTGGACCTGTGGCTGGACCCACAGGTTCATGACGGCCATCGCGGCGCCGAGCAGTTCCTGCGCCAGGTGTTGACCAACCTGCTGGGCAACGCGGTGAAGTTCACCGAGGCCGGCGAGGTGCGCGTTCGCGTCGAGCGGCTGGCGCGCAGCGCAGGAAGCGAGCGCCTGCGGCTGAGCGTCGCGGACGATGGAATCGGCATTCCCGAGGAAATGCGCGAACGCATCTTCGAACGCTTCACCCAGGGCGGCGACGCCGTGACCCGCCGTTACGGCGGAACCGGCCTGGGCCTGGCGATCAGCAAGCGGCTGGTGGAAGCGCTGGGCGGGCGGATCGGCGTGGAAAGCCGGGTCGGCCAGGGCAGTACGTTCTGGTTCGAGATCGAGCTGGCGCTGGCGAGCTTGTCCGGCGCGACGCCGCCGGCGGCATCGGTGTCTGCGCTGGAGGTGCTGCTGGTGGAGGACGTGGCGCTCAACCGCGAGGTAGCCCAGGGCCTGCTCGAGCGGGACGGCCACCGGGTGATGCTGGCCGAGGACGCGGGGCCGGCCCTGGCGCTGTGCCGGCAGCGGCGCTTCGACCTGATCCTGCTGGACATGCACCTGCCGGGGATGGCTGGCCTCGAGCTTTGCGCCGGGATTCGCCGGCAGCTCGACGGCCTGAACCGCGCCACGCCGATCTTCGCCTTCACCGCCAGCATCCAGCCGGACATGGTGCGTCGGTACTTCGCCGCGGGCATGCAGGGCGTGCTCGGCAAGCCCCTGCGGATGGACGAGCTGCGTCGCGCGCTGGGCGAGGTCGGCACCAGCGTGCCTGCGCTTGCGGCGGACGCTGCGCTGGACCGGCAGATGCTCGAGACCCACCGCCGCCTGCTGGGGCGGCACAAGCTCGCCGGACTGCTGGGCAACCTGCTGGGAAGCCTGGACGAGCAGTTGCCGCTGCTGGCCGAAGCCCTGGACCAGGCGGACCTGGCCGAGGCGGCGAACATCGCCCATCGCCTGTCCGGAAGCTGCCACTCCATGGGCCTGGTGGCGCTCGGCGCCGGCCTGGGCGAGCTGGAGCGCGAGGTCCTGGGCGCGGCCGGGGTCGACCCGCGAGCCTGGGGCGCACGCCTGGGTAGCCTGCGCCGCGACGGCGCCGAAGCCCTGCGCCGCGCCGGCTTCCTCGGCGAAGCCGACGCAGCGGCCGGTTGAGCGGCGCGGCGAACAACTTCCTTACAGCTTTTTACATCTTCGATCCGCGCGTTCAACGGCGTCTTACATCCGCCGCCAATAATCCGCTCATCCGTGCGCAAGACACGGCCTCTGACAGAGTGGAGACAAGAATAATGAGCCATCTCGAAGACCCCTGCGCGTACCCTCATCCGGAGGTGCGCCATGGCTGACGGCAAGGAAAGGCTGCAACTCACCCGGGCCCTGGCGAGCCGCCACATCTTCATGCTGTCCCTCGGCGGGGTGATCGGCACCGGGCTGTTCATGGGCTCCGGCGTGACCATCAACCAGGGCGGCCCGGCCGGCGCGGTGCTGGCCTACCTGGTGGCCGGGGTGCTGATGTACCTGGTGATGGTCTGCCTCGGCGAGCTGTCGGTGCAGATGCCGGTCTCCGGTTCGTTCCAGGCCCACGCGACGCGTTTCATCGGCCCGGCGACTGGCTTCATGATCGGCTGGGTCTACTGGATGAGCTGGGCCTCCACGGTAGGCCTGGAATTCACCGCGGCCGGGATGCTCATGACCCGCTGGTTCCCGGAGGTGCCCGTGTGGCTATGGTCGGGTTTCTTCGTGGTCGTGCTGTTCTCCCTCAATGCCCTGGCGACCCGTGCCTTCGGCGAGGCCGAGTACTGGTTCGCCGGGATCAAGGTGGCGGCGATCCTGGTGTTCATCGTGGTCGGGGGGCTGGTGATCTTCGGCGGTATCGAACTGAAGAGCGGTGCGCCGGCGCCGATGTTCTCCAACCTGGTCGGCGAGCGGCTGTTCCCCAACGGCCTGTCGGCGGTATTCGCGGTGATGATGACGGTGGTCTATGCCTTCCAGGGTTGCGAGATCATGGGCGTCGCCGCCGGCGAGACCGAGCGACCGGAGAAGAGCATCCCGCGGGCGGTGCGCAACGTGGTGTTCCGCGTACTGATCTTCTACGTGCTGGCCATCGTCGTGCTTTCCGCCATCATTCCCTGGCAACAGGCCGGGCTGGTGGAAAGCCCGTTCGTGCAGGTGTTCGACATGGTCGGGATTCCCTACGCGGCGGACCTGATGAACTTCGTCATCCTCACCGCCATCCTCTCGGTAGGCAACTCGGGCCTGTACGCCTCGACGCGGATCCTCTGGGCGATGTCCAGGACCGGCATGGCCCCGCGCGGCCTGTCGAAGCTCAGCGCGCGCGGCGTGCCGCTCTACGCGTTGCTGATCACCCTGTGCTTCGCCCTGCTCTCGTTGCTGACCAGCGTGGTCGCAGCCGACACCCTGTTCATGGTGCTGATGGCGGTGAGCGGGATGTCCGGCACCGTCACCTGGATCGTCATCGCCTACGCCCAATACCGCTTCCGCCGCGAGCACATGGCCAGCGGCGGCACGGTCGCCGAGCTGAAATATGCCGCGCCGCTGTTCCCGCTGGTGCCGCTGGCCTGCATCGCCGTGTGCTGCTCGCTGTTCGTCTTCCTCGCCCTCGATCCCACCCAGCGGCCGTCCTTGTACTGGGGCTTCGGCTTCATCGCCGCCTGCTACCTGGCCTATTACGTGGTTCGTCGCCGGCAGCCGCAGGGACTGGGCGACCCCGCCCTGGGACGGGCCGGCTGAACGGCCATTCGCAGGACCCGACGCCCGCCGCATCCGGCGGGCGTTTTCGTTTTCGCCTGGTTGGTTTGTTCGAAGTTGTAACAGCCGGCTCGCGCGGGCCTCCGCCGCTTTTCGGCGGATCGCATGGCGTGTGGCTTTGCGCCTGCCGCAGGGCCGTTACATACACCCGAATGGGTGGATTGTGGTCTTGTTGAACGAGTGTTTAGTATTGCCTGAAAGCCGCGATCGCCATCAACCAACAATAAGAACGAGGGCCGCATGACTGACCTTTCCCCATTGCAGACGCGGGTCGAAGCCGGGATCGCCTGGCTCGTCCTGAATCGTCCGCAACAGCGCAATGCACTGGATATCCCCACCCTGGAGGCCCTGCACGTCCGACTCGATGCCTGCGAGCGCGACCCGGCAGTGCGCGCTGTGGTGCTCGGCGGCAGCGGACGCAGCTTCTGCGCCGGGGCCGATCTCGCCGAATGGGCGGCGGCTGAAGCCCGTGGCGAGCTGGAAAGCTATGGCTGGACCGAGGCCGCCCACGCCCTGATGGGGCGCCTGCACGCCCTCGACAAACCCACAGTCGCCGCCGTCAACGGCAGCGCCGTGGGCGCTGGCATGGACCTGGCGCTGTGCTGCGATTTCCGCATCGCCGCCGCCTCGGCGCGCTTCAAGGCCGGCTACACCGGCATGGCCTACTGCCCGGACGCCGGCGCCAGTTGGCATCTGCCACGGCTGCTCGGCAGCGAGGCGGCCAAGCGCCTGCTGTTCCTCGACGAAGCCTGGAGCGCGGAGCGAGCCCTGGGCGCCGGACTGGTCGGCGAGGTGGTCGCCGACGAGCGCCTGGTTGAGGCGGTCGGCGCCTTCGCTGCGCGTCTCGCCAGCGGTCCGACCTTTGCCTTCGCCCAGACCAAGCGCCTGCTGCGCGACGGCGCCGGGCGCTCGCTGGCCGAGCAGTTGCGGGCCGAGCAGGCCGCCGGGCTGCTCTGCGGGCGCAGCGAGGATGCCGCCGAGGCGCTGCGCGCCGTGGCCGAGAAACGTTCCCCTCAATTCAGCGGGCGCTAGGCGCCGAGCAGGTGATTCCCATGGATTTCAGGCTGACCCAGGAACAGGACATGCTGGTCGAGGCGGTGCGCAGCTTCGTCGAGAAGGAACTGCTGCCCCACGAGGACGATGTCGACCGCGCCGACGCGGTGTCGCCGGAGCTGGCCGCACAGATTCGCGGCAAGGCCCTCGCCGCCGGTTTCTATGCCTTCAACATGCCCGAGGAAGTGGGCGGCGGCGGCCTCGACTACCTGTCCCAGGCGCTGGTCGAACGCGAGCTGTCGAAGGTCTCCTGGGCCCTCCACGTATTCGTCGCGCGGCCCTCGAAGATCCTCATGGCCTGCACCGGAGAACAGCTCGGCGACTACCTGTTGCCCTGCGTGCAGGGCGAAAAGACCGATTGCTTCGCCCTCACCGAGCCGGGCGCCGGCTCCGACGCCAATTCGATCAAGACCCGCGCGGTGCGCGACGGCGACGCCTTCGTGATCAACGGCAGCAAGCACTTCATCAGCCACGCCGGGCACGCCGACTTCGCCATCGTCTTCGCCGTCACCGACAGCTACGAGCACAACGGCCGCAAGCGCAACGCGGTGACCGCCTTCCTGGTGGACAAGGGCACGCCCGGGATGACCGTGCGCCGCGGACCGAAATGCGTGAGCAACCGTGGCTACCACACCTACGAGATCTTCTTCGACGATTGCCGGGTGCCGGCCTCCAAGGTACTCGGCGAGGTCGGCAAGGGCTGGGAAGTGGCCAACGCCTGGCTGACCGCCGGACGGGTGATGGTCGCCGCCAACTGCGTCGGCCAGGCCCAGCGCGCCCTCGACCTGTCGCTGCGCTGGGCGGCCGATCGCAAGCAGTTCGGCCAGCCGATCGGCAGCTACCAGGGCGTTTCCTTCAAGCTCGCCGACATGGCCACGCAGATCCGCGCCGCCGAGCTGATGACCCTGCACACCGCCTGGAAGATGGACCAGGGCACCATGACCGACGGCGAGGCCGGCATGGCCAAGCTGTTCGCCAGCGAGACCCTCGGCAAGGTCGCCGACGAAGCGGTGCAGATCTTCGGCGGCATGGGCCTGATGGATGAAGGACCGGTCGAGCGCATCTGGCGCAACGCGCGGATCGAACGGATCTGGGAGGGCACTTCGGAAATCCAGCGGCACATCGTTTCCCGCGAACTGCTGCGGCCGTTGCTGCGTTGAGTCCTGGCTCCCCTCTTCCTCCAGGGGAGAGGGGAAGGCTGCCATGTTCCGAATCGAGAACCGACATGAATCGTGAAAACCTCAAGCGTCTGCTGGCACCCAGGCATCTCGCCTTCATTGGCGGCCGTGGCATGGCGCGTGCCCTGAAACGCTGTGCCGAAGGCGGTTTCGCCGGCCAGTTGTGGCTGGTCAATCCGCAGCACGCCGAACTCGAAGGCGTACCCTGCGTGGCCAGCGTCGCCGACCTGCCGTGCGGCCCGGACGCGGCGTTCGTCGCCACCAACCGCGAACTGACCCTCGACGCGGTCGCCGCGCTCGCCGCCAAAGGCGCCGGCGGGGCGATCTGCTATGCCTCCGGCTTCGCCGAAACCGGCGAACAGGGCCTGGCCGTGCAACGCCGGCTGCTGGCCGCCGCCGGCGAAATGGCGCTGCTTGGCCCGAACTGCTACGGCTTGCTCGACTACCTGCACGGCGCCGCGCTATGGCCGGTGGCACATGGCGGTCGGCAGGTGGAGCGGGGCGTCGCGGTGCTGACGCAGAGCGGCAACTTCGCCTACAACCTGTCGATGAGCGACCGTTCGCTGCCGGTGGCCTATATGGCATCGGTGGGCAACCAGGCGCAGCTGGGCATCGCCGAGCTGATGGACGTGCTGCTCGACGAGCCGCGGGTGACTGCCATCGGCCTGCATCTGGAAGGTCTGAAGAACGTCCCGGGGTTCGCCCGCGCGGCCTACAAGGCGTTGCAGAAAGGCGTGCCGGTGATCGCCCTGAAGACCGGAGTGTCGAAGATCGGTGCGGCCCTCGCGCTCAGCCACACCAGTTCCCTGGCCGGTTCCGACGCGCTCTACGACAGCCTGTTCGAGCGCCTCGGGGTAATCCGTGTGAGCGGCCCGGTGAGCTTCGTCGAAACCCTCAAGGCCGCCGCCTGCGGCCACCTGCCTGGCGGGCCGAGCCTGGTCGCGCTGGCCTGTTCCGGCGGCGACGCCGGGTTGATCGCTGACTACGCCGAGCGCAACGGCCTGGGGTTGCCGTCTTTCGACGCCGGACAGCGCGACGAACTGGCCGGGGTACTGCCCGACTACGCCAACATCGCCAACCCGCTGGACTTCACCACCGCCATCTGGGGCGATGCCGCGGCCCTGGAGGAAATGCTCGACAGCGCTTTGCGCAGCCCTGCCGACGCCGCCCTGCTGGTGCTCGACTATCCGGGCGAGGAAACCGGCGAGCGGCCGCAGTGCGACCTGCTTCTGCAACGCTACTGCGCCGCGCTGAAGCGCCACGGCAAAGTCGGCTTCATCGCCTCGGCGTTCCCGGAACTGCTGCCGGCCCGGGCCCGCGAGCTGTTGCACGGCGAGGGCGTCGCCGCGCTGCAAGGCGTCGAGGATGGTCTCGCCGCCTGGGGACGGATCGCCCGCTACCGCCAGCGCCGCGCGGCGCTGCTGGAGCGCGGCGAGGCGGCGTTGGTGCCGATCTGCCCAGGGCCGCTGGCGGGCGACGGCTACCTGCTCGACGAGTGGCAATCCAAGCAGGCGCTGAAATCCTTCGGCCTGCCACTGCCCCCGGGGGTGCTGAGCACCCCCGGGCAGGCCCGCGAAGCGGCCCTCGACCTCGGCTTCCCGCTGGTGCTCAAGGCGGTCAGCGCCGCGCTGCCGCACAAGACCGAGGCCGGCGGCGTGGCGCTCGGCCTGCGCAACGAGGCGGCGCTGGAGGCGGCATTGTTCGACATGCGCGAAAGCCTGGCCCGGCACGCGCCGCAACTGGTCTTCGAGCGTGTGTTGCTGGAGCGCATGGCAGGCGCGCCGCTGGCCGAGCTGATCGTCGGGGTCAAGCGCGAGGAGGGCTTCGGCCTGGCATTGGTGATCGGTGCCGGCGGGATACTCGTGGAGCTGCTGCGCGACAGTCGCAGCCTGCTCCTGCCGACCACCGACGCGGCGATCCGCGATGCCCTGCTGAGCCTGCGCAGCGCGCCGTTGCTCAGCGGCTTCCGCGGTCGCCCGGCGGTATCCATGGAGGCCCTGGTGGCGGCGATCCGCGCGGTCGCCGAATTCGCCTGCGAACATGCCGAGCGCTTGCTGGAGCTGGACGTCAACCCATTGCTGGCGGATGCCGAGGGAGCGCTGGCGGTGGATGCGTTGATCCGGCTGGCCAATGGCTGAAGGCCCGGGCGGACACGACGGCTCCCCCTCCCGCTTGTGGGAATGGGAGCAAGAGCGCTGCGGCGCGAGCGGCGACTCCGATGGTCGCCGAACTGGACGAGGATATTGCCCATGCAACCACAGAAGACCCTCACCGCCGGCCAGGCCCTGGTCCGCTTGCTGGCCAACTACGGCGTGGATACCGTTTTCGGTATCCCCGGCGTGCACACCCTCGAGCTGTACCGCGGACTTCCGGGCAGCGGCATCCGCCACGTGCTGACCCGCCACGAGCAGGGCGCCGGCTTCATGGCCGACGGTTATGCGCGGGTCAGCGGCAAGCCGGGAGTGTGCTTCGTCATCACTGGGCCGGGCGTGACCAACGTCGCCACCGCCATCGGCCAGGCCTACGCCGACTCGGTACCGCTGCTGGTGATTTCCAGCGTCAACCACAGCGCCAGCCTGGGCAAGGGCTGGGGCTGCCTGCACGAGACCCAGGACCAGCGTGCCATGACCGCGCCGATCACTGCCTTCTCCGCCTTGGCCTTGAGCCCGGAACAGCTGCCCGAACTGATCGCCCGGGCCTACGCGGTGTTCGACAGCGAGCGTCCGCGCCCGGTGCATATCTCGATCCCGCTCGACGTGCTCGCCGCGCCGGTGGCCCATGACTGGAGCGCTGCCGTGGCGCGCCGCCCTGGTCGTGGTGTGCCGTGCAGCGAGGCATTGCGGGCGGCGGCGGAGCGCCTGGCTGCGGCCCGGCGACCAATGCTCATCGCCGGCGGCGGCGCGCTGGCGGCCGGCGAGGCGCTTGCCGCGCTGAGCGAGCGCCTGGCCGCGCCGCTGTTCACCAGCGTCGCCGGCAAGGGTCTGCTGCCGCCGGACGCGCCGCTCAACGCCGGGGCCAGCCTGTGCGTAGCGCCGGGCTGGGAGATGATCGCCGAGGCCGACCTGGTGCTGGCGGTGGGCACCGAGATGGCCGACACCGACTTCTGGCGCGAACGCCTGCCGCTGTCCGGCGAACTGATCCGCGTCGATATCGACCCGCGCAAGTTCAACGACTTCTATCCCTCTGCCGTAGCGCTCAGGGGCGATGCCCGGCAGACCCTGGAGGCGCTGCTGGCGCGCCTGCCGCAGGAGACCCGCGACGCCACACCGGCCGCCGCGAGGGTGGCGCGCCTGCGCGCGGAGATCCGCGCGGCACACGCGCCGCTGCAGGCGCTGCACCAGGCGATCCTCGACCGGATCGCCGCTGCGCTGCCGGCCGATGCGTTCGTCAGCACCGACATGACCCAGCTGGCCTATACCGGCAACTACGCGTTCGCCAGTCGAGCGCCGCGCAGCTGGCTGCATCCCACCGGCTACGGCACCCTCGGCTACGGCCTGCCGGCCGGCATCGGCGCCAAGCTCGGCGCCCCGCAGCGCCCGGGCCTGGTGCTGGTCGGCGATGGCGGCTTCCTCTACACCGCGCAGGAACTGGCCACCGCCAGCGAGGAACTGGACAGTCCGCTGGTGGTGCTACTGTGGAACAACGACGCGCTCGGCCAGATCCGCGACGACATGCTCGGCCTGGACATCGAGCCGGTCGGCGTGCTGCCGCGCAACCCCGACTTCGCACTGCTGGGCCGCGCCTACGGTTGCGCGGTGCGCCAGCCGCAGGACCTGGACGAACTGGAGCGCGACCTGCGCGCCGGCTTCGGGCAGCCCGGCGTGACCCTGATCGAACTGCGGCACGCCTGCGCGCGCTGACCGCCGGACAAGGAGAGCATCCATGCGCTATTCCGACTTCACCCAACGTATCGCCGGCGACGGCGCCGCTGCCTGGGACATCCACTATCGCGCGCTGGCACGGGTCGAGCAGGGCGAGGAAATCCTCCTGCTGTCGGTCGGCGACCCCGACTTCGATACCCCGGCGCCCATCGTCCAGTCGGCCATCGACAGCCTGCTGGCCGGCAACACCCACTACGCCGACGTGCGCGGCAAGCGCGCCCTGCGCCAGCGCATCGCCGAACGCCACCGGCAGCGCAGCGGCCAGGCGGTGGACGCGGAGCAGGTGGTGGTGCTGGCCGGCGCCCAGTGCGCGCTGTACGCGGTGGTGCAGTGCCTGCTGAATCCGGGCGACGAGGTGATAGTCGCCGAGCCGATGTACGTCACCTACGAAGCGGTGTTCGGCGCCTGTGGCGCGCGGGTGGTGCCGGTGCCGGTGCGCTCCGAGAATGGCTTCCGCGTGCAGGCCGAGGAGGTCGCCGCACTGATCACCCCGCGCACTCGCGCGATGGCGCTGAACAGCCCGCACAACCCGTCCGGCGCCAGCCTGCCGCGGGCCACCTGGGAAGCCCTGGCCGAGCTGTGCACGGCCCATGACCTGTGGATGATCTCCGACGAGGTCTACAGCGAACTGCTGTTCGACGGCGAGCACGTCAGCCCGGCCAGCCTGCCGGGGATGGCCGAACGTACCGCGACCCTCAACAGCCTGTCGAAATCCCACGCCATGACCGGCTGGCGGGTCGGCTGGGTGGTCGGTCCCGCGGCGCTCTGCGCGCACCTGGAGAACCTCGCCCTGTGCATGCTCTATGGCTCGCCGGAATTCATCCAGGATGCCGCCTGCACCGCGCTGGAGGCGCCGCTGCCGGAGTTGGAGGCGATGCGCGAGGCCTACCGCCGCCGCCGCGACCTGGTAATCGAGTGCCTGGCCGACAGCCCCGGCCTGCGTCCACTGCGCCCGGACGGCGGCATGTTCGTGATGGTCGACATCCGTCCCACCGGACTTTCCGCCCAGGCCTTCGCCGACCGCCTGCTGGACCGCCATGGCGTATCGGTGCTCGCCGGCGAAGCCTTCGGCCCGAGCGCCGCCGGTCACATCCGCCTCGGCCTGGTGTTGGGCGCCGAACCGCTGCGCGAAGCCTGTCGGCGCATCGCGCTGTGCGCCGCCGAGTTGCTCGGCCAGGCCTGAACCCCTCGGCCGCGAGCGATGCGGCCGGTCACCACGATTCGGAAACCACGATGAACGTACTGATCGTCCACGCCCACAACGAACCGCAATCCTTCACCCGCGCGCTCTGTGACCAGGCATGCGAGACCCTGGCAGGCCAGGGCCACGCGGTGCAGGTCTCGGATCTCTACGCGATGAACTGGAATCCGGTGGCCAGTGCCGCCGACTTCGCCGAGCGCGCCGATCCCGACTACCTGGTCTACGCCCTGGAGCAGCGCGAGAGCGTCAAGCGCCAGAGCCTGGCCGCCGACATCCAGGCCGAGCTGGACAAGCTGCTGTGGGCCGACCTGCTGATCCTCAACTTTCCGATCTACTGGTTCTCGGTGCCGGCGATCCTCAAGGGGTGGTTCGACCGGGTACTGGTGTCCGGGGTCTGCTATGGCGGCAAGCGCTTCTACGACCAGGGTGGCCTGGCCGGCAAGAAGGCGCTGGTCAGCCTGACCCTGGGCGGGCGCCAGCACATGTTCGGCGAGGGTGCCATCCACGGACCGCTGGAGGACATGCTGCGGCCGATCCTGCGCGGCACCCTGGCCTATGTCGGCATGCAGGTGCTGGAGCCCTTTGTCGCCTGGCACGTGCCATACATCAGCGAGGAAGCGCGCGACAACTTCCTGCGCGCCTACCGGGCGCGGCTGGAAAATCTCGAGCAGGATGTACCCCTGCGGTTCCCGCGGCTGGAGCAGTTCGACGCGCTGCTCCAGCCGCTGGCGCGCTGACCCGGGCGACGCGCGCCAGGCCAGTCAAGCGAAGACGCCCCCGACCGGGGGCGTCTTCGCTCGTGCTAGTACTGCTGGCGCGGCTTGCTCTGTAACTGCTCGGCGGCGGCCTTGGCCAGGTCCGGCGGGAGGAAGTCCTTGTCCGGATCGTAGTCCTGCTTCAGGTAGGCGCTGAGCGCCTCCAGGTCGGCCGGGCTGAGGGTGCCGGCCGCCTGCTTCAGGCGCAGGGTATCGAGGATGTAGTCGTAGCGGCTGTTGTTGTAGTCGCGCACGGCGGCGTACAACTGGCGCTGGGCGTTGAGCACGTCGACGATGTTGCGGGTGCCGACCTGGTAGCCGATCTCGGTGGCTTCCAGCGAACTCTGGTTGGAGATGATCGCCTGGCGCCGCGCCTGGACCTGCTCGACGTCGGTATTCACCGCGCGGTGCAGGTTGCGGGTGTCCTGCACCACCTGGCGGCGCTGGCCTTCGCGGGACTGCTCGCTCTGGTTGAGGCGCTGGTAGGACTCGCGGACCTGGGAGGAGGTCAGGCCGCCGCTGTAGATCGGGATGTTCAGTTCCAGGCCAATCGTGCGTTCCTCGACATCCTTGCCGTAGTGCACCAGCGGATTGGCGGCGCTGTTGGCGAAGCCGAGGGCGTCGTTGTCGCCCTTCTGGTACTGGGCCACGGCATCGAGGGTCGGCAGGTGCCCGGCCTTGCGCTGGCGGAGGGTTTCCTCGGCGGCGTTGACCGCGTAGTTGCTGGCCAGCAGGCGCAGGTTCTGCTGCACCGCGGTGTCGACCCAGGCCTTGGCGTCGTTCGGCGCCGGCGGCACCACCGGCAGGGTGTGGCGCATGCCCTCGATGGCGCTGTAGTCGCGGTTGGTCAGGGTCACCAGGGCCTGGAAGGCATCGTCCACGCGCTGTTCGGCGATCAGCCGGTTGGCGCGGGCGGTGTCGTAGCTGGCCTGGGCCTCGAGTACGTCGGTCTTGTCGGAAAGGCCCACGTCGAAGCGCTCGTTGGCCTGGTCCAATTGACGCTTGAAGGCGGCTTCCTCGGCCTTGCTGGTGGCCAGGTTGTCCTGGGCGCGGAGCACCGTGAAGTAGGTCTCGGCGCTGCGCAGGATCAGGTCCTGCTGGGTCGCGGAGAATTCCAGCTTGGCCTGGTCGCTGGTTTCCTTGGCGGCCTGCCACTGGAACCAGCGGTCGGCGCGGAACAGCGGCTGGCTGAGGCTGGCCTGGACCACATGACTGCTGCGTTTGACCGTGGCGGCCGGTTCGTCGAGAGCGATCCGTGAGTCGCCGATACGGCCGCCGGCGCCGAGTTGCGGCAGCAGGCCGGCGCGGGCCTGGGGCACCACTTCCTTGCGCGCCAGGTAGTCGGCCTGGGCGGCGGCGAGGTCGGCGTTGTTGTCGACGGCTTCCTTGTAGACGCTGATCAGGTCGGTCTTGGTCGGCAGCGGGGTCGGCTGGGCGGCCCAGGCGACACCGGTAGCAGCGGCCACGGCGGCCGCCAGGGAGAGTCTGCGCAGCATTCGTTCGTCCTGGAAAAGATGCGAGGTGGGGCAAGGCTAAGGTCGCTACCGGTAGCGGTCAAGGCACCTGCGCGGCAACTGATCGAAGAGCCAGTCCGGATCGATGTGCCGGCGAACGTGCGGGGATCTGCGTCTTCCCTGGCGAGAGGGCGCCGGACTGGACCATGACTGCCGGTCGGGTGGGGCGTTTTCCCGTTGGCGAATCCCGCCGGTGTTGATTAGACTGCCGGGGTTCTTGTCGGGGTGCCCTATACGAGGGGCTGAGATCGGATAGTTCCGGATCCCGTTGAACCTGATCGGGCTAGCGTCCGGTTCCGCCTCGCGCGGACCGCAGCAACCCGCGTAGGGAACAAGATGTCCGCGCCATGCCTGCCTTGCCGGCGCGTCCTTCTCGCCACCAGTCCCGGTGGCCCCGCGTGCCAGGTTCTCCCGACAATCACCCAGGAGAGCCATCGATGAGCGCAACGCAGAAGAACAACATCACCCGCCTTGAGCAGCTCGACCGCCAGTCGACGCAGCCTTTCCCGAACTCGCGCAAGGTCTACCTGACCGGCTCGCGCCCGGACATCCGCGTCCCGGTGCGGGAAATCTCCCTCGCCGACACCCCCACCGCCTTCGGCGGCGAAAAGAACCCGCCGGTGTTCGTCTACGACACCTCCGGCCCGTATACCGACCCCGAGGTCCGCATCGATCTGCGCAAGGGCCTGCCTGACGTGCGTTCGCGTTGGATCGACGAGCGCGGCGACACCGAGATCCTCCCCGGCCTGACCTCCGAGTTCGGCCAGGCCCGCCTGGCCGACGCCAGCCTCGACGCCCTGCGCTTCGCCCACGTGCGCACGCCGCGCCGGGCCAAGCCGGGCGCCAACGTCTCGCAGATGCACTACGCGAAGAAGGGCATCATCACCCCGGAGATGGAATACATCGCCATCCGCGAGAACATGAAGCTGCAGGAAGCCCGGGCCGCCGGCCTGCTCGACCAGCAGCACCCGGGGCACAGCTTCGGTGCCAACACCCCGAAGGAAATCACCCCCGAGTTCGTCCGCGAGGAAGTCGCCCGCGGCCGCGCGATCATTCCGGCGAACATCAACCACACCGAGCTTGAGCCGATGATCATCGGCCGCAATTTCCTGGTGAAGATCAACGGCAACATCGGCAACAGCGCGCTGGGCTCGTCGATCGAGGAAGAAGTGGAGAAGCTCACCTGGGGCATCCGCTGGGGCGCCGACACGGTGATGGACCTGTCCACCGGCAAGCACATCCATGAAACCCGCGAGTGGATCCTGCGCAACAGCCCGGTACCGATCGGCACCGTACCGATCTACCAGGCGCTGGAGAAGGTCAACGGCGTCGCCGAGGACCTGACCTGGGAAATCTTCCGCGACACCCTGATCGAACAGGCCGAGCAGGGCGTCGACTACTTCACCATCCACGCCGGCGTGCTGCTGCGCTATGTGCCGCTGACCGCCAAGCGGGTCACCGGTATCGTTTCCCGCGGCGGCTCGATCATGGCCAAGTGGTGCCTGGCGCACCACCAGGAGAACTTCCTCTACACGCATTTCGAAGAGATCTGCGAAATCATGAAGGCCTACGACGTCAGCTTCTCGCTGGGCGATGGCCTGCGTCCGGGCTCGGTGGCCGACGCCAACGACGCCGCCCAGTTCGGCGAGCTGGAAACCCTCGGCGAGCTGACCAAGATCGCCTGGAAGCACGACGTGCAGGTGATGATCGAAGGCCCCGGCCACGTGCCGATGCAATTGATCAAGGAAAACATGGACAAGCAGCTGGAGTGCTGCGACGAGGCGCCGTTCTATACCCTCGGCCCGCTGACCACCGACATCGCCCCCGGCTACGACCACATCACCTCCGGCATCGGCGCGGCGATGATCGGCTGGTTCGGCTGCGCCATGCTCTGCTACGTCACGCCCAAGGAGCACCTGGGGCTGCCGAACAAGGATGACGTGAAGACCGGGATCATCACCTACAAGATCGCCGCCCATGCCGCCGACCTCGCCAAGGGCCACCCGGGCGCGCAGATCCGCGACAACGCGCTGTCCAAGGCGCGCTTCGAGTTCCGTTGGGAGGACCAGTTCAACCTTGGCCTGGACCCGGATACCGCGCGGGCGTTCCATGACGAGACCCTGCCGAAGGACTCGGCCAAGGTCGCGCACTTCTGCTCCATGTGCGGACCGAAGTTCTGCTCGATGAAGATCACCCAGGAAGTCCGCGACTACGCCAAGGAGAACGGCCTGTCCGACGAGAGCAAGGCCATCGAGGCCGGCTTCCAGGAGCAGGCGGCGCGCTTCAAGGACGAAGGATCGGTGATCTACAGGCAGGTGTAGGTCGCGCCACCGGGCCCCTCGCCGCGGCGAGGGGATTCGGGGTGTCGGAAGCGTCAGCCGCGGCCGGGGAACAGGTTCGGCTTGACGATGCCGTTCAGGCGCGGATACGGGATCTTCAGTTCGGGGTGGGCATAGGAATACGGCGCGATGGAGTAGGCGTCGTACTTCAGCGTCACCGCGCCGAAGGTCAATGCCACGTGCGGGGTGCGCTGGAACGGCCAGGTCTTCTGGAAATCGGCGTCCTGGTCGAGCTTGTTGGCCAGCAGCCAGGCCTTGTGCGCCAGTTCGGCCTGTTTCCAGAAGGTTTCTTCCTGGCCGGGAACCAGCATGTCCTGCAGGCTCAGCACCTTGTGCTGCCTGCGGTCGTAGTTGATGAAGCCGCGACCGGGCATGCCGTGGGCGCCGCCGGTGAACAGGTAGCTGGAAAGCTCGATGATCACCAGACCGTCATGTTGTTCGCGCACCTTGGCTTGCAGGTAGCTGCTCCAGCCCGGCTCGGCGCTGTCCAGGAACTGCCGCTCGTAGGCCGCCAGCGATGCCGGCAGGGGCGTTTCGTTGTTTTCCCGGGTCATTTCCAGCAGGGCGCGCTCGACGATCGGGTCCAGCTGCGGTTCGTCGGGGAACTTCAGGGTGTCGATGTTTACCAAGGGGCACTGTTCGCCCTGGCAGCCGGGCTTCAGGTGCTCGCTGGCGAGGCGCTCGGTGGGCAGCGGGTCGTCGAGGCCGGGCTTGAAGAAGCTCTGGCAGGCGCTCAGCAGAACGACCAGGCTGCCGAGGGCGGCGAATTTCAGAAGGCGCATGGGATTCCTTTTGCGGCGGTGGATGGGCGGGCTCGAAGCGTCGACCAGTCCGTTTCGACCCTGGCGCCGCGCTTGAGTTCGGCCCGCGCAAACCCCAAGTATGGCTTAGCCGTGGCCGGGAAACACGCCCGCGCGGCGAGTGCCACGAAGTTTTCCCGAGCCGTCCTGAAAGTGGCTGCGCCCTGCGCCGGGCCGCGATAGGATGGCGCGAAACCCACATACCCGAGTGAAGTGAGTCGAGGATGTCCGAAACCTTCAAACCCGCCCCCGGTGACGTCGAGCTCGTGCAGCGCGAGGAATGCTTCCGCGGCTTCTATCGTCTCGATCGCCTGCGCCTGCGGCATCGCCAGTTCGACGGCAGCATGGGCCGGGAAATCAGTCGGGAACTGTTCGTCCGCCATGACGCGGTCTGCGTGCTGCCCTACGACCCGCAGCGCGATTGCGTGGTGCTCATCGAGCAATTCCGCGTCGGGGCGATGCAGAAGCTCGCCAACCCCTGGCTGCTGGAGCTGGTCGCCGGCCTGATCGACAAGGACGAGCAACCGGAGGAAGTGGCCCATCGCGAGGCGATGGAGGAGGCTGGGCTGACCCTCGGTGCGCTCTGGCCGATAACCCAGTACCTGCCGTCGCCGGGCGGCACCGACGAGGTGGTGCACCTGTTCGTCGGCCGTTGCGACAGCGAAGGCGTCGGCGGCGTGCATGGCTTGCCGGAGGAGGGCGAGGACATCCGCGTCCACGTCTGGCCGTTGGAAGATGCGCTGCAGGCCGTGCGCGACGGGCGGATCAACAACGCGGCGAGCATCATCGCCCTGCAGTGGCTGGCCCTGAACCGGGCCGAGGTGCGTGGGCTATGGGCCTGAACCTGCTGCGCGAGCGCTACCGGGTCGACCTGGCCAGCCTACAGGCGACCTGCGAAGCGAACTACGCGCGGCTCATGCGCCTGCTCCCGGACATGCGCGAGACGCAGGCCTCGCGCCGGGTCGCGCTGAGCGAAGGGGAGCGGCTGCTCGGCGTCCTGGCGCTGGAAGTGACCGAGGCCTGCCCGTACACCACCACCCTGCAGGTGCGCCAGGAACTGGGCCTGCCCTGGTTGCCGGCGCCGCGGCTGGAAGTGCGGGTCTACCACGATGCACGGATGGCCGAGGTGATCGGCGCCGAACAGGCGCGGCGGCTGATGGCGATCTATCCCTACCCGAACCAGGCGATGCACCAGCCCGACGAGAAGAACCAGCTCAACCTGTTCCTCGGCGAGTGGCTCGCCCACTGCCTGGCCTGCGGCCACGATATGGTGCCGGTGGCCCAGCGCTGAGCGGTTGCAGGCAAAAGGCCAGTTGAATGGCATCAAGCCAAAAGTAGTCCTCGCAACTGTGATCTGTTCCGCTTTCCGGGTTTGCCGCCACTTTCGTCGGTCACCATAATCACCCCATTCACCGCGGACGCCTCGCCTTCAGGAGACGGCCCCTTGTCACGCCATTCGAACACTCCCGCCACCGACGCCTCCGTACTGCTGGTGCAGCTTTCGGACAGCCACCTGTTCGCCGAGGACGGCGCGCGCCTGCTCGGCATGGATACCGCCCATAGCCTGGAAAAGGTGGTCGAGCGGGTCGCCCGGGAGCAACCGCGGATCGACCTGATCCTCGCCACCGGCGACGTCTCCCAGGACGGCAGCCTGGATTCCTACACACGCTTCCGCAGGTTGAGCGCGCCGCTGGCCGCGCCGTTGCGCTGGTTCGCCGGTAACCACGACGAACGCGAGCCGATGCAGCGGGCGTCCGAGGGCAGCGACCTGCTGGAGCAGGTCGTCGACGTCGGCAACTGGCGCGTGGTGTTGCTCGACTCGAGCATTCCCGGAGCGGTGCCGGGCTATCTCGAGGACGACCAGCTCGACCTGCTGCGGCGCGCCATCGACAGCGCCGGCGAACGCTTCCTGCTGGTTTCCTTCCATCACCACCCGGTGCCGATCGGCAGCGACTGGATGGACCCCATCGGCCTGCGCAACCCGCAGGCGCTGTTCGACCTGCTGGCGCCCTATCCGCAGGTGCGCTGCCTGCTGTGGGGGCACATTCACCAGGAGTTCGACCGCCAGCGCGGCCCGCTGCGCCTGCTGGCCTCGCCGTCCACCTGCGTACAGTTCGCCCCCGGCAGCAGCGACTTCACCCTCGACCGCCTGGCGCCGGGCTACCGCTGGTTGCGCCTGCACGACGACGGGCGCCTGGAGACGGGGATCTCGCGGGTCGACGACGTCGTCTTCGAAGTGGACTACGACACCGCCGGATACTGACATGCCCCCCGGTCGCGGGATGCCGCGGCCGCGTGCGTCGTTGCCGATCGGCGCGCAGGCTGGAAGATGAAGCCTGGAAGCTGGTACCGTTCGGCTTTCCCTACCGAGTTGAAGCCCATTAGCCCGTTCCCGATGACTGCGACCAGCCCATCCCTGCTGTATATCCACGGCTTCAACAGTTCGCCCGAATCGCACAAGGCGCGCCAGCTGCAGGCGGCTTTCGGCCACTTGGGCCTGGCCGAAGGCCTGCGCGTCCCGGCCCTGCACCATCACCCACGGCAGGCCATCGCCCAGTTGGAGCGGGCCATTGCCGAGCTCGGGCGACCGGTGCTGGTCGGCAGCTCCCTGGGTGGCTACTATGCGACCCATTTGGCGGAGCGCCATGGCCTGGCGGCGATCCTGGTCAATCCGGCGGTCGCCCCGCATCGCTCCTTCGACGGCTACCTGGGCGCGCAGACCAACCACTACAGCGGCGAGACCTGGGAACTCACCGAGGACCACGTGGCGGCGCTGGCCGAACTGGAAGTCACGCGCCTGCAACGTCCCGAGCGCTACCAGGTATGGCTGCAGACCGCCGACGAAACCCTCGACTATCGCGCCGCGCAGTCCTTCTACCGAGCCTGCGCGCTACGCATCCAGGCCGGCGGCGACCACGGCTTCCAGGGCTTCGCCCGGCACCTGCCGGCGCTGCTGGCGTTCGCCGGCTACCCGTCGGCGCTGTGGCGCGACACCGATTTTTCGACTTTTGACTGAATAGAGACCCCATGGCTACTTACAACGCAGACGCCATCGAAGTCCTTTCCGGCCTCGACCCGGTGCGCAAGCGCCCGGGGATGTACACCGACACCACCCGCCCCAACCACCTGGCCCAGGAAGTCATCGACAACAGCGTCGACGAAGCCCTGGCCGGCCACGCGAAGAGCGTGCAGGTGATCCTGCACCAGGACAACTCGCTGGAAGTCATCGACGACGGCCGCGGCATGCCGGTGGACATCCACCCGGAAGAGGGCGTGCCGGGCGTCGAGCTGATCCTTACCAAGCTGCATGCCGGCGGCAAGTTCTCGAACAAGAACTACCAGTTCTCCGGCGGCTTGCACGGGGTCGGCATCTCGGTGGTGAACGCGCTCTCGACCCGGGTCGAGGTACGCGTCAAGCGCGACGCCAACGAGTACCGGATGACCTTCGCCGACGGCTTCAAGGACAGCGACCTGGAAGTCATCGGCACGGTCGGCAAGCGCAATACCGGTACCAGCGTGCATTTCTGGCCGGATCCGAAGTATTTCGATTCGGCGAAGTTCTCGGTCAGCCGCCTCAAGCATGTGCTCAAGGCCAAGGCGGTGCTGTGCCCGGGCCTGAGCGTGGTGTTCGAGGACAAGAACACCGGCGAGCGCGTCGAGTGGCACTTCGAGGACGGCCTGCGCTCCTACCTGACCGACGCGGTCGCCGAGCTGCCGCGCCTGCCCGACGAACCCTTCTGCGGCAACCTCGAAGGTTCCAAGGAAGCGGTGAGCTGGGCCCTGCTGTGGCTGCCCGAGGGCGGTGAGTCGGTGCAGGAAAGCTACGTCAACCTGATTCCCACGGCCCAGGGCGGCACCCATGTGAACGGCCTGCGCCAGGGCCTGCTCGACGCCATGCGCGAATTCTGCGAGTTCCGCAACCTGTTGCCGCGCGGCGTCAAGCTGGCGCCCGAGGACGTCTGGGAGCGGATCGCCTTCGTCCTCTCGATGAAGATGCAGGAGCCGCAGTTCTCCGGGCAGACCAAGGAGCGCCTGTCGTCCCGCGAGGCGGCGGCGTTCGTCTCGGGCGTGGTGAAGGACGCCTTCAGCCTGTGGCTCAACGAGCACGCCGAGATCGGCCTGCAGTTGGCGGAACTGGCGATCAGCAATGCCGGGCGTCGTCTCAAGGCGGGCAAGAAGGTCGAGCGCAAGAAGATCACCCAGGGGCCGGCGCTGCCCGGCAAACTGGCCGACTGCGCCGGACAGGAACCGATGCGCGCGGAACTGTTCCTGGTCGAGGGCGACTCCGCCGGCGGCTCGGCGAAGCAGGCGCGGGACAAGGAATTCCAGGCGATCATGCCGCTGCGCGGAAAGATCCTGAACACCTGGGAAGTGGACGGCGGCGAGGTGCTCGCCAGCCAGGAGGTCCACGACATCGCGGTAGCCATCGGCGTCGATCCGGGCGCCAGCGACCTGGCTCAGCTGCGCTACGGCAAGATCTGTATCCTCGCGGATGCCGACTCCGACGGGCTGCACATCGCCACGCTGCTCTGCGCGCTGTTCGTCCGCCATTTCCGCCCGCTGGTGGAAGCCGGCCACGTCTACGTGGCGATGCCGCCGCTGTACCGCATCGACCTCGGCAAGGAAATCTACTACGCCCTCGACGAAGCCGAGCGCGACGGCATCCTCGAGCGCCTGGCCGCCGAGAAGAAGCGCGGCAAGCCGCAGGTCACCCGCTTCAAGGGCCTTGGCGAAATGAATCCGTTGCAACTGCGCGAGACCACCATGGATCCGAATACCCGGCGGCTGGTCCAGCTCACCCTGGAGGACGCCACCGGTACCCTGGAGATCATGGACATGCTGCTGGCCAAGAAGCGCGCCGGTGACCGCAAGTCCTGGCTGGAGAGCAAGGGCAACCTGGCCGAGGTGCTGGTCTGATGCGCCGCCTGCTGGCCATCCTCGGCCTGTTCGGGGGCCTGGTCCAGGCGGCCGAGGCGCCGCCAGAGCCACCGGTTCCGGCAGCCTTGAGCTTCATCTCCGAACATGCGGTGGAGGGCATGCGCGGCGGCAACCTCTCCGGGCTGGCCTGGTGTGGCGGCGCGCTGTGGACGGTTTCCGACCGCGACGACGACCGCCTGTATCGCCTGCAACCCTCGGCCGAAGGCTCCGACCAGCCCTGGCAGGCCGAGGCCGAGAGTTTCATCACTCCGACCCCGCCGGACAGCGGGTTGCCCTGGGGCATGAGCACGCGGGTCTGGCTCAGTGGCCTGGTGCGCGGCGGCAACCTCGACTTCGAAGGCATCGCCTGCGATGCCGCCGGCAATCGCTACCTGGTCAGCGAGGCGCACGCGGCGGTCCTGCAACTGCCGGTGAGCGGCGCGCCGAACTGGCTGCGCCTGCCGCCCGGCCTGCTGCCGCAAGCGCGGGCCAGCGGCATGCTGATGAATTTCAACGCGCTCTTCGAAGGGATCGCCGTCGACCCCGAGGGCAAGCGCCTCTGGCTGGCTGCCGAGCGCGAGCGCCGCGGCCTGCTGGTGGCCCACCGCGACAACAGTGCCTGGCGCTGCGAGGGCAGCTGCGTACTGCTCGCCGAGGGCGGCAAGATCGAGCCGCCGCCGGAACTGGGCAGCGCGCGCAAGCTGCCGAAGGATTTCTCCGACCTCGCCTTCTACCGCGGCAAGCTGTTCACCCTGGAGCGCCTGGCGCATCAGATCTGCCGCCGCGACCTGGCCCAGGCCAAGGTCGAGCGCTGCTGGTCGTTCGCCTCGGCGGTCCTGGCGCCGGAGCGTCGCTACGAGCTGCCTTATGGCGTCGCGGAAGCCCTGTCGCTGGACGACAAGGGCGCCTGGCTGGGCATCGACAATGGCGACCATGCGCGCGCCGATGGCGACGTGCGGCCCTTCGTCCTGCGCTTCGCCGCGCCCGCCGGCGGCTGGTTGGGGGACAAGTGACGCAACAGGCGCCCGGTCAGCGGCTGGGACGGATCATGCTGGTGCTGGCCTGGATCGCCGGGCTGGCGCTGGCGACGCGCTATTTCGGCGTCTGGGAAGATCGACAGCGCAACCCGAACCAGACGCCGCAATCGATCCATGGCGACGGCTACGTCGAGTTGCGCCTGGCCAGCAGCCGGCAGGGCCATTACCTGCTGAACGGGCAGATCAACGGCCAGGGCGTGACCTTCCTGCTCGATACCGGGGCGACCCAGGTGGCGGTGCCGGAAGCCCTGGCGGCAAGACTCGCGCTGGAGCGCGGCGCGCCGATCACCCTGAGCACGGCCAACGGCCGCGCCACGGGCTGGCGCACGCGGCTGGACCAGCTGCAACTCGGCGATATCCGCCTGTCCGGGGTCGCGGCGCTGATTGCGCCGGGCATGGACGGCGATGAGGTGCTACTCGGCATGAGCGCCCTGAAACAACTCGAATTCACCCAGCGCGACGGCACCCTGGTGCTGCGCCAAAACACTTCTCCGTGAGGTACGCATGAGCGAATCCCTCGATCTGAGCCTGGAAGGGGTCGAACGCCGGTCGTTGGCCGAGTTCACCGAGCAGGCCTATCTGAATTATTCCATGTACGTGATCATGGACCGCGCTCTGCCGCATATCGGCGACGGCCTGAAGCCGGTGCAGCGACGCATCGTCTACGCCATGAGCGAACTGGGGCTGGATGCCGATTCCAAGCACAAGAAGTCGGCGCGCACCGTCGGCGACGTGCTCGGCAAGTTCCACCCGCACGGCGACTTGGCCTGCTACGAGGCCATGGTGCTGATGGCGCAGCCGTTCTCCTATCGCTATCCGCTGGTGGACGGCCAGGGCAACTGGGGGGCGCCGGACGATCCCAAGTCCTTCGCCGCCATGCGTTATACCGAGGCGCGCCTGTCGCGCTATTCCGAGGTGCTGCTCAGCGAACTGGGCCAGGGTACCGTGGACTGGGTACCGAACTTCGACGGCACCCTCGACGAGCCGGCCGTGCTGCCGGCCCGCCTGCCCAACCTGCTGCTCAACGGCACCACCGGCATCGCGGTGGGCATGGCCACCGACGTGCCGCCGCACAACCTGCGGGAAGTCGCGTCGGCCTGCGTGCGCCTGCTCGACCAGCCGGGCGCGACGGTCGCCGAATTGTGCGAACACGTGCCGGGCCCGGACTTCCCCACCGAAGCCGAGATCATCACCCCGCGCGCCGACCTGCAGAAGGTCTACGAGACCGGCCGCGGTTCGGTGCGCATGCGCGCGGTGTACCGCGTCGAGGACGGCGACATCGTCATCCACGCCCTGCCGCACCAGGTGTCCGGTTCCAAGGTGCTGGAACAGATCGCCGGGCAGATGCAGGCCAAGAAGCTGCCGATGGTGGCCGACCTGCGCGACGAGTCGGACCACGAGAACCCGACCCGCATCGTCATCATCCCGCGTTCGAACCGGGTCGATGTCGAAGAGCTGATGACCCATCTGTTCGCCACCACCGACCTGGAAACCAGCTACCGGGTCAACCTGAACATCATCGGCCTCGACGGCAAGCCGCAGGTCAAGGACCTGCGCCAGTTGCTCTCGGAGTGGCTGCAGTTCCGCATCGGCACCGTGCGTCGACGCCTGCAGTTCCGCCTGGACAAGGTCGAGCGCCGCCTGCATCTGCTGGATGGCTTGCTGATCGCCTTCCTCAACCTCGACGAGGTGATCCACATCATCCGCACCGAGGATCAGCCCAAGGCGGTGCTGATGGAGCGCTTCGAACTCAGCGAGGTGCAGGCCGACTACATCCTCGACACCCGCCTGCGCCAGTTGGCACGCCTGGAAGAGATGAAGATCCGCGGCGAGCAGGAAGAGTTGCTGAAGGAGCAGAAGCGCCTGCAGACCCTGCTCGGCAGCGAGGCCAAGCTGAAGAAGCTGGTGCGCGAGGAGCTGATCAAGGACGCCGAGACCTACGGCGACGACCGCCGTTCGCCGATCGTCGCCCGCGCCGAGGCCCGCGCGCTGTCGGAAACCGAGCTGATGCCCACCGAACCGGTGACCGTGGTGCTCTCGGAAAAAGGCTGGGTGCGTTGCGCCAAGGGCCACGACATCGACGCCGCCGGCCTCTCCTACAAGGCCGGCGACGGCTTCAAGGCCGCCGCGCCGGGACGCTCGAACCAGTATGCGGTGTTCATCGACTCCACCGGGCGCAGCTACTCGCTGCCGGCCCACAGCCTGCCGTCCGCGCGAGGCCAGGGCGAGCCACTCAGCGGCCGGCTGACGCCTCCGCCGGGGGCCAGCTTCGAATGCGTGCTGCTGCCGGACGACGATGCGCTGTTCGTGATCGCTTCCGACGCCGGCTATGGTTTCGTGGTCAAGGGCGAGGACCTGCAAGCCAAGAACAAGGCCGGCAAGGCCCTGCTCAGCCTGCCCAACGGCTCCGCCGTGGTGGCGCCGCGCCCGGTGCGCGATGTGGAGCAGGATTGGCTGGCGGCCGTGACGACCGAGGGCCGTCTGCTATTGTTCAAGGTCTCCGACCTGCCGCAGCTCGGCAAGGGCAAGGGCAACAAGATCATCGGCATCCCCGGCGAACGCGTGGCCAGCCGCGAGGAGTACCTCACCGACCTGGCTGTTCTGCCAGCCGGGGCGACGTTGGTCCTGCAGGCTGGAAAGCGTACCCTGTCGCTCAAGGGCGACGACCTGGAACACTACAAGGGGGAGCGGGGCCGGCGAGGCAACAAGCTGCCGCGCGGTTTCCAGCGCGTCGACAGCCTGCTGGTGGATATTCCGACACAGGATTGAAATGAGCCGTTACCGGTCTCCGATCTCTCGCATATCCGCAAGGGAATGGCGAAAGCGGCCTCTTCCGAGGCCGGCTTTCCGGGGGAATGTCGTCTCCCTGGCGGGTTCCGCCGGGTTTTCCCCTGACGCAGGTGGTCCGAAACCGGTTTCGGAATACGCTCTGCCTCTGGAGCTATGGCGCTGGTTAGGGGATGATACGCCCCTTCGGCCGCCGTTTCCGATGGCGGGTGGCCAGTAGAATTCAAGTCTTGCATCAGTAGTGCCGATCTTCGGCGAAATACGGTGGTTCTCGATGAGCGCGTGGCGCGTCTTCGCATGTCTTTCCCTCGTCAGCCTGCTCGGGCTGACGGGTTGTGCGGTCCATCCGCCGGCCCAGCTCTACCAGTTGGACGTCGGTGCCGCCGCAGTACCGAAAAAGGATGGCGGTGCGGCCGTCCTGCTCGGCCCGGTACAACTGGCCGACTATCTCAAGCGCGATGTGATGGTGCAGCGGCAGGCCGACGGTATTCTCAGCCTGTCCACCGACGCGCGCTGGGCCGGTAACCTGGAGACCAATGTCAGCCAGCAACTGCTGCGGCAGATGTCCAGCGAGCTGGGCAGCAGCCGCCTGGCGCTGTTCCCGGAAAAACCCGGTTTCACCCCCCAGGTCCAGGTGATGCTGACCATCAGTCGCCTCGACTCCGGCCCCAAGCAGCCGGCGGTGATCGAGGCGCGCTGGCGCCTGCTGGACCAGAAGGGCGACCTGAAGGACAGCCGGGTGTTCCACGAGGAAGAACGGCACCAGGGCAGCATCGGCGACCAGATCCGTGCCCAGAGCGACCTGCTCAAGCGCCTGGCGGCGCAGTTGGCCAAGGACGTCAAGCCGATCGCCGTGGCGGCCGAGGCGCCGCCGCCGGCGACCGCGCGCAAGCCGGTGGCCAAGCCGAAGGCCAAGGAAGAGGAAGGTCCGAAAATGCCGCTGGTGGTGCCGATTCGCACCGATGCCGAGGTCTATCGGTTCTGATTGTCGAGAGCCGACCAGGAACAAGCCCCGCCGAAGCGGGGCTTTTTCGTTTCGGCGTCAGCGTGAGCGGCGCAACAGGAAGCGCAGGGCCATGCCGGCGAGCGCCAGCAGCAGGCAGGGCAGCCAGACCCAGCGCGCCTCCGATTGCAGCACCAGCAATCCGCGTTCGCTGAGGAAGCGCGACAGACCGATCGGCGACACGGCGATCGGATGGAAGGGCATGAAGTAGCGGGCGTCGCTCCAGGGCCAGAACCAGGCGACGCCCAGCCCGCCATTGGTCATCGCGTCCAGCAGGCTGTGCGAGGCGGTGGCCAGCGCCACCCACAGCCCGGCTTTCAGCGGTCCGCTATGCAGCGGCCGGCAGGCGAGGGCGGCGAGCGCGCCGAGGATCGCGGCGAACAATAGCGAATGGCTGAAGCCGCGATGGCCGAAGGCATCGTGATAGGCGATGCCGAGCTTGAAGGCGACTACGTCGAAGTCCGGCAGGCAGGCGGCGAGCATGCCTGCCAGCAGCAGGCGTGGCGGGATCACCCGGCTGCCAAGGGCCAGTCCCACCGCCAGGACCGGCAGCGGGTGGGTGATCAGGGTGGTCACGGGCGGGCGCGGTCGTGCATGCGCGCCAGTTGGCGCTCGAGCATCGACGGATACGGCTCCAGCAGACGCTCGACGCAGCAGGCTCCTTCCGGACTGGCGATGGCGCGGATACGGGCGCGCTCGCGGACCACCGCGTCGTCGGCGATGCTGCGTTCGACCAGCAGCAGGTTGCGGCTGTGCTGGTTGAGGGCGAGGGCGTTCTGCACGGTTTCGTTGAGCAGCAGGTCGGCCTGGGTCTGTTCGCTGAGGTCTTCGCCGAGGCTCAGGCCCAGTTGCAACTGCAAGGTGATGCCGCTGTCGGCGACCTCGATCTGTAGGGCATGGCCGAGCGCGCGCATCAGTTCACCGCAGCAGAGCGCGTTGGTCAGGTAGTCGGCGCGGTTGTCGCGGCTGTGGAAGAGAATCAGGCTGCCGCCGTCGCTGAGCGTGTGCAGGCTGCCCTTGTACTGGCGGGCGGCCTGTTCCAGGCAGTCGCGATAGCGTTGCAGGAGGTCCACCAGGCGGCTGCGCGGCAACCGGCGCAACTGTTCCTGGGCGCCGAGCTGGATCGCCAGCACCGCACTGTGTTGCGGTTCGCGCGCAGCGGCGGGCGCCGCGGGCTGGTCCCCGGCTTCGGCTCCGTTCTCGTCGAAGGCGTCCTGGTCCAGCGGGTCTTCGTCGATGGAGGTGAATTCCACCGGCTTGGTCTCGTCCAGCAGGGCGTCGCCCAGCGGAATGTCGTCTTCCTCGAAGGCCGAGGCCTCGACCTTGCGGCTGCGCAGGTCGGCTTCGTCGTCTTCCAGCAGGATGTCGTCGAAGTTCTGCGGCAGCGGTGCTTCTTCCGGCTCCGGCGCCGGCGGCTTCTCCGGCACCAGGCGCTCTTCCAGGTCGCGCGCCAGGTCGCCCAGCTCGTTCTGCAGTTCGGCGCCGGGGGCCGGATTGTCCGGATCGCGCAACCAGACACGCAATTGCAACAAGGGTGTGGAAATCTGCCGCCCCAGGCGCAGGCTGAAATACAGGGCGAGGATCAGCAGGATCAGGCTGATCAGGCCCATGCTCTGCAGGCTGATCATCATCGGCTGCTGGAACTGCTGCATGTCCAGGCTGATGCGCAGGTGCCCGGCGATCACTTCCTGGAAGGTGATCGGCGTCGAGTACAGGCCTTCGGTGGCGCCGAGCAGGCTCTGCTTCGGACGGCTGCCGGCCTCGGCGAGGATGCGCTGGTCGACGCTGTAGATCGCCGCATGGGCCACCAGCGGGTTCTTCACCAGGTTGTTCAGCAGCACGTTGAGGCTGAGGATGTCGTTGGACACCAGCAACTCGGTGGCGGACGCGGCGGTCTGGGTGATCAGGCTCTGGCCCAGGGCATCGGCCTGCTGCTGCATGGCCTGGCGAAACTGCATGCCCATGACCCAGGCGTAGATCAGCAGGGCCAGGGCCACCAGGATCAGGCTATGGCTGGCGAGCCGCAGGGCGATCGGGACGCGGCGCTGGCGCAAGGCACGAAACAGCAGGAGGAAGAAATTGTCGGGCTTGACGGACGTGGGCCGGGTCACAGGGGGCTCGGTCTTCTGAAATAGAGGTATCGCGCAGTATAACCAGCGCCCCCCGAGGGGCAAAGGGCCGTTGACGCGCTTTCCAGGCCGCCGCGCGGCGGTTTCGCGGGTTTTCCCGGCCGGTTCCGACCGGTGGTGATGGCAAATGCCCGGCTCTGCGTCTCTCGGGTGTGCGGGAAAGCGGGTAGAATGGCGTCTTTTACCTGGCGGAGCTTACGCCTTGCGCGAAATTGTCCTGATCAACATCACCGGGGAAGACCGCCCCGGTCTCACCGCGGCCATCACCGGCGTACTGGCCCAGGGCGGGGTGAACATCCTCGACATCGGCCAGGCGGTGATCCACGACACCCTGTCGTTCGGCATCCTGGTGGAAATCCCGGATACCGAAGCCGGTTCCTCGGTCCTCAAGGACGTGCTGTTCACCGCCTACAAGCTGGACCAGCAGGTGCGCTTCACCCCGGTCTCGGAAGAGGACTACCGGCAATGGGTCGACGGCCAGGGCAAGGCGCGGCACATCGTGACCCTGCTCACCCGCCGGGTGACTGCCGAGCAACTGCAGAGGGTCAGCTCGATCACCGCCAAGTACGCGCTGAACATCGACCACATCGACCGTCTCTCCGGGCGCATGCCGCTGGACATGCCCGCCGACCAGGGCAAGGGCTGCATCGAGTTCTCGGTACGCGGCGAACCGGCCGATCCGGCGGCGCTGCGTGCGGAATTCCTCAGCGTCGCCCAGGAATTGAACGTCGACATCGCTTTCCAGCAGGACAGCGTGTTCCGCCGCAATCGCCGGCTGGCGGTGTTCGACATGGATTCGACGCTGATCGAGGCGGAAGTCATCGACGAACTGGCCAAGGCCGCCGGCGTCGGCGAGAAGGTCGCCGCGATCACCGAACGGGCGATGCGCGGTGAACTGGACTTCCGCGCCAGCTTCAAGGAGCGCCTGGCGCTGCTGCAGGGACTGTCGGAAGACGTACTGGAGGAGATCGGCGCCTCGCTGCGTCTGACCGAGGGTGCTGAAACCCTGTTCGCCGAACTCAAGCGCCTGGGTTACAAGACCGCCATCCTGTCCGGCGGCTTCACCTATTTCGCCCGTCAATTGCAGGCGAAGCTGGGGATCGACTACGTGTTCGCCAACGAGTTGCAGATCGTCGACGGCAAGGTCACCGGGGTGGCGGTCGAGCCGATCGTCGATGCCCAGCGCAAGGCCGACCTGCTGCGCGAACTGGCGGCGAAGGAAGGTCTGAGCCTGGAGCAGACCATCGCCGTCGGCGACGGCGCCAACGACCTGCCGATGCTCGGCCTGGCCGGCCTGGGCGTGGCGTTCCGCGCCAAGCCGCTGGTCAAGCAGTCGGCCAAGCAGGCGATCTCGACCCTGGGCCTGGACGGCATCCTCTACCTGCTCGGCTACCGCGACCGCGAAGGGCGAGCCTGAGGCCGGCGGGCGCCTCTTGCCGGCCCGGCAGCCACGAACCAGGTCGGTAGAGCGGAAAAGCAACGGGCGCCCAGGGCGCCCGTTCTTCATTCGTCTCCCGAGGAGAAGTCGTAGTCCATCGCCTGGCTCGGCCCCTGCAGGTAGTAGCCCTGGATGTAGGTGGCGCCGGCTTGCCACAGGGTGGCGAGGACGCTGGCGCTCTCGACGAAGGGGACGATGCTGAGCTTCTGCTGTTCGTGCAGTTCGGCGATCAGGCCCTTGAGGATCTCCTGGTTTTCCACCTGGTTGAGGTCCTGGACGAAGGAGCCATCGATCTTGATGAATTGCACGGTCAGGTGCTTCAGCGCGTTGAACGGATTCAGCGAGCAGCCGAACTGGCTGATCGCCGCCTGGCAATGCAGGGTGGCCAGGCCCTGGGTCAGTTGCTTGGCCTGCTTCAGATAGCTGGTGGCGTCGGCTTCGCTGATCTGGAACACCAGCGACTCCGGCGGCAGGCGCGCGGCCTTCAGCGCCACCCCGAGCCAGGGCAGCAGGCCGGGGTCTTGCAGACTGGCGCTGGACAGGTGGACGAACAGCTTGGTCTGGTGCCCCTTGGCGCGATGCTCGGCGAGCAGCTTGATCGAGTTGAGGATCACCCAGCGGTCGATCTTCTCCGCCAGCCCGGCTTCCTTGGCGGCATGCAGGAACTCCGCCGGCGGCACTTCCTGGCCCTGCGGATTGAGCAGGCGCAGGAGCACCTCGTAGTTCTCGTGGCTGTCGCCGCGCAGGCTGATGACTGGCTGGAACAGCAGGCGGAAGCTGTTGGTCTCCAGCGCCTGCTGGAGGATCGCGATGACGTCGCCGCGCTGGGCGGCGGCGGCAAGCTCTTCCGCCGGGTTGTACTGCTTGATCTGCGACCCGCCCTTGCGTGCCGCGTCATCGGCGCAGCGATGCGCACGGTTCATCACGTCCTGGGCCTTGGCGGTCTTCTCGTCGAGACCGGCGACGCCGATGCTGAGGGTGGCCTGAGCGCTGCGGCCGTTCAGCTCGAAAAGGTGGTTCTCGACCTTCTTCAGCAGTCGTTGCAGTGCCGCTTGCGCCTGCTCGGGAGTCTTGCCCTTGAACAGGGCGGCGAAGATCGAATCGCCGAAACGCGCCAGGTCGGCTTCTTCGCCGAACTGTTCGCGCATCAGTCCGGCCAACTGGCCGAGCAGCAGGTCGATCCCGGAAAGCCCGTGGTCGGCCTGGAGCGAGGGGTAGCCGTTGAGATGGATATAGGCCAGGGTCGACGGCTTGCGGGCGGTCACCGCCTGCTGCACGGCGGCATCCATCAGGTCGAGGAAGTGGCTGCGGTTGTAGAGTCCGGTGACCGGGTCCTGGCTGCTGACTTCGCGGAGCTTTTCTTCCAGTTCGGCGTTGTCGACCTCGCCGCGGATCACCACCTGGATGCAGGGTTCGCCGTCGTAGGTGGCGGCGGAGAGGCTGATGCGCGCCTTGAATTCCTGGCCGTCGAGCTTGACCCCGGTGCAAACCAGTTCGGTCTGGCGCTGGTCGTTCTGGTAACCCTTGAGGAAATCCTTGAAGGCGCCCTGGTCGCAGGAGGCGATCAGGTCGATGACTGGCAGGCCTTCCAGTTCCTCGGCGTCCTCGTAGCCGAACAGCGCCATGTAGGAGCGGTTGGCGTAGATGTGCATGCCGTCGTGGACGTAGGTGATGGCGTCGACCGAGCTGTCGAGCAGCAACTGGCAGCGTTTTTCCGCCTCGCGCAGGGCCAGTTCGGCGGCGCGGCGCGCGCGGCGTTCGGCGAGGCCGGCCAGCTCGCGGTTGGCGACCAGCACCAGGCGCTCGTCCTCGCCTTGCGGCAGGGCGTCCTGGGCGCCGAGCATCAAGGCGTCGGTGATGGCGTCGGAGCTGTTGTCGGCCACCAGCTGGATGAACGGGATGTCGCGCGACTGGCGGCGCAAGGTGGCGAGCGCCTCGCCGGGCTCGAGACACTCGCTGGTCGGCGCGGCGATCAGCAGGTCCCAGCTTTGCTGGAGGGTCTCGGCGAGGTCCTCGGGAGAGGTCAGTCGATGTACGCGGGTCGCGTGGCCGGCATTGCGGAACAGACTGACCAGGCGTTCGGCTTCGTTCTGCGAGTCTTCCAGAATCAGCAGGCGGATGGTTTTCTTTTCGATGGCCATGGAAAGGGCTCAGTCCGCGTCCGGGCGGGCGCGAAAAGACGGCGAATGGAGGTGTCGGGGCAATCTACAGAGACTTCCAGAGCGAGTCAAAATCTTCCTCCCCCGCAGGCGGCCGGGCCACTGGCGCTGTGACCGGCTTATCGCTCGGGGTGTTCACCGGTTCCGCCGAGCGGTATTCGAACTGGCTGAAGCTGCCGGTCGAGGCCTGCCGGCGATTCAGCACCGCGCGCCGCTCCTCGCCGTGCAGGTTGATCTGCACCCGGCTGCCCTCCTGGAACGGCAGGCGCGGGGTGATCACCGTCGCCGGCCGCGAGATCGCGGCGATTTCCGGCAGCAGCAGGGCGCGCAGGTAGTGGCTGCTCTGCTCGGTCTTGCGCAGCAGTTGCAGGCCGCAGGGCTGCGCCGCCGGGGCGATCATCTCGATGCCCATCTGCGTGCCGCCATTGCGCACCTGGCGGATCCAGCGCACCACCGCGATGCTCCACGCCTGGCCGGGAAGGTCCTGCAGGCCGACCAGTTCGCCCGCCTGCAGTTGGGCGGGCACCTCCTTTGGCCAGCTCAGGCAATAACCGCCGGGGCTGTGGTTGACGATGGGCAGGGCGTAGGTCGGATAGTCCTCGGTGGCGTCAGTCTGTGCGTGGGCCTGCGGGTGATCGGGCTGCCCACCGCGGGGCGACTGGTGCGGCCGGTACTCGATTTCCTCCAGCGGCATGCCGGGCTGCCAGTCGGTGACCTTCTGCGCATCGAAGGCGCCGGCCCAGGCGTCCTGGACGTCGGCCTTGAAGCGAGGCGCCTCGGGCGCTTCCTGGATCTGCAGGACCTCGTTGAACGGGCGGCGCCCGGCGAGGAAGTAGTGCAGGGCGCTCATGCCGATGCACAGGGTCAACTGGCCCTGGCCCTGGGTGCGCTGGAAGGTACGTTCGGCGATGTCACCTCAGGCCGAGGAGAGATGTTGCAGCAGGTCCAGGGTCACCCCTTCGATCAGCGGCAGGCGCGCCTTCGCGCGCTCGGCCTCGGGCTGCAGCAGGTATTCGCGGATCAGTTCGACCAGCGGCTGGGTGTCGATGCCCAGGGCATTGGCCAGTTGGGTCTCCGGGTACAGCGAGCGGTAGCGCGGCGGGCCGTCGATCTGCGGCACGGCGATGAACAGCGAGCCGGGCAGCGCCGCGCTCTGTATCGACAGCAATTGGCTCCAGGGTTCGAGCACCTCGGCGAGCCGTGCAATGTTGTTCTGGCGCATCTGGTTGCAGCGCGCGCAGCCGAGCAGCAGCGGTATCAGGTAGGCCTGCTCGACGCTCAGGCCGGGGGTGTGCTTGGCCAGTTCGTCGCGCACCGCGAGACGATGCACACCGCGCTGGCTGGCCAACTGGTACAGCTGGTGGAGTTCCAGCCAAAGCCCCTCGGGGACCGGGCAGTACAACTGGCTGGCACGGATCAGCGGGCCGCACAGGCTGCGGATCGCCCGCTGGATACCGACCGCGAGCAACTGCGCGCGGTCGCGGCTGTTGCGCGGCGCTTCCTGGACCACGATCAGCTTGTAGCCGATGGCCAGGTGGTTCTGCAGGGCCTGGCAGAGGTTGGCGATCTTGCGCGGCCGTTCGTCGAGGACGATGGCCTGGTTGAGGAAGTGCCGTTCCAGGTGGGCGCAGACGAAATGCACCTCTGGACGGAACAGTTCGAGCAGTTGCAGGCGGGCCTCGACGGGCAGCACCAACTGGTTGAGTTCGATCAGGCCCTGGTAGAGCTGGCGCGCGGTTTCCCCGAGGTTGGCCTTGGGCAGGTGCGCCAGCCAGTACTTGATGTCCTTCGGGGTGGCGTCGCAGAAGCTCAGGTTCTGCTGCGTCGGAGTGGGGACGCGCAACGAGAGGTGGGGGCTCTGGTTTTCCATGGGGGGTTAGACGGCTCCGCTACTGAAAAGGCTCTACGGGGGGTTGAAGCCCCGGAGAGGTGCCGGACTTCCGATCGCCGCGGCTGCGCCTCCTCTTTCTTAACACGGGAGGCGGGTTCATCGTCGTGGCCAGGACAGGAACTGTGCGGCAGTCCGCTTTCCTGACCGAGGGGGTCGGCACAGGCTCGATAGGACCTTTCCGAACTCTAGCAGCATCGAAATGGACCCGCAGCCTTCGGACGCCACGATCCCGCCGGGAGGTCCCGGCGGCGGGGAGAGATGGGACGGAGACGCTCGGGGCGCTCCGTCCCGGCGAGGTCAGGACTGTTTCGGCAGGGCCAGGCATTCGCCCATGCGCACCGGGCTCGCTGCCCCGAGGCCGTCGTTGAACGCGACCTGCTGCGGGCCGAACAGGACGATGGCGGTGGAGCCCAGCTTGAAGCGACCGAGCTCGGCGCCTTTTTCCAGGCGGATCGGCGCACGGGCGGCTTCGTCGTAGCGGAAGGTCTTCAGTTCGCGCTTCGGCGGCGTAACCAGGCCGGCCCAGACGGTTTCGATGGAGGCCACGATCATCGCGCCCACCAGCACCACGGCCATCGGACCGCGCTCGGTGTCGAACAGGCAGACCACCCGCTCGTTGCGGGCGAACAGCTCGGGAACGTTTTCCGCGGTGGTCTGGTTCACCGAGAACAGCCGGCCGGGAACGTAGACCATCTCGCGCAGGGTGCCGGCCAGCGGCATGTGCACGCGGTGGTAGTCCCGGGGGGACAGGTAGACGGTGGCGAAGTCGCCACCCATGAAGGGCGCGGCCAGTTCGGCGTCGCCGCCGAGCAGTTCGGCCAGGCTGTAGCTGTGGCCTTTGGCCTGGAAGATCCGCCCGTGCTCGATCGGGCCGAGCTGGCTGATCGCGCCATCGGCCGGGCAGAGCACCGCGCCGGGCTCCTGGGCCAGCGGGCGGGCGCCATCCTTCAGGGCGCGGGTGAAGAAGGCATTGAAATGTTCATAGGCCTGCAGGTCCTCGACCTGCGCTTCGCGCATGTCGACCTGGTAGCGCCGGGCGAACCAGGCGATCAGGCGGTCCTTGAACCAGGTCGCCCGGCAGTCGGCGGCGAAGCCGATCAGCCGGGACAGCAGGTGGTGCGGCAGCAGGTACTGGCTGCAGATGAACAGACGATCTTTGAACGACATTCCTCAAACCTCTACAGGGGTATCGGGGTGGTTGCCCCATTCCGACCAGGAGCCGGCGTAGCCTTTGACCCGCGGGTAGCCCAGCGCCTTGGCCACCAGGTAGGTGAAGCCGGAGCGATGGTGGGTCTGGCAGTGGGTGATCACTTCCTTGTCCGGCGTAATGCCGAGGGCCTCCAGGACTTCGGCGATATCCGCGCGGATGCGCAGGGCGCGAGCCGGGTCCATGCCGGCGGTCCATTCGAAATTGATCGCGCCGGGCACATGCCCGGCCTTCGCGGCGAGCACCTTGGTACCGGCGTATTCGCTGGGGTTGCGCGCATCCCATACCGCCAGGTCGGCGGCGCCGAGGCGGCTTTGCAGGTATTCGCGGGTCGCGCTGGGCTCGTCGTGCAACGTCAGCGGCAGCGGGCCGCCGACAGGCGCCGGGACCTCGCGGTCGAGCACCTGGGCGTCGGCGATCCAGGCCGGCAGGCCGCCGTTGAGATAGTGGTAGCGGTGGTGGCCGATCACGTCCAGCAGCCAGATGAAGCGGCCCGCCCAGCCGCCGCCTTCGTCGTCGTAGACCACGTAGGTCGCCTCCGGGCGGTGGCCCAGCTCGCCGAACAGGGCTTCCAGGTCGGCCTTGGCCGGTAGCAGGCCGGGTGCCGGGGGTTGTCCCCACTGGGTGCGTTTGGGGTCGACGAAACGCGCGCCGGGGATATGCCCTTCGGCGTAGCGGGCGGCACTGGTCAGGTCGACCAGGATCAGCTCGGGCGCGCCCAGGCGCGGCGCGAGATCGCTGGGCTCGATCACCAATGGCAGGTCGGAGAAGACGGACATGCGAGTACCCCCGGGTTGAAGAAGGGCAGCAGTTTAACGGAAAGCGCGCCCGACCAGTGTGCCGGGCGTGTCCCTCATTCCGTGCGGCGCTGGCGGCCGAACTGCTGGATCGCGCGCTCGGTGCACTGGGCGGTCTTGGCGAAGGCCTGGGCATGCAGGTCGCTGAACGGCTGGCCGCCGAGGTCGGCCAGGACCAGCATCACCACCCGCGAGCCGTTGCCCAGCGAGCGCAGCAGCAGGTGAGGTCCGGGGAACAGTTGGCGCAAGGGTTCGCCGAGGGCCGGCAGCAACTGGTCCTGGTTGTTCGGGCCGATGCGCAGCAGGGCAGGCTGCTGGAACAGTTTCTTCAGCAGCGGGCTGCTGGCAATCTCCAGTTGCAATTTCTCCTGGCCCGGTTCGAGTCCGGCGCTCTGCTGCGCCAGCACGTGTACCTGGGTGCGATCGGCCACCAGCAGCAGCATCCTTTGCAGGCCGCAGGCGCGCAGCGCATCGCGGGCACAGGCGGTGAGCTGCACGACGTTGCTGAACGGGCTGGGCTCGCGGAGCAACTCGGCGCAATGCTGCCGCCACTCGGCCAGGGCTTCCGCCGAGGGCGGCGGCGGGGGCGCCGCTTCGGCACGCCAGCGGCTGGCCTGCCAGGGCCAGATCAAGGCCACCGCCGGATGCCACAGCGGCGGCCGGGCGTGCAGGCGCGCGCTTTGCGCGGCGAGCATGTGCACCTGCTGCTGGACTTCGGTCAGCGGCTGGCCCAGGTACAGGCCGGTCAGGCGCTGCCAGCGCAGCATGTGCGGCCCGTCCCAGCTCTGGTGCGCGGCGATGGCCAGGCCATTGGCGAGGAGAGTGCAGTTGGCCGGCTGGGTCAGCCAGCGGGCGAGATCGGGCTGGGCATCGAGTTGCTGTTGCTGGAGCAGGGGCGACTGATGGTCGCGGGCGATACGCAAGGCTCGAACCAGCAGGCGACGGTCGCAGGCGAGCAGGCGATAGCCCTGGATGACCCACTGCGGTAGCCGCCAGCGTTCGGCCAGCGCCAGGCAGATCGGCAGCAGGCGCATGCCGAGCAGTTCGCGCTCCACTCGCAGGGTCGGTTCGCCCTGTACCAGCACGCGTTGCTGCCATTGCTCCAGCAGCTGCGGGCGGGCGTTGGCCAGCGCCCAGACCGGAGCCATGGTCAGCAGGCTGCCCCAGTGGATTTCCTGCCAGAGCCTGGCCAGGCGCGCGCCGAACAGGCCGCTGGCCTGCTGCATGGCGTGCTGGCTGATCAGCAGCATCTGCCCGAGGACCCTGGGCATCTCCGCATCCTGGATACTCGGCAGGGTCTTCAGAAGTTGGCTCGCGCGCGCCAGGCCGAGGCGGCTGAGGGCCACCTCCAGGCTTTCCGCGGGGTTGTCGCGGGCGCTCTCGGCGCGATTGGCCTCGCGCAGGATGGACAACGCCAGCGTCGGGCTGCCCTGCAACTGGTCGGCGATCTCGCGCAGCGAGCGGCGGCTGTCGCTCAGCGCGGCGTGCAGGCCGGCATAGTGGCTGGCGGGGATCGGCAGGGGTTGCCGGTCGAGCTCTTCGAGCCAGGCGGCGAGGCGGTCTGTCATGGGTGTCGGGCTCGGTGTCGGCGAGGCGGCGAACTGGCTTTTCGAGTATTCGGACTATAGTCTTGCGGCTAGCAACCGATAACAAGAGGGAGCCTAGCAGTCCCCCTCCTTATCCTGTTCATTTCGCACGTCCGGTCCTCATGTCAAAAATCATCGGCATCATCGTCGTTTTCGCCAGTGTCCTCGGGGGCTTCCTGCTCTCCGGCGGCAAGATCGGCGCCATCATCCAGCCCTTCGAGGTCCTGATCATCGGCGGTGCGGCACTGGGGGCGTTCCTCCAGGCCAACCCGGGCAGCACGTTCATGGTGGTGCTGAAGAAAGCGCCGAAGATGTTCAGCAACCGCTTTACCCAGACCTACTACCTCGAGGTGCTGGGCATGCTCTACGAGATCCTCAACAAGAGCCGGCGCGAAGGGATGATGGCGATCGAGGCGGACATCGAGGACCCCGCGGCCAGTCCCATCTTCAGCAAGTACCCCGGCGTGCTGAAGGACGAACGGATGACCGCCTATGTCTGCGACTACCTGCGCATCATGTCCTCCGGCAACATGGCGCCGCACGAGCTGGAAGGCCTGTTCGACATGGAGCTGTCCAGTCTCAAGGAGGACCTGGAGCATCCGTCCCACGCGGTGACCAAGGTCGCCGACGCCCTGCCGGGCTTCGGTATCGTCGCCGCGGTACTCGGCATCGTCATCACCATGGCGTTGCTTGGCGAAGGCAGCCAGGCGGAGATCGGCCACCACGTCGCCGCCGCCCTGGTGGGTACCTTCCTCGGGATTCTCGCCGCCTACGGCTTCGTCGGCCCGCTGGCCGTCGCGCTGGAGCACGATGCCAAGGAAGAGTTGAACATGTTCGAAGCGATCAAGGCCTGCCTGGTCGCTTCCGCTTCCGGCATGCCGCCTTCGCTGGCCGTCGAGTTCGGCCGCAAGGTGCTGCTGCCCGCCCATCGGCCGACCTTCGCCGAGCTCGAGCAGGCCGTGCGTGGCCGCTGAGTGGAGGCACTGTCGATAGATGGACAATAACCAGCCGATCATCGTCAAGCGCGTCAAGCGCTATGCCGCCGGCCACCACGGCGGCTCGTGGAAGATCGCCTTCGCCGACTTCGCGACGGCGATGATGGCGTTCTTCCTGGTGCTCTGGCTGCTGTCTTCGGCCACCCCGGAGCAGAAGAAGGCGATTTCCGGATACTTCCAGGACCCCATCGGTTTCAGCGAAAGCGCCAGCCCCTACGTCATCGACCTCGGCGGCACGCCGACGCCGGCGCCGGACAAGACCCTCAATCCGCAGGTCCAGGCCCAGCCGGACTCCAACGAAAGCCGGATCAGCCCCGAGCAGGACCACCAGGTCAACGCCGACCAGGCCGAGAACCTCGCCGAGCAGGTTGAGCGAGAGCGCCTGGCGCTGCTGCTGCAGGAGTTGCAGAACAAGGTCGACGAAAATCCGATGCTCAAGGACTTCAAGGACCAGATCCACTTCGAGATCACCCGCGACGGCCTGCGCATCCAGATCGTCGACGCCGCCAACCGGCCGATGTTCGACCTCGGCAGCGCGCGCCTGCAGCCGTATTTCGAGGACATCCTGCTGGCCATGGCCGAGACCATCCGCCAGGTGCCGAACAAGATCAGCATCAGCGGCCACACCGACGCCAAGCCCTATGCCGGCAACGGTGACTTCGGCAACTGGGAGCTATCGGCCAATCGCGCCAACGCCGCGCGCCGTGCGCTGGTCGCCGGCGGCTATCCGGAAGGGCAGATCGCCCAGGTTGTCGGATATGCCTCGGCACGCCTGTTCGACGACAAGGACCCGCTGAACCCGGTGAACCGGCGGATCGACATCGTGGTCCTGACCCGCAAGGCGCAGAAGGCCATCGAAGGCGAGACCGGCGCCCCCGCGGCTGCCCCGGGCGAGCAGCCGAAGCCGGCTGCCGAGGCACCGGCGGCGGGCGCGCAACCTTCGCTACCGGCGGACGAGGTGCAGAAGAAGCTCAACCTGTTCGACGACGGCGGCAGCCTGAAGCTGGAGCAGATCAAGGGCGACTGAGGTTCAGTAGTCCGTTTCCGGCATGCTTGCCAGAATGTGCCGGTAGCTGGCCATGCGTTGCGGCATGATGCGCCCGTCCTCCAAGGCCTGGAGCAGGGCGCAACCTGGTTCGCGGTCGTGCTTGCAGTCGCGGAAGCGGCAATGCCCGAGCAGGTCGCGGAACTCGATGAAGCCGGCCTCGACGTCGTCTCGCGACACGTGCCCCAGGCCGAACTCACGGATGCCGGGCGAGTCGATCAGGTCGCCGCCGCCGGGAAAATGGAACAGTCGCGCGGTGGTGGTGGTATGGGTGCCCTTGCCGGTCACCGTGGAGAGGTCGCCGACACGGGTGTCGACACCTGGCAACAAGGCATTCACCAGCGACGACTTGCCCACCCCGGACTGCCCGACGAAGACGCTCACGTGAGCGTCCAGCGCGCCGCGCAGTTCGTCCATCGCCAGGCCATTGAAGGCCGATACCTCGATCAGCGGATAACCCAGGGTGCGGTAGACATTCAGCAGCGCATCGATGCCTTCGGCATTGCTCTCGTCGACCAGGTCGGCCTTGTTCAGCAGCAGCAGCGGCTGGATGCCGGCATGTTCGGCGGCGATCAGGTAGCGGTCGATCAGGTTGGCGTGCGGTTCGGGACGCGGGGCGAAGACGATGACGATGCGGTCGACGTTGGCCGCTACCGGCTTGAGCAGCCCGCGCATGTCCGGGCGGCACAGCTCGGAGCGACGTGGCAATTGCGCGACGATCACGCCGATGCCCTGGTTGCCGGCACGCCAGACCACCTGGTCGCCGGTCACCAGTGCCGGCAGGTTGGCGCGCAGGTGACAGCGGGAAACCTGGCCGTCGGCGGACTCGACCTCTACCTGAACCCCGAAATGAGCGATCACCTGGCCGGTCTGCTCCGGTCCCAGGTCGCCGCCCTCCAGCTCTTCCACGGCACGCGACTCGCGACGGGCCGCCCGGGCCGCGCGTTCTTCCTGGATCTTTTCGATGCGCCAGCTCTGCCGGCGGGTCAAGTGGCGTTTGGCCATGATGCGTCCGCATGAAAAATCGGCGGCGAGTTTAACATGGGCGCGCCGCCATCATTCGCGCGGCGGCGTTCCACGCTAGAATGCACGGCATAGCGACTGGAGCGACTCCCCATGCAGAACCCGCAGAACCTTATCTGGATCGACCTGGAGATGACCGGCCTCGATCCGGACCGGGACGTCATCATCGAGATGGCCACCATCGTCACCGACAGTGACCTCAACACTCTGGCCGAAGGACCGGTGATCGCCATCCACCAGCCAGAGGAAATCCTCGCCGGCATGGACGAGTGGAATACCCGCCAGCACGGCCAATCCGGCCTGATGCAGAGGGTTCGGGAAAGTACCGTGAGCATGGCCGAGGCCGAGGCGCAGACCCTGGCCTTCCTCGAGCAGTGGGTGCCCAAGCGCAGCTCGCCGATCTGCGGCAACAGCATCTGCCAGGACCGCCGCTTCCTCTATAGGCACATGCCCAGGCTGGAAGGCTACTTCCACTACCGCAACCTCGACGTCTCCACCCTCAAGGAGCTGGCTGCGCGCTGGGCGCCGCAGGTCCGCGAGAGCTTCAAGAAGGGCAACACCCACCTGGCGCTGGACGATATCCGCGAGTCGATCGCCGAGCTGCGCCACTATCGCGACCACTTCATCAAGCTCTGATCCGTCCGGGCCGGGCGGCAGGCGCCGGCTGGGCTAGGTTTCCCCGTGGCGCCGCAGGGCCCATTCCACGTGCTCGCGGACCAGCTCCGAAGGGAACCCGCGGCGCGCCTTCAGCGCCTCCAGCACCGGGATGGTCGAGGGCGCGTTGCCCAGCCCCACCGCCAGGTTGCGCAACCAACGTTCGTAGCCGGCGCGGCGCAGCGGCGAACCCTCGGTGCGGCCGAGGAACTCCTCCTCGCTCCAGAGGAACAGTTCGGCGAGTTCGGCGTTGTCCAGGCTGTGGCGCGGCTGGAAGTCGCCCTGCCCGGTGGGGCGGGCGAAGCGATTCCATGGGCAGACGATCTGGCAGTCGTCGCAGCCGAATACCCGGTTGCCGATCAGTGGCCGCAGCTCCAGCGGAATCGCGCCCTTGTACTCGATGGTCAGGTAGGAGATGCAGCGTCGCGCGTCCAGCCGGTAGGGGCCGACGAAGGCCGCGGTCGGGCAGATGTCCAGGCAGGCCGAGCAGCGTCCGCAATGCTCGCTGTCCATCGCCGGGTCGACGGGTAGCGGCATGTCGACGAACAGCTCGCCGAGGAAGAAGTAGCTGCCGGCCTTGCGGTTGAGCACCAGCGTGTTCTTGCCGATCCAGCCGAGGCCGGCCTGTTCGGCGATGGCCTTTTCCAGCACCGGCGCGCTGTCGACGAAGGCGCGGAAACCGAACGGGCCGACTTCGGCCTGGATGCGCTCGGCCAGTTGTTGCAGACGCTTGCGGATCAGCTTGTGGTAGTCGCGGCCGAGGGCGTAGCGCGAGACGTAGGCTTTTTCCGGTGTCGCGAGGACCTGCGCCATGCGCGTGTCGCCGGGCAGGTAATCCATGCGCAGGGATATCACCCGCAGCGTGCCGGGAACCAGCTCGGCAGGTCGCGAGCGCTTGCTGCCGTGCGCCGCCATGTAGTCCATCTCGCCGTGGTAGCCGGCCTCCAGCCAGCGCTGCAGGTGCGCTTCGTGCTCGCCCAGCTCGACGTCGCTGATACCGACCTGCTGGAACCCCAGCTCGCGGCCCCAGTCCTTGATGGACTGGGCGAGGCGGGCGGGGTCCGGCGGGGAAAGGTTGTCGGCCAGAGGTTGGGGAGTCATGGGAGGCAACGAAGACGAGGGAAAGCGAAATGGGATAGGTATAATTCTGCCAGACTGCGCGCCTGACGCCGAATCGATCCGATGACCATGACCTTCCAGCACGACGACCTGCCACTCGCCCTCTATTCCGCCGCCCAGGTGCGCGACCTGGATGCGCGCCTGATCGCTGCCGGCACGCCGGGCTTCGAACTCATGCAGCGCGCCGCCCACGCCGCCTGGCGTGCCTTGCGCCGCCGTTGGCCGGAGGCCGCGGCGCTGACGGTGCTCGCCGGACACGGCAACAATGCCGGCGACGGCTACCTGATCGCGGCGCTGGCGCAACGTGCGGGTTGGCGAGTGCGGGTGCTGGCGGTCGCGGCGCCGCAGCGGCTTGCCGGCGACGCGGCGCAGGCGCATGCCGCCGCGCTGGCGACCGGGGTCGTGGTGGAGCCCTGGAGCGAGTGCGCCGTGCTCGAGGGCGTAGTAGTGGATGCATTGCTCGGCACCGGCCTGGCAGGTGCCGTGCGCGAGCCCTTTGCGCAGGCCATCCGCCTGGCCAACGCCGCCGACCTGCCGGTGCTGGCGGTGGATATTCCTTCCGGCTTGAGCGCCGACACCGGCGCGGTATTGGGGGAAGCGATCAGGGCGGATCTGACAGTGACTTTCATCGGCCTGAAGATCGGGCTGTTCACTGGCGAGGCGCCGGCACGGGTCGGCGAGCTGGTGTTCGACGAACTCGGTAGCGACGCCGTCGTGCTGCAAGCGCTCCAGCCCCGGGCTCGCCGCCTGGCGCGAAATGCCCTGCCGAGGCTGGCAGCGCGGCCGCGGACCGCACACAAGGGGCTGTTCGGCCACCTGCTGGTGGTCGGCGGCGACACCGGCATGGGCGGGGCCGTGCTACTGGCCGCGGAAAGCGCCCTGCGCTGCGGCGCCGGGCTGGTCTCGGCGGCGACCCGCGTCGAACATGTGCCGGCGTTGCTGGGCCGTTGTCCCGAGGTCATGGCCCATGGCGTGGCGTCGGCGAACCAACTGCTGGCCCTTGCCGAACGCGCCAGCGTGCTGGTGCTCGGTCCCGGGCTTGGCCAGCGCGCCTGGGGTCGCAGCCTGCTGAGCGCTGTCCGGTCGCGACCGTTGCCGCAGGTCTGGGATGCCGACGCGTTGAACCTGCTGGCCCTGGAACCGGTCGGAGCAGGGCCGCAGACATGGATTCTGACGCCGCATCCTGGCGAGGCCGCGCGCCTGTTGGGTCGCTCGATCGCCGAGGTGCAGGCGGATCGTCCGGCGGCGGCGCTGGAACTGGCGCGTCGCTACCAGGCGGTGGTGGTGCTGAAGGGCGCCGGCAGCCTGGTCGCCGCGCCCGACGGACGACTCGCCGTCTGTTCCCAGGGGCATCCGGCGATGGCCGGCGCCGGCCTGGGTGACGTGCTGTCGGGCATCACCGGTGCCTTGCTGGCCCAGCGCGTGGAGGCGTTCGAGGCGGCCTGCCTGGCGGTCTGGCTGCATGCCGCCGCCGGTGAGCGGCTCGGCGCCCAGGGTCGCGGGCTGGCGGCGACCGATCTCATACCTACCGTTCGTCAGTTGCTCGAGGAGTGCAGTCCGTGTCTGAAGTGATCCTGTCCGCCGAAGGGGAAGACGCGATGCTCGAACTGGGCGGGCGCATCGCCCGGGTCAGCGGGGGGCAGGGGGTGATCTACCTGCATGGCGACCTTGGCGCCGGCAAGACCACCCTCTCGCGCGGCATCCTGCGCGGCCTCGGCCATGCCGGCTCGGTGAAAAGCCCGACCTTTACCCTGGTCGAGCCTTACGAAATCGGCGAGCTGCGCGCCTACCATTTCGACCTGTACCGGCTCGCCGATGCGGAGGAATTGGAGTTCTTCGGCATCCGCGACTATTTCGACGGCAGCGCACTCTGTCTGATCGAGTGGCCCGAGCGCGGTGCGGGCGTTTTGCCAACCGCCGATCTGGACATTACCATTACTGCCCAAGCGGGTGGACGGACACTGCGCCTGGTACCGCACGGTGCGCGGGGCGAAGCCTGGTGTGCCACCCTGACCATGGGAGCATGAGAAAAACGATGGGTTGGGGCTTGCGTCTGCGGACGTTGTTGACTGGGGTGATGATTCTGCTGGCCTGCCAGGTCGGCGAGGTTCTGGCCGCCGCGCAAATCAAGAGCGTGCGGATCTGGCGCGCTCCGGACAACACCCGTCTGGTCTTCGATCTCTCCGGTCCGGTGCAGCACAGCCTGTTCACCCTGGCCGCGCCCAACCGTATCGTCATCGACGTCAGCGGCGCCCAGCTGGCGACCCAGCTCAACGGTCTCAAGCTCGGCAACACCCCGATCACCGCGGTGCGCTCCGCCCAGCGCACGCCCAACGACCTGCGCATGGTCCTCGACCTGTCGGCGCAGGTCACCCCGAAAAGTTTCGTCCTGCCGCCCAACCAGCAATACGGCAACCGCCTGGTGGTCGATCTCTACGACCAGGGCGCCGACCTGACCCCGGACGTACCCGCGACGCCGACCCCGAGCGTGCCGGTCACTCCGGTGACGCCGACCCAGCCGGTGGCCAAGCTGCCGCTGCCGACCAAGGGCGGTACCCGCGATATCGTCATCGCCATCGACGCCGGCCACGGCGGTGAAGACCCTGGCGCCCTTGGCCCGGGCGGGCTGCACGAGAAGAACATCACCCTGTCGATCGCTCGCGAGCTGCAACGCCAGATCAACCAGGTGCGCGGTTACCGGGCCGAGCTGACCCGTACCGGCGACTACTTCATCCCACTGCGCAAGCGCACCGAGATCGCCCGCAAGAAGGGCGCCGACCTGTTCGTCTCGATCCATGCCGACGCCGCGCCGAGCCGCAGCGCCTTCGGTGCCTCGGTGTTCGCCCTGTCCGACCGCGGCGCCACTTCGGAAACCGCGCGCTGGCTGGCCGACAGCGAGAACCGTTCCGACCTGATCGGCGGCGATGGCAGCGTCAGCCTCGGCGACAAGGACCAGATGCTCGCCGGCGTGCTGCTCGACCTGTCGATGACCGCCACCCTCTCGTCGAGCCTGGACGTCGGCCACAAGGTGCTGACCAATGTCGGCCGCATCACTTCGCTGCACAAGCGTCGTGTCGAGCAGGCCGGGTTCATGGTGTTGAAGTCGCCGGACATCCCGTCGATCCTGGTGGAAACCGGCTTCATCTCGAACGTCAACGAGTCGCGCAAGCTGGCCAGCGCCAGCCATCAGCAGGCCTTGGCGCGTTCGATCACCAGCGGCATCCGCCAGTATTTCCAGCAGAGCCCGCCGCCCGGCACCTACATCGCCTCTTTGCGCGCCCAGGGCAAGCTCTCCATGGGGCCGCGCGAGCACGTGGTGCGGCCCGGAGAGACCCTGGCGATGATCGCCCAGCGCTATGAAGTGAGCATGGCCGCGCTGCGCAGCAGCAACAGCCTGTCCAGCGACAACCTGAAAGTCGGCCAGGCCCTGTCGATCCCGAGCACCGCCCTGGCGGCCCAGTGATGAGTGAAACACCGCGTATCCAGCTGCTGAGTCCGCGGCTGGCGAACCAGATCGCCGCCGGTGAGGTGGTCGAACGTCCCGCCTCGGTGGCCAAGGAACTCCTGGAAAACAGCCTTGACGCCGGTTCCCGGCGCATCGACGTGGAGGTCGAGCAGGGCGGCATCAAGTTGCTGCGAGTGCGCGACGACGGTCGCGGCATCCCCGCCGACGACCTGCCGCTGGCCCTGGCTCGCCACGCCACCAGCAAGATCCGCGAGCTGGAAGACCTGGAGCGGGTGATGAGCCTCGGCTTCCGTGGCGAGGCGCTGGCCTCGATCAGCTCGGTAGCGCGCCTGACCATGACCTCGCGTACCGCCGACGCGGGCGAAGCCTGGCAGGTGGAAACCGAGGGCCGCGACATGCAGCCGCGGGTACAGCCGGCGGCGCACCCGGTGGGGACCAGCGTCGAGGTTCGCGACCTGTTCTTCAACACCCCGGCGCGGCGCAAGTTCCTGCGCGCCGAGAAGACCGAGTTCGACCATCTGCAGGAAGTCATCAAGCGCCTGGCGCTGGCCCGTTTCGACGTGGCTTTCCACCTGCGCCACAACGGCAAGACCATCTTCGCCCTGCACGAGGCGCGAGACGAGCTGGCCCGCGCGCGCCGGGTCGGCGCGGTGTGCGGCCAGGCATTCCTCGAGCAGGCGCTGCCGATCGAGGTCGAGCGCAACGGCCTGCACCTGTGGGGCTGGGTCGGCTTGCCGACCTTCTCCCGCAGCCAGCCGGACCTGCAGTACTTCTATGTGAACGGGCGCATGGTGCGCGACAAGCTGGTCGCCCACGCGGTGCGCCAGGCTTATCGCGACGTGCTGTACAACGGCCGGCATCCGACCTTCGTGCTGTTCTTCGAAGTCGATCCGGCGGTGGTGGACGTCAACGTGCACCCGACCAAGCACGAAGTTCGCTTCCGTGACAGCCGGATGGTCCATGACTTCCTCTATGGCACCTTGCATCGTGCGCTGGGCGAGGTCCGTCCCGACGACCAGCTCGCGCCGCCCGGGGCGACCAGCTTGACCGAGCCGCGACCGACCGGCGCTGCCGCCGGCGAGTTCGGCCCGCAGGGCGAGATGCGCCTGGCCGAGAGCGTGCTGGAGAGTCCGGCGGCACGGGTGGGCTGGAGTGGCGGCTCGTCGGTCTCCGGCGGCTCCTCCGGCTATTCCGCCTACACCCGGCCGGAGGCGCCGCCTTCTCTGGCCGAGGCCGGTGGCGCCTACAAGGCCTACTTCGCGCCGTTGCCCGCGGGCGAGGCGCCAGCCGCGTTGCCCGAGAGCGCCCAGGACATCCCGCCGCTGGGTTACGCCCTGGCGCAGCTCAAGGGCATCTACATCCTCGCCGAGAACGCCCACGGCCTGGTGCTGGTGGACATGCACGCGGCCCACGAACGGATCACCTACGAGCGCCTCAAGGTGGCGATGGCCAGCGAAGGCTTGCGTGGGCAGCCGTTGCTGGTGCCGGAGTCGATCGCGGTCAGCGAGCGCGAGGCGGATTGCGCGGAAGAGCATTCCAGCTGGTTCCAGCGCCTGGGCTTCGAGCTGCAGCGCCTGGGGCCGGAAAGCCTGGCGATCCGGCAGATCCCTGCGCTGCTCAAGCAGGCGGAGGCGACCCAGTTGGTGCGCGATGTCATCGCCGACCTGCTGGAGTACGGCACCAGCGACCGTATCCAGGCACACCTGAACGAGTTGCTCGGCACCATGGCCTGCCATGGCGCGGTGCGCGCCAACCGGCGCCTGACCCTGCCGGAAATGAACGCCCTGTTGCGCGACATGGAAATCACCGAACGCAGCGGCCAGTGCAACCATGGGCGTCCGACCTGGACCCAGTTGGGCCTGGACGAGCTGGACAAGCTCTTCCTGCGCGGACGCTGAGCCTTGCAGCTTCGGGCGCAAAGCCCGAAGCTATGCGCTTTGTCCAAGAGCTTTCCGATGTCTTCCCTGCCTCCCGCCATCTTTCTCATGGGGCCGACCGCCGCCGGCAAGACCGACCTGGCGATGGCGCTGGCCGATGCGCTGCCCTGCGAGCTGATCAGCGTCGACTCGGCGCTGATCTACCGCGGCATGGATATCGGTACGGCCAAGCCTTCCCGGGAGCTGCTGGCGCGCTATCCGCACCGCCTGATCGATATCCGCGACCCGGCGGAGAGCTATTCGGCCGCGGAATTCCGCGCCGACGCCCTGGCGGCGATGGCCGAGGCCACCGCGCGCGGCAGGATTCCCCTGCTGGTGGGGGGCACCATGCTCTATTACAAGGCGTTGCTCGAGGGCCTGGCCGACATGCCCGGCGCCGATCCCGAGGTGCGCGCGGCGATCGAGGCCGAGGCCCTGGCCGAAGGTTGGGAGGCGCTGCACCGGCAACTCGCCGAGGTCGACCCGGAGTCGGCTGCGCGCATCCACCCCAACGACCCGCAGCGACTGATGCGGGCGCTCGAGGTGTATCGCCTCGGCGGGGTGTCGATGAGCGACCTGCGTCGCCGGCAAAGCGCTGAAAAGGCGGATTTTGACGCGTCAGGCAGGAATCAATTGCCGTATACTGTCGCTCAGCTGGCGATTGCTCCCGAGCAGCGCCAGGTGTTGCACGCGCGGATTGCGCAGCGTTTTCGCCAGATGCTGGAACAGGGTTTCATCGCCGAGGTCGAAGCACTGCATGCCAGAAGTGACTTGCATGCAGGATTACCGTCTATTAGAGCCGTGGGTTACCGTCAGGTGTGGGATTACCTGGATGGCAAGCTGTCCTACGCTGAAATGACCGAACGCGGCATCATCGCTACCCGCCAGTTGGCCAAGCGCCAGTTCACCTGGCTGCGAAGCTGGAGCCATCTACACTGGATGGACAGCCTAGCAGGTGACAATCTGCCGCGTGCCTTGAAATACCTGAAAACGGTCTCCATATTGGCCTGAGACCTTAATTTGTCCGTCTGTTTCCGGAGCGAGACCGGAGTTTGGACGGCGCCAAGTCACCCTATTCGACTACTTCAAACTACGATCCTTAAAGGAGTGCGGCACATGTCAAAAGGGCATTCGCTACAAGACCCTTACCTCAATACCCTGCGGAAAGAACGCGTCCCGGTTTCCATCTATCTGGTCAACGGCATCAAGCTGCAAGGCCAGATCGAGTCCTTCGACCAGTTTGTCATCCTGCTGAAGAACACCGTCAGCCAGATGGTTTACAAGCACGCGATCTCCACCGTGGTACCGAGCCGTCCGGTGCGTCTGCCGAGCGGTGACCAGCCGGCCGAGCCGGGCAACGCTTGACGGGAGTCCGCTTTGTTCTTTGAGCGCCCAGGTGGTGGGGAACAGGCTGTTCTGGTGCATCTGGAAGGGCAGAACCCCGAGGCGCGTGAAGACCCGCAGGAGTTCCAGGAGCTGGTGCGTTCGGCCGGCGCGGAAACGGTGGCATTCGTCAGCGTCTCCCGCCACCAGCCGAGCGCCAAATATCTTATCGGCAGTGGCAAGGTCGAGGAGTTGCACGACCTGGTCAAGGCCGAAAACGTCGAGCTGGTGATTTTCAACCACACCTTGACGCCCAGCCAGGAGCGCAACCTCGAGCGAGCGTTCGAGTGCCGCGTACTCGACCGGACCGGGCTGATCCTCGACATCTTCGCCCAGCGCGCACGTACCCACGAAGGCAAGTTGCAGGTGGAACTGGCGCAACTGGAGCACATGAGCACGCGGCTGGTACGCGGCTGGACCCACCTCGAACGGCAGAAAGGCGGTATCGGCCTGCGCGGTCCGGGCGAGACCCAGCTGGAAACCGACCGACGCCTGCTGCGCGTGCGCATCCGCCAGATCAAGCAGCGCCTGGAGAAGGTCCGCAGCCAGCGCGAGCAGGCTCGACGCGGGCGCAAGCGCGCGGATATCCCGGCGGTCTCCCTGGTCGGCTATACCAACGCCGGCAAATCGACCCTGTTCAATGCGCTCACCGCCTCCGAGGTGTATGCCGCCAACCAGTTGTTCGCCACCCTCGACCCCACCCTGCGTCGCCTGCAACTGGACGATCTCGGGCCGGTGGTGCTGGCCGACACGGTGGGCTTCATCCGTCACCTGCCGCACAAGCTGGTGGAGGCCTTCCGCGCTACGCTGGAAGAGTCGAGCAACGCCGACCTCCTGCTGCACGTGATCGACGCCTACGAGCCCGAACGGGATGCGCAGGTCGAGCAGGTGCTGGCGGTGCTCGGCGAGATCGGCGCCAACGAATTGCCGATGCTCGAGGTCTATAACAAGGTCGACCTGCTACCCTCGGTCGAGCCGCACATCCAGCGCGACGACTCCGGCAAGCCGGTGCGCGTCTGGCTGTCGGCGCAGACCGGCGAAGGCCTCGACCTGTTGCGCCAGGCCATCGCCGAGCTGCTCGGCGAGGACCTCTTCGTCGGGACCTTGCGCCTGCCCCAGCGGCTCGGGCGCCTGCGCGCCCAGTTGTTCGAACTGGGCGCGGTGCAGTCCGAGGCGCACGATGAGGAAGGTTGTACCCTGCTGCAGGTGCGCCTGCCGCGGGCCGAGTTGAACCGCCTGGCGAGCCGCGCTGGCTGGCAGCCGGCGGAGTTCGTTGCGCAACACACTTTGCAATAAAGCCCGTATCGCTGCTTTTGGCAGCGGGCAGGGCATTCGGTAGCATGGGTGGCCGCGCCGCAGGCGCGTTTCGCGTTACTAGATGGAGAGCGCTATGGCTTGGAACGAGCCGGGTGACAACTCGAACAACAACGATCGAGACCCGTGGGGAGGCCGCCGCGGTGGTGGTGGCGGCGGTGGTGACCGCAAGGGGCCGCCCGACCTGGATGAGGCTTTCCGCAAGCTTCAGGACAGCCTGAACGGGCTGTTCGGTGGAAAAAAACGCAGTGGCAACGGTTCCGGCTCCGGTTCCGGCGGCAAGGGCGGTGGCCTGGGCCTGTTCGGCATCGGCCTGGCGATCCTCGCCGTGCTCTGGCTGTACAACGCCATCTATGTGGTGGACGAGCAGGAGCAGGCGGTCATCCTGCGCTTCGGCAAGTATTACGAGACGGTCGGTCCCGGCCTGAACTTCTACTTCCCGCCGATCGACAAGCGCTTCCAGGAGAACGTCACCCGCGAGCGTGCGTACAGCAAGCAGGGGCAGATGCTCACCGAGGACGAGAACATCGTCGAAGTGCCGCTGACCGTGCAGTACAAGATCAGCAACCTGCAGGACTTCGTGCTCAACGTCGACCAGCCCGAGGTCAGCCTGCAGCAGGCGACCGAGAGCGCGCTGCGGCATGTCGCCGGCTCCACCACCATGGACCGGATCCTCACCGAAGGCCGCGAGCAGATGGCGACCGAGGTGCGCGAGCGCCTGCAACGCTTCCTGGATACCTACAGGACCGGTATCACCGTGACCCAGGTGAACATCCAGAGCGCCCAGGCCCCGCGTGAGGTGCAGGAAGCGTTCGACGACGTGATCCGGGCCCGCGAGGACGAGCAGCGCGAGAAGAACCAGGCCGAAGCCTATGCCAACGGCGTGGTGCCGGAGGCGCGTGGCCAGGCCCAGCGCATCATCGAAGAAGCCAACGGTTACCGCGACGAGGTGATTTCGCGCGCCCAGGGTGAGGCGGATCGCTTCTCCAAGCTGCTGGTGGAATATCGCAAGGCTCCGGAAGTGACGCGCGAGCGTCTGTACCTGGACACCATGCAGGAAGTCTTCAGCCAGACCAGCAAGGTGCTGGTGACCGGTCAGCAGGGGCAGAACAACCTGCTCTACCTGCCGCTGGACAAGATGATCGATGGTCGTAACGCCGCGCCCGCTACGGGTGCCGGTGCTTCCGCCGGTGGTGGCAGCGCCAGCGCTTCCGACCTGGGGTCGCGGATCGTCAACGACCTGCGCCAGCAAGACGCGCGTACGAGGGAGAGCCGCTGATGGGCAACAAGTCTTTGATCGCTCTGATCGTCGGTGTCGTCGCCGCCATCGTCCTGTGGAACAGCGTCTACGTAGTCCAGCAGACCGAGCGCGCGGTCATGTTGCGCTTCGGCCGGGTGGTCGAGTCCGACGTCAAGCCGGGCCTGCACTTCAAGATCCCGTACGTCAACCAGGTGCGCAAGTTCGACGCTCGCCTGCTGACCCTGGATGCCCCGACCCAGCGCTTCCTGACCCTGGAAAAGAAAGCGGTGATGGTGGATGCCTATGCCAAGTGGCGGGTGGCGGATGCCGAGCGCTTCTATACCGCTACCTCGGGCCTCAAGCAGATCGCCGACGAGCGCCTGTCGCGGCGTCTCGAAGCGGGTCTGCGCGACCAGTTCGGCAAGCGTACCCTGCATGAAGTGGTATCGGGCGAGCGCGACGCGCTGATGGGCGACATCACCGCTTCGCTGAACCGCATGGCGCAGAAGGAGCTGGGTATCGAGGTGATCGACGTGCGGGTCAAGGCCATCGACCTGCCGAAGGAAGTCAACCGCAGCGTCTTCGAGCGGATGAGCACCGAGCGTGAGCGCGAGGCCCGCGAGCACCGCGCCAAGGGTCGCGAACTGGCCGAAGGCATTCGTGCCGACGCCGATCGCCAGCGCCGGGTAATCGTTGCCGAAGCCTACCGCGAGTCGGAAGAGACCCGCGGTGACGGCGACTCCAAGGCTGCCGCGATCTACGCCAAGGCCTACAACCAGGATCCGGAGTTCTATTCCTTCTACCGTAGCCTGAAGGCGTATCGCGAAAGCTTCGCCGAGAAGCGCGACGTACTGGTGCTCGATCCGAGCAGCGAGTTCTTCCGCTATCTGAACAAGGCCAACAAGTAATACTCGGCTCTCCGGCGGGCGGCAGCGCCCGCCGGAGAAATCGTGTTATGATGAGCCAGCCGGGAAATCCCGGCTTTTTTGCGTCCGCGAGAATCATGTGGCAGGAATTCGGCATCGCTTTTTGTCTCGTGCTGGTGCTGGAAGGCATCCTGCCGTTCCTGTGTCCGCGACAATGGCGCGAGGCGGTCACCGGCATCGGCCGGCTGAGCGACCGTCACCTGCGTCTCGTGGGGCTGGGCAGCATGCTGCTCGGCACCCTGCTTCTTTACTGGATTCACTGATGATGTGCCGCCCGGCTGAAAGGGGAGAGGCGAAATGGCAACGGTAGACCGCTGGCTGCTGCCAGATGGGATCGAAGAGGTGCTGCCCCCGGAGGCGGCGCGCATCGAAGCAGCCCGCCGTCAGGTGCTGGATCTGTTCCACCGCTGGGGTTACGAGTTCGTCGTGACCCCGCATATCGAATACCTGGAGTCGCTGCTCACCGGTGCGGGACAGGATCTTGACCTGCGCACCTTCAAGGTGACCGACCCGGCGTCCGGCCGGCTCATGGGTTTCCGTGCCGACATTACGCCGCAAGTGGCGCGGATGGATGCGCACAGCCTGCGCCGCGAGGGACCGAGCCGCCTGTGCTATGCCGGCAGTGTGCTGCATGCGCAGCCGCGCGCGCTGTCCACTTCGCGTAGTCCGATCCAGCTGGGCGCCGAGCTGTACGGCGATCCGAGCCCTGCCAGCGATGTCGAGGTGATCAGCCTGATGCTGGAAATGCTCGAGATGGCGGAAGTGCCGGACGTGCACATGGACCTCGGCCATGTCGGTATCTACCGCGGCCTGGCGCGCGCGGCAGGGCTGTCCGGCGAAGTCGAGCAGCAGTTGTTCGATGCCTTGCAGCGCAAGGCGGTGGACGAGGTCGAGGCGCTGACTGCCGACCTGCCTGCCGAGCTGCGCGGCATGTTGCGTGCGCTGGCCGAGCTATGCGGCGGCCGCGATGCGCTGGAGCAGGGCCGTGCCCGTCTGGCGGCGGCGCCGGCCGATGTCCAGGTGGCGCTGAACGAGCTGATCGAGATCGCCGATTCGCTGGCTGGACGTTTCCCCGGCTTGCCGCTGTATTTCGACCTCGGCGAGCTGCGTGGCTATCACTATCACACCGGCGTGGTGTTTGCGGCCTTCGTGCCCGGCGTTGGCCAGTCCATCGCCCAGGGCGGTCGCTATGATGATATCGGTGCCGATTTCGGGCGCGCCCGCCCGGCCACCGGTTTCTCCACCGATCTGAAAAGCCTGGTCACTCTCGGCCAGGCCCGGTTGGACCAGGCTGTATCGGGTATCTGGGCGCCGGCCGAAGGGGCCGGGCTCTGGCAGGCGGTGCAACGACTGCGCCGCGACGGGCAGCGTGTCGTCCAGGCTCTGCCCGGGCAGGATGCGGCTTCTGCGCGCGAGGCGGGCTGCGACCGGCAGCTGGCGCTGCGCGATGGCAATTGGCAGGTGGCGCCGCTGGCGTCCTGAGATTCCGCCGGCCGCGGCCGGCATCGAACTTCCACGATGGGGACAAGTGTTATGGGTAAGAATGTCGTAGTCCTGGGCACCCAATGGGGTGATGAGGGCAAGGGCAAGATCGTCGACCTGCTCACCGAGCAGGCGGCTGCCGTAGTTCGCTACCAGGGTGGTCACAACGCTGGCCACACCCTGGTGATCGATGGCGAGAAAACCGTCCTGCACCTGATTCCATCGGGCATCCTGCGCGAAGGCGTGCAGTGCCTGATCGGCAATGGCGTGGTGCTGGCGCCGGATGCGCTGCTGCGCGAAATCACCAAGCTGGAAGAGAAGGGCGTGCCGGTGCGCGAGCGCCTGCGCATCAGTCCTTCCTGTCCGCTGATCCTGTCCTATCACGTCGCCCTCGACCAGGCGCGCGAGAAGGCCCGCGGCGAAGCCAAGATCGGCACCACCGGTCGTGGCATCGGCCCGGCATACGAGGACAAGGTGGCGCGTCGCGGCCTGCGCGTCGGCGACCTGTTCCACCGCGAGCGCTTCGCCGCCAAGCTGGGCGAGCTGCTGGACTACCATAACTTCGTCCTGCAGCACTACTACAAGGAGCCGGCCATCGACTTCCAGAAGACCCTGGACGAGGCGATGGAGTATGCCGAGCTGCTCAAGCCGATGATGGCCGATGTCGCTGCGACCCTGCACGACCTGCGCAAGCACGGCAAGGACATCATGTTCGAAGGCGCCCAGGGATCGCTGCTGGACATCGACCATGGCACCTATCCCTACGTGACCAGTTCCAACACCACCGCTGGCGGTACCGCCACCGGTTCCGGCTTCGGCCCGCTGTACCTGGACTACGTACTGGGTATCACCAAGGCCTATACCACTCGCGTCGGCTCCGGTCCGTTCCCGACCGAGCTGTTCGACGACGTCGGCGCCTACCTTGCCAAGCGCGGCCACGAGTTCGGTGCCACCACCGGTCGCGCTCGTCGCTGCGGCTGGTTCGATGCCGTGATCCTGCGCCGCGCCATCGAGATCAACAGCATCTCCGGCCTGTGCCTGACCAAGCTCGACGTGCTCGATGGTCTGGACGTGGTGCGCCTGTGCGTCGGCTACAAGAATGCCGATGGCGATGTGCTGGAAGCGCCGACCGATGCCGACAGCTACATCGGCCTGCAGCCGGTCTACGAGGAAATGCCCGGCTGGAGCGAGTCGACCGTGGGTGCGAAGACCCTGGAAGAGTTGCCGGCCAACGCCCGCGCCTACATCAAGCGCGTGGAAGAACTGGTGGGTGCGCCGATCGATATCATCTCCACCGGTCCGGACCGCAACGAAACCATCATCCTGCGCCATCCATTCGCCTGAGGCGGATAGCGGGGCGATGACGGAACGGGCTGCGCATGCGGCCCGTTTTCATTTCCGGGGTCGGCGCCGCGGCGAGCGGGGGGAGGTGGCGTGGCTCGAAGGGAAAAATCGCGGACAACAAAAAGCCGAGCGATGCTCGGCTGTTTGTCTTGAAGATGGTGCCCAGGAGAAGACTCGAACTTCCACG